>NZ_ATYM01000003.1:0-300000 GCF_000427685.1 Haloplanus natans DSM 17983
ACGATGATGACTCCGACGACCACTCCGACGATGATGACTCCGACGACCACTCCGACGATGATGACTCCGACGACCACTCCGACGATGATGACGAAGATTAGCTGATACCGGATCAAACCTATCCGCTATTGTAAAGTAACCGTCTGCAGGCACAGTAGTCCCGGGCACCTGCGTTGAGCCCTTCGTATTATGCCAGAATACTGTGTGGACGCATACGATTCGATGACTGGACGCGAACACACTTTTTGATACCGTACCCACAGCTAGATATGTATAATCGATTATCGCAAGTCGGTCTCGCCGTTGTGCTCATTCTGGTCGTTAGTGGAGTCGGCACTGTTCAAGCGGGGGCATCACCAGTAGATGGTGATCATATAGTCGTGAAAAATCTTGACGCAACAGAACAGTCACTCCCTCCTGTTGCGGACGTGGATGAATTGGAGGGTGAGGAAGAGGAAGGTGAAGATGCAGAGGATACGGACGAAGATGAGACAGGCGCGAGTCTGATTGGAGATTGGTGGGGCCTTGGTGGCGAAGTGAATGAGGCTCCGTACATTGGTGTGGTTGAAGCTGGCGTTGTCTTTCTCGTCGTCGGTGTCCTCGGGTACAGTCTCGCAAAGCGAAAGCGATTGCTGCCGATGCAATACCGGCGGTATCAGTTACAAACACACCAGTGGGTCGTTCTCATCGGGACGGCACTAACGCTGCCACACTTCATTGCTGTCGAAGAGTGGGAAGGCCTCGGTCTCGCAGTTGCTGCCTTGCTCGGTGTAGAGGTGGCGAGTGGCCTGTATGGTCGATATCTACATCGACACGTCGTCCGGCGTGGACGAGGAGACGAGATACCGTCAGTCGTTGGCCGTGTGCTGACTGTCACAAAAGAGACTCTCTTTTCACGATGGCGACGAATACACGTCTTGCTGACTGCTGTCACTGCCATCATCCTCGTCCTCCACATTATCACCGCAATCGGCGACTGACCTTCTCGTGGTCCCGACTCAGCCTGATAGTAGAGGAATGACAGCAAAGTTGGAATTGGCCCGTTTCGGACAGTGCCGCACATCTTTCGATGGAGATGAGTCCGTACACGAGTCAGGGGTATGGAGTTCTAGTGGTCCCGAGTGACACTTCCCGCCGTGATGTCTTTCGACGAATCGCTCAACGCCCACACGTCGATTGGCCGGCCTACGACGCGACGCCACTGTACGACCAAAGTTCACTGACAGCGCTCACAGAGAATATCCGGACCGTCTCGGGGATCTGGTTCGAATCTCGCTGTCTGATCAGTTCCCGCCCGAGTTGACGGTACGAATCCCAATCGGATCGATGTTTCCGTTCCGGTTGAGACCAGTCCGGGTGATCGTAAATACGATCGGGGAATCCTCTACATTCGTCTGAGCGCCGCCCAGATCATAAGCACGACCGGCAGCAAAAAAATCGGTCCAACGCCGATAGCGAGTCCGATCAGCTGTGCGGTGTCGACGTTCGGGCTGACGGCGAGACCGGCGGGAACGGCGAGAAAGGAGAGTGCGAGCAATAGGGCGGACGCGATGACGGCCGAATCACGCTCGGGGCGAGCGGGGTCCGATACGGGCAGTTCGAGTGTCTCGATCGTGGCGTCGAGATCGGTGACCGGGCCAAGTTGGGCGTCACGGTCGTCGGGGTCGACCCCGGATACCGCCAGCGTGCCGGTGTCGAGCAGTCGATCCGGGATCGCGTTGCGGATCGAGAACGTCGCCGAGTCCACCGGGGCGGTCCACTGGACGGCCCCGAGTGCCGTATCGTAGGCTACGAGTCGCTTCTCGTACCGGCGGTACTCGATCGTCCCGTACCGCAGGTAGTAGCTGCCGATACGCGCGCCGGCGACGACGAGGACGAACACGAGCCCGATGATTAACCAGACCGATCCACCGGTGAGTGCGGCGAACGCCAGCCCGATCAGGATAGCGAACGTGGACCGGTGAGCGAACCCGAACGCGACCATCGGGAGGCTGCCGAGCAGGACGGGTGCCGCGTCGACGGATATCCGTCCACGAACGGGCCCGTCCGGGGTGTCGATATCCGGACGTGGCTCGGCGTGGCTTCCGCCGAACGCCCCGTCGAGGACGGACGGCACCGGGAGGTCCGTGTGATCTGTGACGAGCCGATAGACCGAGGTCGCGGTCTTGACAACGACGATGCCGGTGAGGAGGACTAGCCCACCGGATCGGTCGCCGGCGCTCGCGAGCAGACCCACCGTGAGAGTCACGAGGCCGAGCTGGAGGGGTTCACGCAGGATCTCTTGGGCGGAGACGTCGGCGTACTCCTGTCCGGCGAGGTAGTCGGACAGGAACTCGTGGAGCTGTGTGATCACCAGTCCGACACCGCCGACGAGCAGGGACAGCGACGGGCGGATAACCGGTGCCGCCGTCAACCAGTAGAGGACGCTCGCCGGGAGAACGGCGACGGTCCAGAACCCGAGTATCGACGCCGCGAACGGGACGTTCCGTGGATAGACTGCAGGGAGCCGGGAGAGGGGACGCCAGCCGCCACGCTTCTCACGGAGCTCGTGGAGCGGCTCGATATCGGGAAGACCCGGCGAGCCACGTTCGGCGAACAGCGCCTTCGCTGCAGCCAGCAACACCGTCACCAGTCCCTCGATCCAGTAGAGTGTCAAGAGCGAATAGACGTTCCAGCCGAGGGTCAGGACGCCGACCAGCGGAACGAGGTTGGCGACGGCCGCGACGCTGCCGACGCGATGTCTTTGCCACTCCGACGGGGGACGGACGCGCATGTGTCAGTCGAGACGTGGACGCGAGGTCTTGCAGCGTTTCATATCGGCGTGGACGAACGGCCGAGGCTCATCGCCAGCGGCGGGCGAGTTCGTAGGCGAGGGTCACTGGAATAGTGATACTCAAGACCACGAACGTCACGTCGTCGACCGTCGGACTGGATCGAGTGAGCGCGGCGAAGAACACGAGCGCGCCGACGGCGAGGACCCCGACGACGGTCGCAACGTAGTCCGGGCTCGTCCAGTCCGCTCGGGACGTATCGGAGGGCACGTGCGATGGCACCACCGTGTCGTATCGAAGCGATCCTCAAGAATACTGGTGTCGGATCTCTCTCACCGCGACGGTCGCAGCTTCCGCCCCTACAGCTCCGTGGACACATGGACGACAATTACACAGTCGATAGTCTCCCGCGGCTGCATCCGTGGCGTCGTCATCCTCCCGGTCCACCGACGCGGTCGAGGACACGATCGAGCGGGCCACGATAGGCGAGTTTGCTCCCGGCCCAAGAGGTCCCTACCCACACGCCGACGCCGATACCGGCGGCGATGGGGTCCGGGAGTATGCCGGTCGTCTCCCACAGGAAGCTCCCGCCGAGGCATCCCGCGACGAAGACTGTGGCAAACGTGAGGTGGTGTGGGAGACGGCCCGCTTCGTGTGCGTGACCGAGGCTCACCACGACGAGGCCGAGGAGGAGGTCCACCGCGACGAGCGCGAACGCCGTGGACCGTACCCGACCGTCGGTAACGAGGCCACCGACGAGGAGCACAGCGAGTACGGCGACCGCGAGGCCGCGGCCGGCGGTCCGGAGCCATCCAGACCTGGACATCCACCCAATCCGTGGCACCGCCACAGAATTTCGTTACGGTTCGTCACGCGGAACTACCCACGACCTCGCGACCTGATCGTCCGATCCGTCGGCGTGAGCGCACGGGAGCGATGACGCGTGAGATGCCCGGTGCCAGCAGCGAATCCCGACCGAGCCGTACGATGGCGACCCGCACCGCACAGGGTTTATGACGCGTCACACGAAGCCCGGGACGTGCCCTCCATCCGCGACCTTCGAGCCCGACTCCTCACGCCGGAGAATGTAGGTATCACCGTCGCCATTGTCCTCTCGGTCGTCGGCGCGTACGCGATCCAACTCCGCGTCAGTACGGGCGTCGCCGCGTTCTTCGGACTGATCGTCCTCGGCGTCTCGACGCCGACGACGCTCACCTCACACGACCTGTTGGGGACACGGGTCGCCTCCGCAGTCGTCCGCACGGGCGCCGCGTGTACCGCCACCTTCGTCATCTACGTCGGGTCGTTGATTGTCGTTTCCGGACGGGACGGGAGTCTCCTCGATGCTGCAGTGGCGTTTACCCTGACTGCACTCGCGGTCGAGGCTGCCGCTCGCACATTGGATTGAGGCGCGGATACGCGTGTGACAGACAGCACTCTCATACTGTTGGATTGCCATATTCGCGACCGAGATGGAACTCCCTGTGGGAATCACGACCCTCCACCTCTCAAGAAAGAGTGTCTACCTGCTGGTCCTCGCGGTCGCCCTCATCGGGGCGGGTGGGTACAGCTACGCACAGCAGGGACAGGCGGTCGACGACGCCGTCCCCGTCCAAGCGACGGTCGATAACGCACGCGTGGAGCGACTCGACGCCGGCAGAGGCATCGATTACGAACCGGAGATCGAGTACACGTACGAGTATCAAGGCGAGACGTACACGAGCGAGCAGGTGTTCCCCGGGCCGACGATCCGAACCTACTCGGACCGGTCGAACGCGCAGTCGGTCGTTCGGTCGTACGAGCCGGGGACGACGGTTCGGGCGTACGTGCGGCCATCGGAGCCGAGCAACGCGTTCCTGATCAGGGAGCGGACCTTATGGCCGGCGCGAGCGGTTGCCATCGGGGGCGTCCTGCTGTGTATCGTCGTACTCGCCGGACTGGGATCGAAGCATCCGGGGCAGCACGAACTCCGTCCGGAGCGCGAGGTGCGGTCGCCGCCGTCCCGAACGTGGGTCGAACGCAACGACGAAAGGCTCCGTCGGCTGTCGAAACGGTCACTCGCTGTCTGCTTCGTGGCGTTCTGGCTCTCGATGGTCGGGTTGGCGTTCGGCATCCTGAGCCTGAGCGAGGGGTCGGCACGGTCGGTTGAGGCCGACCTGCTCGGACCGGTCGGCCTCCCGCTGCTCGCGGCGGCCGCCTTCTGGATCGGCATGATACTCTCGCTGTGCCTGTACGGTCTCCAGTCGTTCAGTCGGTACCGACGGCTCCGGCGACGGCTCTCCGAGCCGAAACCGCCGAGTCCGTTCAGACATCCGAGTCGGCTCGTCACGATACTCGGGACGGAGGGCAACGAGTTGCCCGAGTACGGACGGCGTGTCCGAGTGACTGGGTGGGCGTTTCTGATCGCTACCGGGATGACCGCCGTCCTCGTGCAACTCCTCTATACGGCGAGCTGAGACGCATCTGGGCGGCCGTCTCCCGTGGATTCGAGCCGGATCGAACAGTCATCCGAACGATGTGGCCCCGTCGATTCAGGATGCCCTGTGAGCAGCGGTCGCCGACAGGAGCAGGAACGCGAGTAGCCCGAGTTGCCACACGACGACGCCGAGCACCCCCGAGTTCGACAGCCCGGCGTATTCGCTGACCGCCAACGGCCCGACGCTGACTCCGAATAGACCGACTGCATAGCCGAATTTATGATCACGGTCGGTGAACTCAATGTGCGTCCCGAGGAGGGGGATGTCGAACGCGAGGTAGAAATACGCCGCCCCGGTGTAGGTTGCTGCCGTGGCGAGTGCGGGGAACCAATCCGGAAGGAGAAACTGGTAGACGACGGCACCACTCACCACCCCGAACAGTCCGGCGACGGGGAGTGCTACCTCGGGGGCCCGATCGGTCATAGTACGAAGGTAGGCGGTTCGACACGTCGGCCGACTCCGTTCAGTACGGGTTCCATACGTACACCACCCCTGCGTACAGGACACCACTTATCGCTCCAACGGAGAGTGCTTCGATACTAGCTCTCTCGGTGAGCAGAAACGCAGTCAGCGAAACGACGGCGAACCAGAGCGCCCCGTGAACCAGGGATTGCTGCTCCCGTGATAGCGTCTCCGACCAGTTGCCGACGGCGGTCCAGTCGTCAGCCCCCATCGGTCAGTGACCCCTTCTGGCTCCGATGGCTGAGCCGCGAGCGTATCGAGCGCCGAACCACTGTGACAGGCCAGTCGTGACGAACGCAGCAGCAATCCGTATTTTCGAGTCACCAGGGGGGAGAGAATTATCGATCGGGATGGGCATATTCGAAATCCGGGTGGGCGATTGATAAGCATGGATGCTCGTTTCCACGTGAGAGACGAATCTCGGGCCGGGGACCTCACGGATCGACACTGCGACTGCGGCCGCTTTTGATCATCCCTCTTGTGAAGCGGAACGCGGCAACCAGCGTGGTGTCGACCTGTGAGCAGAGATAGACGAAGCCCGTAACGTAATGGCATAACGACTAAATGGAAAGCATGTTTTACATCAACTCGTGATGGAGCTCCAGCGACTCATTCCGATACTCACCGCACTGCTCGGCGTACTGCTGGCGAGCATCGGGTTAGGCGCCACGGACAGCCTCGTGGTTGAAGCCGGCGCGGTTGTCGCCGGCGTGGCCACCTTCGGCGGGGGCGTGGCCTGGTACCGACGGCAGCGAGAGCGAGCGGACGAGGTCAGAATTGACGAACGGATCGAGCACCTTGCGTACCGCTCGGGTGAGCTTGCATTCAGAGTCTCCCTCGCCTTCGGGATGATTTTGTTCCTCATCGTCGAGGCGGAAAGCGTACCAGTGACGGCCAAAGAGGGTCTCGTAATCTTGATCTTGGGTATGGTTGCCACTCGCTTCGGACTGTACGAGTGGTATAAACGACAGTCGGTGTGAGACTCGTGGAAAACGATCTCAAAGTCCGGCGGGCGAGAGTGGACGTGACACAGAAAGAGCTCGCCGATGCCGTGAACGTGACCCGGCAGACGATCAACGCCATCGAGCGAGGGCGGTACGACCCGAGCTTGGAACTGGCATTTGCGCTTGCGGACTTTTTCGGCTGCGATATCGAGGACATCTTCCATCCTGAAATGGAGTGAGAACTTCCGTCTTGTTCGGCACCGTCGAGGGAGCTGTATCGGCTCGTGGCTGGATCGCCACGCGGGAGATACCGTCTGAGTTCGGCCAAAAAACGTGCCGAGAGCAGTGTTTCGACCTCCGAAACAGCGCTCGGATTTTTTTACGGATCGATAGCATATCCCGGTATGACGCTAATGAGAGCAGGCTGTTGTCCGGATCGCAACGTCCACATGGAGCGGACGAACGTAACTGCTGAGAGGGCCAGGGGCCTCTATATTGAAAGTGAAAGAGACGGTGGTACGCTCGGCCGGCTCGGTGTCGGGCATCGACTTCCGCTCTCCCCACTCCTCTATCCGGAATGTGGAGTGATGCAACGTCATCCGGACGGTTCCGAATAGCCAAGGAGTCCTCGTATGTGTTCCATCGAGTCATTTCCGACAAAACGCGGCACAGCACGCTTCTCCGAGGGTCGTGTGCACTTCGACGAGTCGCTTTCCGGCTACATTCAGTCACTGTATCAAGAATATTGGCAGAGTGGGACGTGGTGGCACAACGGAATCTTCGTCGGATACATGCTTGCATTTCCAATCGGACTCTGGTGGACCGTCAGCGCGGTCCGCAGTGGTGATTTCTTACTCATAGCTGTCGTGGCTGGTCTGATGATCGTGCTCTGGCTGGTGGATCGCGTGCGTGGATTCCGATCGCCGGATCGGATTCGACTCGACACGATCGAGGAGGTCTCTGCAACGGATGGCCAGAAAGGACTGACACGCCCCCGGCTTATTATCACGTACACCGAGGGAGGAACGACCTATCGGCGTCGCGTGAATCTTCCGTCGCTCTACACGAGTGGCGGTGAGACGGCATACGAACGGGCACGGACGGCGTTTACGGAGCGCGGATTCTGAACGATTCCTGTATTGGTCGGTACGGCCTCCCTGCGAGGGAAAGTCACCGCTCCCGTGCCTGGTATACCGTACGAACGCGACTGCTGAGTGTATTCTTTCGTGCTTGAGCGTTTCAATTGCTTCCGACTTCTGCTCGCGGAGTTCAGCTATCCACTTCCGTAGACGTGACCTTTCGCGTCTGTTATTTTTTGTGTTAAGCGTTACATCGGTTCTGTTCTATCAGCACTACTAATTGACTATCGGCATAACGTTCTCGCGATGCCCTCCACACGAACTGTCGACCGGCCACAGGAGGCACTCACCATTGCGAAGCGATATCTCAGACGTGAACGGCCGCTGAGTGCGCTGATCGTCGTGTTCGCCGTAGTTGGATTCCTCGGCGCGTTCGTCGCGACGTCGCTTGTACCCGCAGTCGTCGTCGGGGGACTGCTGATCGTCGTCGCACGTGCCCCGATCATCGAATCACGCGGGACCGTCCGTCTTCGAACTGACGAGGACGCCGAGTCCGTCGCCGAGTCGTTCACTGGGCCGACACCGCCGATCCTCGTGTTTCAGTGGGGTATCGCTGACGAGATCCGTACTGGAGATGAAGCGGTCACGTACCGGCTCTCGTATCTGTTCGGCCTGCGGTCGGTCGAGGTGACCGTCGATACCCGGACGGATCGGACGCCGGATGGCGGCCTTCGGATCGAGTTGGAAGTCACGGTGGACGGCCAGCCGTGGTCGACGTACGTCGTCACCGTCGACACGCGGGACGACGGGACCGCCGTCGAGTACGAGTACACGGCGGATCGGCGATTCGGCCTGCGGCGGGTTCCCCAGCGAATCGTCGCGAACCGGTACCGGGACGACGCGCTCGAAGCTCAGGGGTACGCCGTCGTCGAGCGAAACGAACGGTACGGCGCCGCTATCTGAACCACAGGTCAGTTATAGAGATTAGGGGAGAAAACCCACGAGTTTAGTCGTGGGATGAATCGCCGCACAGTTCTCAGATGCCGAAATCGGATGATTTGAGTGCCTACACTACGTATTTGTGGCTATCATTGCGACGGACCCCCGTCGTGATTGACGGTCCGAAAACTGGCAGTTGACTCGGTGTTTGCCTCATCAAAAAGTAAGCCCTCGGACACCTCAACCGACCTAAAACAACCAGATAACTCCGAATCCTTCACACGATAGGAGTAACGGGGGCGTGGCACTCCCATCGGCGTGTCGGGTGGTAAACGTAAGTTCCCAAACCAGCGCAAACGGGCGTGGGAAGCCCACGATTTTAGTCGTGGGAGGATGTCACGCTTGGGCGGCACGTATACGAGAGCGTGAACCCCGCAGCGGAGGAACTGACGCCGGTCATCACCGGAGGACTGAGCGGCGTTCTCGCGATGCTCTGGCTATCGAGCATCGGCTATCTCCAGGGCTACGGGATCAGTGCAATCCTAGTACTTTACACGGTCATCGGCGGGAGCATCGCGCTCATCGGAGTGTTCGCCGAGCGAGCTGTCGAGCGCCTCTGATGTTGGTCCACCGTGTGTTGCGACAGATCGGCCCCGTATTGAGACGGGGAACGATCACTTCAACTGGAACGTGAGTAGGCGCTCGATCAGTCCGGCGAGAAGCCAAGCGCTCAGGTTGACTGCGTGCAGGCCTGCGAGACAGACGACGATACCGACCGCTGATACGGCCAGCGCCTCCGGAAGCGTATTAATGCTGGCTCCGAACAAAGACCCAGCGTCGACAGTCAACGAGCCGACCTCGATGGTGCCACGGAGGCCTGTGAAGTCGTATCCGGCACCGGATATCCAGTAGAGGAAGGGTGTGGCTACGAGCGTGAACCCAAGCGAAAACACGACGGTAATGGCAACGAACAACGGAATACCGATGACAAACGACACAAACCCGACCCCGACGAGAAGGTAGTTGCGAGGGGTGGTCGCGACGGTTTTCAGATACTCCGTCACCGACTGTTCGCGAGGGTCGGCGAGGGTGACGGAGACGTCACGCCCGCAGAATCGGTCCAAGAGCGCCGCTTCAATCACCCCGATGCAGCCGCCGAGCGCGAGAACGCCGGCCAGTATCGGGATGCCGACGACTATCGGAACCAGCCCCACCCCCAGACTGAGACTGGTTACCAAGACCGTGAAGTAAGCGATGCCGAGCGGAAACCGGGCGAGCAGATACGCCAAGTTCACGTAGGTCTCACGGCGAAAACTGACGCCGAAGAGCCGGTTCGCGAGGGACCACCCGCCAGCTTCCGCAGTACTGAACTGTTGACTCCGAGTCATATCGTCGTATTAGTAGGGCCGATGTATCAACCACGAGCCACCGTTCCAGTCTCGGAAACAGCTCAGTTCAACCCGGCCACAGCTGACTCCCAGTTCCGTCTGTACGGGAAATTTCGCACTTCCGGGTTGGTCAGTCTACCGGAGAGCGCCGATCAAGTTCGTCCCGGAGTGTTTCCGAGCACGAAATTTCAAATGTGTCTTTTTACGACTTGGCATCAATACTGAGCTGAGACCAATGGATACGCGCCAGTGTCCGGACTGTAACGAGTCATTGGAGCGGATGAAGCTGAACGAAAGTCACGGACAGCCATCCATCGTTTCAACGGAAGGTGGACTCGTCAGTCGGCTGATGTCCGGGAGCCTCACACCAGTTCCATACGTCTGTCCCGAGTGCCAACGGACGTTGTTATATGCGGAAGAGTAAAATCGCTTGGCTCGCGGTTTGTCGGTCTGGTATTGAGCGGTTCACCTGTTCAAAGTGGGAGATGAGCCTGTGCGAGATACAGACCGTACATGCAGCACTCAACTACTGCTGATTTCGGATCGGTATTCGTGAATCTGTTGCGCAGTAAGCCCGGGCAAAGAACGTTTCGCACTGGGAGTATGAGGCTACTCAGACCTCGTATCCCAGTGAGATACGGACTTTCGTTCCATTTTTTCGAACGACGAATCCTCCGGTTGGTTCATCGTATTCGTTTGCTACTGATTCGACCTGTTGTACCTCCTGCGGGGGGAGGTCCCGTACCTGTGTCGCGTTCTCGGAAATCGCTTCTGCGATTGCACCGTTCAGTGATGGTGAGCGCGTGAATACCGTCCGATTGTACTGAACTACCCCACTCTCGTTGGCTTCGGCCATGTGTTCCACAATTTCCACAGTTAGTAGCCCCCCGCGTGATCGTGTTTCGGGACTCTGTGACTGCGTAGGGCTAGGGAACACGGTCGGAGACCCATCCGTTGAGGCAGTTGCTTGTTCGGGAACCGATGAACGTGTAAGGCTTTCGGACACGTTCGTTGCAGTTGGAGATTCGTCCGTGGTGGCAGTGTCTGCAGGTGAGAAACTACTACAACCGGCTACCGTCACCATCAGACAAAATAGTCCGACCGCAAACAGTTTGCTATTGCTGGAGGGCATCAGCACTTCCGGCATTTCATATCATAAATGAAATAATTTTTGATTGGGTGTGTTCCCTGTATCGACCGATTCGAACAGCACCGATTCCAACATCTCACTGAGAATGATACGCGCCCTGTATCCCGCAAAGCCTCCTCCTGATCTGACAAAAGCCCGTCAGTGACATTGTAACTAACTTGGAGGGCCTATGCAACACTCGGTCACGATTGGTTCGAGCCATTACGGAAGTGCGAGGAGAAAGCCCCGTGCTTTAGCGCGGGGATGAATCCGACAACCCCGACACCAACCACCGTTCGATGGCACGGCAGGATATTCCACGCTCCAATCCACGCCTTCAAGTAACTATACCTACATAGGTTATGTATGGCGGAACAGGTCGTCACTCGCACCTACACTGCTTCCATCCGGAACCAGCCACAGGTACAAGACGACCTCGACGCCCTCGGGTTCTCAGCGTCAAAACTCTGGAACGTCGGACGGTGGGTCTGTGACCGAGTGTGGTCTGAGATCGGCCACATGCCCGGACACAACGAACTCACCTCGTACCTCAAGTCGCACGAACGCTACGATGACCTGCATTCTCAGTCAAGTCAGCGAGTCCTTCAAGAACTCGCTGAGGCGTTCAACGGCTGGTACGGCAAACGACGCAACAGAGATACACGAGCGAACCCGCCGAAGTACCGCAAACACGGCGACGACCACCCACGAAGTACGGTGACGTTCAAAGCCGCTGGCTTCAAACTCGACACCGAGTACGAGAGAGTCCGACTCTCAAAAGGCTCGAACCTCAAAGACAACCGGTCGGACTTCATCCTCTGCGAGTACCAGACTCGGCCCGACGTTGACCTCTCCACCGTGGAGAGCGTCCAGCAGGCGCGGGCAGTTTGGACGGGAAGCGAGTGGGAACTGCACTTCGTGTGCAAAGTCGAAATCGAAGTGTCAGAGGCACCCGGTCAGAAGACGGTTGGTGTTGATCTCGGCATCAACAACTTCGCTGCCCTCGCCTACGAAGACGGCCACGGTGAGCTGTACCCGCTGAACTGTCTGAAGCAAGACGACTACTTCTTCAGCAAGCGGATTGCTCGCTGTGACAACTCCGATTCCGAGCAAGCCACGCGGTTAAATCAGAAGAAGTCTCGACGGCGCACCCACTACTTCCACACGCTCTCCAAGCACATCGTCCAGCGATGTGTTGAGGAGGGTGTTGGAACGATTGTGGTTGGCGACCTCTCTGGCATCCGTGATGAGGAAGAGAACGGCGAGTCGAAGAACTGGGGCAAGCATGGCAATCTTGACCTGCACTCGTGGGCGTTCGACCGCTTCACCGACCTGCTCGAATACAAGGCCGAGATGGAAAGAATCGCGGTCAATGACGTGTCTGAGTGCGATACATCGAAGTCGTGTTGGTGTTGTGGTCAGAAGCGAAAGGCGAACCGTGTTGAGCGCGGGTTGTACGTCTGTGACGAGTGTGGGACGGTGGCGAACGCAGATGTGAACGGTGCTGAGAACATTCGACAGAAAGTATCTCCGAGTCTTCGTTCAGAGGATAGGAGTAACGGCTGGTTGGCACAGCCATCGACGTTTCTGTTTGACAAGGAAACTGGTGCGTTCGCACCTCAAGAACAGGTCACGTCGTAAACCACAATATCCCAACGCGGGAATCCTCGCCCTTCAGGGCGGGGAGGATGTCAACGTAGACGGTGGGATGTGTCTTTTCGTTAGAAAGGAGAACTACGAACGCTTCACGGTGTCGAATTTCCGCCACAGCGATGGACGCTGAGGATCGACTATCGTTGCCTAACGGATTTTGCGAGAAAGTACAGGCCAGTGAAAGCCACTGCACTAAAGTAGACGAATAGCAGGCCAAACGGATTGAGTTCTCCCCGACTACTAAGCCAGACAACGACGAGAACAGTGAATATCACGCCTGCCTCTTTTCCCAGTGTTAGTCGCCGAATTGGAAGCGATTGGAGGGTCATAGGTACCCCAATGTGTTGGACGATTGTAATTCTTAGTGGCGTATATTCCAACCCCTCTTACCGGGTGTTTCACCACGGTTAGTATCGAACTAATCGGATTTCAACAGAACCAGTAAAGAAGATAATAACCCAAACCAATCGCGGAAAACTCCTCGGTTCGGGACTCCCTTCGAGAGGGATAATCGCGATAGGGGCGATGAACAGCGAAAGTATTAGAGACAGTAGGTACTTGCCAAATGATCTGATCATACTCGTGTACCGTTTCCAGATACAATATCTTCGAGCGTGAGTGTAAATCTCATTAGACCGTCGGGGACCGTCTCACGAATAGTGCGATAGTCGGTGTACCGAAGACAGATAGCTACAACCAGCAAGTGGCCGGTGAGAGGAGATTGAAACTCACCGAGACGAACATGGTGACGGGACAATATACCCCGCGCCCATTCAAGAGACGTTTCGTAAAACCCGATATACGAGGCGATACTAGGTTTTGACATTCGCTCCCTCATGTTGCGGAAGTACTCTTTTGTGCGAGTTGGTACCCTCCCCAAAAGAAGGCAATTCCCCCTCCGGCGAGTAAGATAACCGTCAACAGGCCGACCCGACCGCGCGAAACGTTGTATCCTCCCCACGAGAGGAAAAAGATTGCCTGAAAGAGGGGATAGTACTGCGACTGTCGTACCTGGTCACTGGCGAGTACGAATAGATAGCTGATGAGAACAGCGACGAACAGGTAGCCGTAAGGTTTCTCGACTCCCGCAAACTCGGGATACAGAACTACTACGCCGATGAAGACACACGAAACAGCTCCTGCGAGGAGATACTGCAGTGTCTGCTTATCGGGTCGGAGCCCACTCGGAGATGTGCTATCACTCATCGGTTGTCGATCACACTACGGGGTGTGCCCCACGGTGCGAATCCGGACTGATAGACGACGACGAGTACTCCGAGCCCACCGTACAGGACCCCGACCGCCAAGTCAATCCAAGAATGACCCCTGATGATCTGATAAGCCCCCTGTAGGACGAACAGCATCCCGACCGCACCAATAACGAGACGACTGGCTCTAGCACGTTCCGAGACTCCCAGTACCGCGACGAGAACGCCACCACAGAGAAAAATAGCGAGCTGGAACGGCGGACTGTCGACCACCGGCCACTGTGAGAGGACGATCACGACCAGTGCGAGTGCCGCACTGGCAGTTTTCCGATCAAGTATCATCGGTGGCTCCGGGATTGATCGTCCGATAGAACGCAACCGAATAGACGCCAAAGAATCCACCGAACAGTACTCCAAAGACAAGAACGAGAAGGATAACACCAACAGCACCAACCAGAGAAATCTGCGGGAGGGGTAACGTGCTGGGGGACTGTGGCGACGTGAGGAGCGAACCAATAGCAAACACCCCACCAGCAATACCGCCGAGTATCCCCACGAGTACCGAGTATCCGAGTGTACTCACGAGGTGATGGCGGACGACGGAGACGCTGTGTTTGAGCCCATCGGTAGCGCCGAGATCGTCAAGAACGATAGCCTGACTGTAGAACTGGACGAAAAAGAGTACCAGTAGATACGCGAGCACCACGAGAGCGACAATCAGGCCGATAATGACGAGAACTCCGATACCGACGCCACCGGTGTCGCTGTACGCTGCGAAGCCACCGAAGATTGCCACGAAGAACGCGACGAACCCGAGTGCGAAGTTGACGGCAACGAGTACGAGCGATACGACGAGAATCGACACGTAGTTCGATTTGCCTTCGCGAACGAAGCTTTCGAGCGATGTCTGTCCGTCGAGTGCTTCGTCAGCCATGCCGACGATGCCGGCCTGGAAGAACGGCATGATGAAAATAAATACGAGCGAGATCACCATCGAGACGACGCTGGCGACGAGTGGATTGATCGCTTGTAGAACTAACTGCGGGATTTGGAACAGTAGTATTACTAACACCGGGACGAACAGTATCGGATTGCGCTGGAGGGCGCTCGGCGTTTGGCGGAGGGCTTTCAGGACAGCCATGGCCGTGGTTCATTTAGTAATCTGATAAGTATTTCCTCTCCGATAGCCGATTCACGTCAGGTCCGCCCCGCGAACGCAGTCAGTTCCCCATCTGCGCTGATTTCGACGAAGACGTCTCGTATTCCCGTCCCCGGCCCGACTCGTATCTCGGTTTGCGTTCTCTCGGCAGTGTTGAGTTCGGCTTCGAGGAGGGCCGATCCCGTAGATCGTGGATTCTCGAACGTCGTGGTTGATGATTCGTCTGCTGCTAGTGTGGCTGTTTCGTCCACGAGAGCCGAGTTCTCGAACGAGATAGTGACCGACAGTCGGTGCGTGGTTCCACCGTTGTTTGTCATAGTGACGTTGATCTCGTCGCTCGTTCCGCCGAATCAGAACGTGCACCCGATCAGTATCGTTATCCCGAGACCGGACAGCTGAAGGGCTTTTCTTCGACACAGGGGCATGTGCTTCGGTTTCAATTATGGTAACTCAGCCCTCAAGGGGGGTTCCTTCCCAAGTTGAGCGGCTTGAGCGTGTCCGCATGATAGGCAGTCCGCCACAGTTTGAGCACCGCACGAGCCACTAGAAGGTCGGGTGACTGTTGTATGCAGGAGCCCTCGACATCGTTTGGGTCGGACGACGCATCTGGTGGGGGATGGTAGTGTTCTAGTCCGGTGACGTGAATGTAGTCGCCACCGTGAGGGTGTTTCCCCCAACGGAGGTTGACGTTCAGTGTGTCCGTGTAGTGGAATTTGTAGTCGCCTTGGACTGTCCACTGGATGTCGAGGCGACAGGAATCGGCATCGCAGAGGCCGTCTTCGAACCGTACTTCGAGAGCGGTGGGATTGAGGAAATCGTCTAACGTCGCCGCTGCAAGGGGTTCCTCATCGTTGAAGACGTCACGGATAGCGAGGAGTGCGGGTCGATCGATGGCACCTCTAAGCGAGTGGCGTTCAGCCGAGCCACGGGTTCCGTTCATACGCTACGGTGCAGAGGTGTTCTCTTCGGAACCGGACGAGTCTCCGCCGACGAACCGTTCTGCGTTGGCGATAGAGAGCGCAGCGTTAGCGAAGGCGAGATTTCGACGCGTAGTCTGCCATTCTTGGAGTGCGTCAGGATCAATCCCGTCCGCGTTGTCCGACGCGTCAGAGAGTGTTTGGTTCGTGTGCTCAACCATCAGTTCCTCAGGTGATTCGACGCCGTACGCCGTCTGGAACTCACTGATCGTCTCACGCATGGCAGAGATACGGTTCACGAGTTCGTCGACAGAAACGTGAGAGAGAATGTCCGTCGCCTGTTCCATGACGATCGACTCCGGCGATCGACGATAGTACGTCCCGCCATGGTCTCCCGTCGACGTGGCGACGAACCCCTCCTCGGCGAGTGCCATGAGATGTTTCCGAGCAGTCTTCGGTGACGTCCGTGCATCCGCTGCGACCGTCTCAGCAGAGCGTGGGGTATACTCGCGGCTAATGACTTCACGGACACGTTCATACGGCGTCGTCTCAGCCTCCCATTCCTCGCCGACTGCCTCGTTGACATCGTCGAATTTTCCGGGAGCGGCGGAGTCTGTCATGTATCAAACCACGATTTGGAGTAGTATAGGTTTTTGGTTCAGTAGTATACTACTTTATCCCCCGGGATAGTTCTCGGAGTGGTTGAACTGAACGCAGATGCGTGTGAGGAACTACAGAAATCGAACCGCATGGCTCAATCGAGGTCATCCAAGGAGTGTTGGATCCGGGTGTGCAAATGCTGGGCTTGTCTGTCGGAGAGATCTGCCTCGGTGTCGACCTCGATACCGGGAACGTCGACGATATCCTCAAGCGCATCGGACAACGTCTGTTGGTCATCCGGGAGGACACGCTCGTCTGGTTCCTCGACCTGCCGGTCATGTTCTTTCAGTGCGAGTTGAATCATCATCGCTGGTTTACGAAGGAGTTCCCCAGCGGTCTCAATATACTCCTGATATGTATCTGAAGCCCACGACCCTTCGTACGAATCGAGTAGCGAGATCAACAGGGAGAGTTGCAAATTGAACACCGTCGGTCGGGACGCTGGCGAGGCGAGAGTCGTCGCCCGATCGGCAGCGGCCTCGGCGTACTTCGCGGCCACGCCCCAATACTGGTAGCACGTGGCCGCGTCGAACGGGAGTGTCTCGAAGTCGTAGGCGATCGCCCGGGTGCGGCGGATCGCCCGGTCGACGTCAACGAGTCGGTCGGCGACATCGTCGTAGATCGCCTTCCACCACTCGTTGATCGGCACCCGGTCGTTCGCCCGCTCGTGAGTGGCGTCGGTCGCCCGCCCGTAGTGCCGGCGTGTGTAGCGCTTCCCCGTATCGGGAACGACGGTACCAGTCTCGGGGAAGTAGAGGATGGGCTTCGCCCACAGCGTCTGCGTCCCCCGGAAGTCATACCCGGTCTCGAACCCGCCGTACACGACCACATCCGTCGAGTCCGAGTCACCAACGCTCGTCACGCCGTCGGTGTCGTCATCGAACTCTGTGTCCCCACTCCCGGAGACGGTGTGCTCGAGGCCCGGACAGACGACGAACATCTTGAGGAGGCCACCCCAGTCCCGGTAACTCGCCCAGCCGAACGCCGCAGTCTCACCGCGCTGCTGGAGCGCACCGATGATGGGGAGATACGCCTCCTGTGGGTTGATGATCGAATATCGATCCGAGGCGATCTGCCAGCGGAACTTGACGTCGTAGCCGAGGGCACACAGCGCCTTCCGACGCTCGTCGACGATGTCCTGGTGGTCGCGGATTCGAACCAGTGGGTCCGACGACGCCCTCGTCGCAAGCTCGTCGAGTGAACACCCTGCAGCGTCCTCGAGTTCGTCGATATCCAATCCGTGAACGTCGCGAATTGCCTCGGTGTCGACAGTCCCGTCCACGCCCACGAACTCGTTGGTCGCCCAGAGCTCTCCGGAACTGGCCTGCGGGAGCGTCGCGATGACGTCCTTCAGCGACCGGGGATCGGGATCGAGACACCGAGCTTCCGATGAAATCGCATCGGGATAGTCGCCCTGGTCAGCAGGAGTGAGGCCAGCAAAGGAGAGCGTCGTCTCACGGGCGAGCAGGTCTGCGACTGGAACGGTCGTCGCTATCGAGCGTGGCGCGTCATCAGCGGTGGCTGGGTCTGGTTGTGTTGGTGTGGACATGATGAACGAAGGCGAACTCCGCTCTCGTTGGATGGAGAACGTCGCTAGTCCGCCCCTCAGCCGATTCGGGCCGCTAAATCACAGGGGGCGTGCAGTTCATGACTTTCCAGAAGCGGCGATCGAAGGGTCATCCTCGTCCGTTTCCTCGTTCCTGTCATCCTCGTCAGTGTCCTCAATCACGAGCGTCTCCTGTTCGTCGTCGTATCGGGGAATGTACTCTTTTCCCCCGAACCACTGGACGAGCGTCGGTCGGAGATTCCGAATCGTCGTCGCCGTCGATTCCCCGACGTGGTCGACCGTCGTGAGCGAAGTCGCATAACAGGCCCAGGCGGCGAACTCGCCCATCGTCTCGAATTCCTCTCCAAGCGCTCGTTTGGCAGCCGACGAAGTGAGCCGTCCATGTGTCGAGAGCCACTGCTTGGAGAACGGCTCGGCCGCCGGGTCACGCTCGCCACGTCGGATCGCCTGGAGTCTGACCAGATTGCCACGGGTGTTACCCTTCTTCCAGAGCACCTCTTGACATCCTCTTCGCGCTAAAACGCGAGGATTCCACCGTGGGGGTTCGGCTACACCGATTCCCCGGCGGTAACTTGCGGGTGTGTATGCTCCTCGTTGGGACGGTGAGCGCGTGGTGACGCCGACCAGCTGTGGTCGTCCCACTTGAGGCATACGGGCCGTGCCATCGGCCGTGGTACGTTCGATTCGTGGCGTCGGAGGAACGTCTCCGACGCGGTGAGGTCCGCGTGGCCCTCGAAGCCACACGAACAGGTAAGGGTGTCCTGGTGCCGAGTCGTGCGGTCGGTCGAACCGCATTTCGGACACGTCTGACTCGTCCACGTTTCGGGGCGGATCTCGACGGTGATGCCGAACTCTTCGGCCGTACATGCCAGCCGATCGATGAACGCGCGGAACGCCCAGAAGTTGTGCGTCTTCGTATTCGCCTTGGCCGACCAGTGCGTCTCCAGTACGTCGGTGAGGTCGCCGACGTACACCGTCGCTACTCCCTCCTCGTACAGTCGCTCGAAGAGGTCGCGGGCAAGCGCGTCCATGGCGTGGTCGCGCCGTCGCGTCCGGCGTCGGTACAGGCGTCGAATCCGCTTCGACATGTACCGTCCCTCTTCGCGCTTCACCTTCGACTGGTGTTCGGCGATTCGGCGAGTCGTCTCGCGGAACCGCTCGAAGAGGTCGCGCCCTTCGTACAGGTACTGCTGGCCGGTCGTGGTCGTACAGGCGACGATGTTGTTTGCGCCAATATCCAGAGCAGCCGTTTCGTCGGCTAATGGTGAGTCCTGTCGAGAACCGTCCGTGGTGACAGGTTGAATGGCCCTGTATTGGTCGCTCAACTCGTCGTAGTACAGTTCCAACCGACCTTGATCGCCCGACCACTTCGGCTTCCCACGAACGTCGAGCGTGAGCCGTTCGTGGTAGCCCATGTCGTACTCATCCTTGAGGTCGCTGCCGACCGTGATTTCGATGGTCGAACGGTCGCTCCAGCGGAGCGTGTACTGGTCGTTACGGATGTAGGTCCGCAACTCCCGACCCACTTCCTCGTTGCCCCAGTAGCCCGGCAGGCCGTTGGCTTCGTCTTTCTCTCTCAGGGTGAAGAACGACCGCCACGCTTCGGTGTTCTTGCGAATCACCTGCTGGGCGGTAGCACTCCCGAGGACACCGACGTACTGCTTGCGGTAGTCTTCAGTCTCCCACACGGATTTGTCGATGTCGGGGTTGGTGAAGTTCTGTCGGCGCTCGTAGGTGAGTTGGTTCCACAGGGACGCAGAGGCGTCCAATAACCGTCGAAGCAGTTCCTCCTCAGGGTCGGCGCGCGGGACCACAGTGAACGTGTTGACGCGCCTCATCGGGTCTCACTCCCCTCGTTATCGAATATAAACCCCTGCATCCTGTCGATGTCAGATTGCTGGATAATGTTTGGCTGAGTCGGCTGAACTCAACTCCCCTCCAAAGTCGCGTCGTAGGACTCGAACGCGCTCGCCGAGAGATCGAGGTCATCCATCGCAACGTTCGCGGGGTCGACCGCCCGGACGCGGATGCCCGTCTCGTCGAGTTTCACGCGGACCTCATCGACGGTCGCCCTGAGTGCCCGCAGAATGTTCTTGAGTGGCTCCGACTGGATCGCCGCCCGGAACATCTCCGGTGGACCTGTGAGGGTCGACTCGTCTGTTTCTTCCTGTTCGGATGGTGGGGGTGTTCCCTTGTCGGTCGAAGCTTAGTCGGTCGTCGGTTCGTCTTGCTGGCTGGTCGCTGACGGATCGACAGGGGAATCCTCGCTCTCGTCGGTGTCAGCGCTCTCTGGAGTTGCTTCTGTACTCATAGTTGGTGGTAAGAGTAGACACTAGGAGTGAAAGATAAGAGTCTAATCGAAGATGCAGTAGATCAACTCTACCTCTCACCCAGTCCCTTACGGGAGAATAAATCTCGACTATCGAACGCTAGCCTGGAGGTACGGTCGATAAGGACAGAACAATCAGCTATCAAGGAGTCATTGGAGCCGAACAGTAGCCCCGTCGCGATCTAGAATATGTTTGTCGACCATACGATCAATAGCATCGTCGACTGCGTCCTTCTGGTCGTCTGAAAGCGTTCTCACATTCGAGAGGAGTGCTCTCGGATTGTCTCGATGTCGTCAATCCCATCATCAACAGCCCCCAGAACAGTATACTCGAACTCCGCCGGGAAATGATACAATTAGGACACCTCGTACTGCTCTTTGAGGGCCAAGAAGTCCGATTCACTCGGGAGGAAGACAGGGAGATCATCCGAGACATTGAACTCTCCACGAAGTGGCCGGTCCAACGCAGTCACCGTCGTCTCCAGATCGTACCAACGTGCAGTTTCTGTCAACGTCTGCTGGTCGATATCCAACTTCTCGATCAAGAGCATGGAATAACTGACTCGGCGCGAACCACTGTCGAGGACGAGGGTATGGCAGACAACGTTGGCAGGCGTGAGTACCTCGTCGGGGGCATACCAGAATGCGGGTTCGCCAGCGAGGAAGAATTGGAGGCCGTACTCCTGAAATTTGGCGAGGCCACTTAACTGCCAGTCAGCGGCGGACTGCAATGCGGTCGTATCATCGGGCGTCTGTACACGGACGAGTGCCCGCTTCGGGTCGCACCACTCAACCGTCGCACTCGGGGCGGTCTCTCGAACCCGTGATCGATGCTCGTGGCGCACGACGGCACGAGCGAACTCGAGCAGCGGCCAGAGGTCGTCGCTCAACGCGTACTCCGGGCCAGACGGCGACAGCATCGCTCTATCCTTGAGTGGCGACAATGCATTGTGAACGCCTTGGCGAGTAATCCCGAGTCGCCCCGCGATATCGGTGGCACGGCGCGGTTCGTCGAGATACCAGCACACCCGGAGCGTGGCGGGCGAAAGCAGTTCAACCCAGTCAACGTGGCCGAGCTTCGACCGGAGATCTCGATACGCTTCAACGACCGGGTGGTCAGTCGCTCGGATCCGACGCTGGTTGTGGGACGCTCGGGTTTCAGTCACCAGGCCCTCGGACTGCAGCTCGTCCAGTATCTCATAGAGGTGGGGTTGAGAATACTCAGTCTCTCCTGCGAGTTCAGACGGAGTTGCTGTCCGGCCAGCACTCAGTGCGTCCAGTACAGCAAGTCCGGCCTTAGTGAGCATCGCTGTAAACTATATTACTCAGTCATATAAATATGTTTGCGGAATTTTGTTTACAACTTGTTGGGGAGTCCACACGCTCCTTGTCACCCCTCATAGAAGGCGAACTGGCGGGAGTCAATCACACTCCAAGAGAACGCTTCGTACACACCAAGCGTTTCGTCGAACTCCCACGATCCATCCGAACGGAATCGGATGCCTGCCCTGACGATAGCGTGAACGACCGAGTGACCACACTCTGGACAGGGCTTGCCCGGACGCCATCCGGCTGTAGACGGGTCAAGCATAACCTCGATACGTTCCTCTCGACCAGTGATCTCGTCGATAGTCATGGAAGCTCCCGTTCGATTTTAGTTGAAGAATCGGAGGACTCAGCGGACCAGACCGGTAACTCTCGATCCTGGAGAGCCTGCCAGACGTGCTGGAGACTGACTTCAGAGATACGAGCGGCGGTGGCGAGCTGCTCTTGCGTTACGGCGCCGAATCCCTTCAGTTCACGACCGGCGAAGTAGAGACAGCCAGCAGCGACACCGGCGGGTTTGCGCCCGTTCGCGAGGTCGATGAGCACGTCCGAATCGCACAGTTGTGCCGCCCGCTCTCGAACCCGCTCCGAAGCGTCGACCGCACTGGCGAGTCGTGGGAGAAAGTCCGCAGGCACAGCCGGTGGAATCCGTAGCGACAGCTCGCGATTGAGCACCCCATACGCCAGCCGAACCTTACCGTGGTCGACCCGAGCCGCCTCAGCGACTTCGTCGAGAAAGCGCGGCAGTCGGCGGCGGCGACACGCCGCGTACACCGCCGCACTCGCCAATGATTCGAGGGACCGACCGCGAATCAGATCCGCCGACTGTGCCTCGCGAAACAGCTGCCCCGCCTCTGCCTGGATGCTCTCGCCCACGCCCAGCGCCCCACCGATCCGACGGATCTCACCGAGACCGTGCGCGAGGTTCTGGTCGGCTTTGCTCTCGAAGCGGGCTCGTCGGTCCCAGCGGCGGAGTCGACGCAAGCGGGCTCGGGTCGCAGCCGGGAGTTCGCGACCGTGGCCATCGCGGAACCGACCGATTTCGGCAGAGATTCCCCGGTCGTGACGAATTGGGGTCACTGGCCCGCCGACTCGGCGCCGCTCTGCTTCGTCGTAGGGCGTCCACTCCGGGCCGTGGTCCAGGCCGGCATCCTCCACGAGCAGACCGCAGTCGGGACAGTACGTCTCGGTGTCGTCGCTGACGAGCTGCACACCATCACATTCTGGACAGCAGCCAGACGCGTTCGCCGGCGTTTCGTCGGCGTCGACGTGATGACGGGAATCGGTACACTGGTCGGTCGAAACAGTCGCGTAGCTGGGCGAATTGAGGGACATCTGGGAAACCGGCCCGATGAGGGCCGAAGGTTGATCGTCAGTCAGTTAGTCGCGGGCCTGGTCGGCGAGGTCTGGCGGGAACGGTGGGTCGAACGTGTCGTGGAAGGCAAGACAGACCCGGTCCTGCCAGGCAGCGTATTCGTCGGGCGGTGTCTGCTCGAATCGCTTCACGCCGATGCCGGACTCACGGGCGAAGGCCTCGAGATCGATCGCCTCGATGCTCGTGATGGCTCCCGTCGATGGCGTCGGCTCAGCCGCCGCCGGCAGGGGTCGCTCGATCCAGCCGTCGAAACAGCCATCCGTCGAACTGATCACCACGACGCCGTCCGTCGCGCCGACGAACAGCCGCGTCGTGATTCGAGCGAGGTTTCGATACAATCCAGGTGGAATCACGATCACGAGCTGGTCGGTGTCGATCGTCTCAACGAGACCGTGCTCGATGACACGTCCGTCGACCCGCCAACGCTGGCGGTCGTCGAGCCAGCCACCCGTCTGGAGTCGGCCGATGGCGGTCTCCAGACACGCCAAGGTCCGATACTGAATGTAGCCGGCGACCGTCGCGTAGAAGCTCACAGCACCCTCCACAAGTCCTCGCGAGTGTCGAGTCTCACGCCCACTTCGAACGGTCTGGGACGGCTGGATGAGGTGACACTCGCCGTGAATCGTTCAGTAATGGACATCAGCGGGCACCACCCAGAGCGAGTCGGAGTCACGGTCCTCGATGTAGCGGTCGACTGCATTCCGGGAACGGAGTCCAGTGCCGTGTTCGTCGTAGATCCAGACCGACGGCCCAGCGAACTGTCCGAGCCGGTAGCAGTCGTACCGGACGAGATCGACATCGTCCATCACCTCGGCCGGTTCGAGCCTGTCGAGCTTCTCACGAAGCGTCGCGACGGTCTCGACGAACCACGTTGCTTGAGCTTCGATAGCGTCGTCGAGGAGTTGTTTCCCAGTCGCGGACGACAGCCGATGCGCGGGATCGAGCCCACCGTAGCGAGGGTGGTCGCGATACCGTGCGGTCGATTCGTCGAGCGTCTTGTAGTAGTCGAACGCAGTACTCGCGCCCTCACCGATCCCGATCAATCGGTCGAGCGCGAATCGTGCGGTGCCGACCGCCTCGATCGCGTCGGCTGCAGGGACGAGTACGCGTATGAGCATGTGCATATTGCCGTTCCTCGCCCCCTTTGGGTCGATAAAATCGAGCTATAAGATCCATCGGTGGCGATGGCTGCACAGCCTATTGACCTGCCCCGGCTAACCCATGCAAGCGACGTCAGAACGTCAGCCAGTCGTCCTTCGCGTCTTCTTCTGGAAAGAAGCTCTCCGCTTCGGGGAGCAACGGATTCGATCCGTTTTCGACGTTGGGGCCAGGCAGATCGACCGCGCCTTCTGGCGACTCCGCGAACCCGTCCAAGCCCAACATTTCCGCACCGATTTCCGGATCCATCACGGGTTCCTCGATCAACACTCCAGGCCCCCCGCCGGACATTCCAAACCCGAATTCTGGCTGTTCAACCGGTTCCGCCGCTGATTCTTCAAACCCGGAGAATTCCGAGGTGACGTCGGTCAGTCCGAAAGGATCGGCATCCCACTGCGGTGGCTCCCATCGCGGCGGTGAATAATCCATCCCCACATCGAACGCCGACTCATCGGCTACACCCTCCTCCTGCGGTCCGATCGGTTCCTCGTCCATGACCGGCTCCGAACCAAGGGAGCGACGGGTACTGGAACGTCCGCCGTCAAATGTGCCAATCTCTTCACGGCTACCGTAGCCGGTTGTGTCCGCAATTGTCGGGCGGTGGCTCCCCGGTTCCGGGCCGGATGACCGTGGCCATGTCTCTGCCGGATACTGCCGTCTATCAGCGGCTGTCAGCGGCTCACGGCGGCGGTCCACACGCCTGTCCTGCTCAAGGTACCGAGTCTCCCAGGTATCGCGGGGTGCCGATCGCCGTCTGGTGGCGGTGTCGTCAGTCCGCCGGCGAGCGTGGTTGTCCGGTGCCGTCGACGGCCGCGTACTGTCGTTCGAGGCCGCGGTACCGGAGCTACGCGGAGTGGGGGTGAGGAGGGCCTTGAGGAACGAGGAGATCTTGATCTCAACCGGGCTGTGCACCAACTCGTGGCTCACAGCACTCGGCCCGACATCGACCTCAACGAGGTCCGGGATCGGGTCGAGACCGATGAATTCCGGTCCCCAGTCGATGTCGAGGTAACTAAACTTGGTGTCGACCTGAACGAACTTGATCTCACGGCTCGAATCGACCGGCTTGAAATACGGGTTGTCGGTCTCGGCGGATGGGTTCCGGCGTGGTGACGCTGTGGAGGTGACGTGTCTTTGCCGGTGGGTCAAGGTTCTCGCCGTTTTCCTCGTCTGGGAGGAACCGGTGTTTGAGGTCGTTCGATGCGTCGTCCCGGTATCGGCCGGGTGTGACTGTTGCTTCTTCACCGTGGCCGCCAACAGTTCAGGTTGCTCCGATGTCGGCGGCTCCGGTTTTTCCGACGTTAGCGGCTGCGGTGGATACGGGTCGTTGTCGCTCGCTGGCTCAGGTTCCTGCTCGGTCGATCCTGTGGACTCGGCCGTCTGCTCTGTATCAGCCGACTGTGAATCGGTCTGCCGCGTCGGTGGACCCGTCGTGGACTCCTCGGACGTGTTCGGAAACGCGGGTTCCGGAGCAGGCTGCGGACGCCGCGGAGACGGCGACGAAATAACCGGATACAGGGCCATCGTTGTTCCGGCTGCGATACTTGCGGCCGCGTACCAGAGGCCGGGGGGAGAACGGAGGCCGTCCACGAGCAGGAGGGCTGCCCCGCCGAGGACCACGAACAGGGCGCCAAGACGGCCGACTACCGTCATTTTCAGACAGTAGGTCAAGTTTGCTTAAATATCTGGTCCTAATACAGACGGTCTACGTGCGGCTTGTATGCCGGGTTATCGTCGGAATAAAGCTTATACATGCTTCGGAGGTTGGTAAACACATCTGAATGGCGCCCGGACTGCTCAAAGCCCTCCTACAGACGGCGAACTACTTCCGGAACTGGCGGAAGGGCGACCCCGAGAGCGCCACCCAGCGAGGCCGCAAGTATCTGTTCTGGATTCTTGTCGGTGGGGGTGCCACCCTGTGGATCCTCTACCAGCACGGAATCGCCGTCCCGGTCGACTTCGCCATGTTCACCGGCGGCCTACTACTCGTCGAGATGTTCCAGTTCGGGACGCTGCTCCGGATCGGGATGGCGGTCGACCCGCTGGTCGGCGGTGTCCTCGGGACGATTGGGCTCGGTACCCTGGCGAAGCTCTTCCGTGATCTCGGCGGTATCTCTGCGGCGATCAACTACTTCTTCTCCATTCGATAGCAGCCCTTACTACCGCGGTTACGTCGTACACTCGGGGCTGAGACTGATATGAGTTCCTCGTGGACGTTCTTTACGTCTCGGTCAACAACCCGGACAGCCTCGCTATGACATTTATACCGGTTGGGACCTAACACGAGCGTATGGCAACCGATAGCGTCTCCGACCGGGTGCGGGAACTCGCCCAGCACCTCGGTATCGATGAATCCGAGGTGATTCAACAGGCCGTCGAGACGGGCGTCGAGACGCTCTACCGCGATATGATTATCAGTCGATACCTCGATGGCGATCTCACACGCGAGGAGGCGGTCGACGAACTCGGCGCAGATGTTGTCGACCAAGTCGACTCCGCTCGCGACGCGATCGAAGAAGACGTGGAGTGGGGACTCCACGCTTGAGCAGACTCGTTGTCACCGATACAGGGCCGGTAAACTCCCCCACCCTACTTCGCTCACCCACAAGGGGGTCGCTCATTGAGGGTGGGGCTTTGATGTGGACTCCCAACTGTTCGACGAACACACCAGAGAGTTCCCTGTCGTTATCGATTTCAGCCAATTCGCGGATCTCGGGGAACGATATCAAGATCGAGGTCGCTATCGGCAAGCAGCAGCGGTTTATCGTGGACTCGTGGCCGGGATCGACGACAACATCAAACTCGTCGATGGAGCCTACGACCACTATGCAAGGGTTTTCCGTGAGGGCTTAGACGCCTACATCAAATGCGTCACAGCAGCTGATCTCTCCTCATCTGAGTATGAGTCGTACGAACAGTTCCTGGTCGAGCGAATCGAGTCTGGGTCACAGATTCATCGCGAACAGTTCGAGCGAGCGCTATCGAGTCTGCAAGCCGCAATCGAGGAGTGAGACTTCTATTCACCGAAAGAATTCAGTGAAATCGATTGAGAAGCGATGATGAACGAGATATGTCGACGCGCTAAAAACTGCAATAGTCTCTATTCGACTTGAGCTTCGTATTCATCCCAAAGCGTATCGATGTCTGTGCCGGTTTCCTCGGCGATATGGCGCAGCAACTGCGCCCTATTCTCGAACCGCCGGAGTTGCCCCTTCCCGCTCATACAGAGATACAGCCACTCCTGCGATGATAAATCACGGGGGACCCCCATCGATAAATGTAATTGACCGGCTTTTGGGTCGGAGCTCCCAGGCAAGGTCGGTTCCCTCAGTCAAATCACCGCTGGTCTGCCGAGGGATACGTTGTAACTGGTTCTGAAAGCCAGCTGTCGAAGGCTTAGAGAAGCGCTCTAATCTCTCTCACCACCTATTCGTCACTGCACGACCTCTGTTCAATCTTGGAGCATTGCAGCCATTCGGCCTGCCGCCTCAGCTTCCTCACTTCGGGACATATCGTACTTAGCGAGTGCTTCTTCAACCGCTTCTTCAAGCGTCATACCTCCCCTCCGATGCTGTAGTCACTGTGTCCCCTGATTCAGATTCAAACGAATGCTCTTGTGTAGAAGATTGTTGGTCGTTGCTGGAAGGGGCAATTCGGAACAGGTGACCGCCCGATTCAGCCCGTGATAACCGATCTGACTCCGCAATACTTGAACTACGCTCGGTACAAAATCACCCGGTGGCTATCCACCAACAATCCCTTACCCAAGAGCGTCGAACGAAAGCGTGATGACGAGTTCGTCGAACCAGACGACGGGACGCTTGCTCTGGCCTGCTTCCTCGAAGAAGATGATTCCCAGTTGGGAAAGTCGACTGAGTTCCTCGTGGACATTTTTGACGTCACGGTCCACAACTCGGGCAGTCCCGTTGATGCTGGAGGGGGACTCCCGACGAACAGCCTCGACGAGTTCGAGGGTACGCGGCGGCAGCGTCTCCATGAGATCGTCGTAGCTGGTGAACGACAGCGTCGGTGTCGTGTCCACTGAATCGCCGTGTTTCAGTGACTCGATGTGGTCAGTAATGTCGTCGTGGAACTCGTCGGACGATTTGACCGTCACGACGAGGGTCGACGCAGCCCGAAGCTGTTCGCGCTCCATCGGATGTGAAGGTGGCGTTGATTCGGTCACGGTATCACCCAAGGTAGATTTCCTCAGTGACTGGATAAACTGAAAGGCCGCATGCTCGGCCCAATTTCCGAATGGGCCCATCGAACGAGAACAGATAATCATCGCCACGTTTTGCCTGCAGTATCAAAATTGCTTCCTGAATCGAGACATCGTGCTTTGGGTACTGAGCGAGAAACTCTGCTGCTGCATCGAGTACAGTCCGTGGACTTGCAGTCAGATTATTTGATTCCCAAGAGTCGGATCCATGTTGGACAACTAAGTCAGAATCTTTGATATCTTCGTACAGATCAAGTGCCTCGTGTGCACCACGTTTGGACCGGAATGCAGAGATGACCTCCGCAACGACGTATGCATCCGTGACGTAGTAAGCCCGGTCGCCGGAAATTTCGAAGAACCGGTCGACTACAGCCTGTTTGCGTTCAGACCGATGATCGGTCGTCAGTCGAGCAAGTAACGCTTCTTTATCGAGAAAGACGATTGCGGTACCGATGTCGTCAGGGAAAACGAGACTATCGTCGACTGAGGACTCCCCATCTGTATCCGCCACCTCTACTCCTCGTCAGACTCAAGTTCGACGCGGTCGCGCGTGAGCAGCGGATCTTCGCCATCCTGAAGCGGGGGGTCACCCAGAGTTTCCGGATCGAGAGCGGGCCCACTCAAGAACTCCTCGAGCGGACTCGCACGATCTTCCTTATCAGCAGCCATGGAAACTCACCTTCGTATCATCGATTAACGGCCGATAGTACTTAAGTGTACAGTCTCGGAGGACCATACCGACCACACGAGTAGTTACCCCACAGGCCACTTTGGGTGTGATTTGTGGGGTGACTACAAGGCCGGCTCGAAGGATGTAGATACGCCGTTAGAACGTAAAATTGAGTGTGGGAAAAGTGTGGGGATTCCTTGGAAAACACCGAGACCAGCCGCTCAGTCGGCGATATACCTATGCTCCGCTACGCAGTGTAGAATGTGAGGCTGGACAGAGCCTCACGAATGCAATTGGAGTATTGCAATGAGTAGTAGCAACACCGAGGACAAGAACCTATCGGCGACGATAGAGGCGACGACACACAAAGACCCCAATGGGACCGCAGACTCGCGGACCGACGCCCGCCGCTCCCCCTACTTTCGGGACTACCGGGAGGAACAGGAGCGCCACCGCTCGACCGACACGGCCGAGACGATCACGCTGGTCACCAGACTGGCAGGGTTACTCTGGGCAATCGTCAACCAAGCGGCTGCAGACAGGTCCACCCGTGACGCCGACGTCGCGACGGACACTGACGCAGATCAAGAGCGCTTCACGGAACGGACGGCCTCGAAGACTGACTTCGGAACGCGAGCGGAACCCGTCGACGGACTGTACGGCTACACTCCCGACGGTGACCCTGTCGTTCCCGAGCGAGGCCAGCTCATGAGAGCTCGGACCAACGTGAACGGTCAGCCCGCAGACGCGCTCTTAGAGCCCGATGCTGCCGGCGACCTTACGACCTGGACGCCCGGCAACGCCAGCTCGAACTTCGTCGATCCGACCGGCGAACAGATCGTTGGCGTCGCCAGTGGCCTCGACGAATCCGCGACCCGGACGGCTGCACCGGAGACGACCGCTCCCGCGACTGTCGACGACCTGCAGGCGTACGACCGAACGGAGGACATCGAAGATGACGACACCACAACCGGCATCGAGACCGCCGATCTGGAGGTCCTGACGCCCGGTGGTGAGTACATCCGTCTCGGTGACCTGCTCGTCGAACCCGAGCAGTTCGCCGGAACGTCACTGGAGTCCATCGAGCGCTCGCTCGCACTGGAAGCCGAGAAGCAGCGCGTCACGGACGGTATCTGCCGCCCGGGCGAACTCAGCGACGAGATTGAACTGGTCGGACACGCGAAGTGGCTGAACAACCGGTTCGACGAACTCGCCGCTCAGCGCCCGACGACGACAGCAATCGCCGCGGCTCGCGCTGAGGCTGCCACACAGGCCCGTGACGAGCGTCTGCGTCCGCTCCTCGAGCTGGACTCGGACACTCACGACGAGGTCTGTACGATGGCGAATCGGCTCCTGAGTGAGGACTTCGAGAAGGTCCACGAGGTGCGCAAACAACCGCTCACCCTCGCGATCGCGCTTGCAAAGCGTGTCTCCCGAGGTGTCGAGCCAGCGAGTGCACTCCTCAGACAGGCCGAAGCCGAGGCGAACGATCCCCGGAACATCCAGACGATCGGTAACGTCCGATACATGTCGACCCGCCAGACGAAGGGCCGATTCTCGACGCAGGGCCGCGTGGCGATCCTCTTCGAGAACACGCATCCCGGAATCAAGCAGGCCGGCGTGCTCCAGGACGACACCGGATCGATCCGTTTCGCGATCTGGAAGAAATCCGAATGGGACGAGACCCGCCCCACGCCCGACCCGACCGACGTTGGCGGCCGCACGCTCATCCGATCCCACCGGTTCCCCGAACTGGCGGTCGGTGATCTCGTGCGCGCTGAAAACGTCGTGAAGGGCTGGTATGGGGACGAGGCGACCTTCGAGACCCGTCGGGACAGCGAACTCACGATCCTGGAGCGAGCTACCAACGACTCGAGGGACGACACGGCCACGTCCGAGACTGCGACGATCCACGAACGATGACCCAGACAACGTCGGCGGACTGGTCCGAAGACGACCGGCACACCCGTCCCGAAGAACCCGATCGCCTACTGGCGAGGGAGCGAACGATGGGTGTTCCCGATTACGGACTGGACCCCCGACTGGTGGCTGGCGCAGGAGAACGTCGAGACTGTCGAACAGGATCGGTCTGATGTGTCGACGATGACTGGTAGGAAGGTGATCCCCGAACAGTAGCGACCTGTAGCACAGCGAGTCTCCATCCGAGACTCAGAACCCTAGAACCCCCTCTTTCCGTATCCATAGACTTCTACAGCTCGAAATTCTCTAGTGTGGTCTGAGCAAAAACACTAATAACTGGTTGAATGTGGGGAATGCTTCTCCCATATCTTAATATGGGTGTGTGCCAAATGTCAAACCGGGTTAGGCGGTGGCACCGATCCAACTGATCGGAAACCACCGCGTTATTACATTCCGATCAGCTGTGCGACTACTCGGACGATCTCCAAGGCTGTTTTTATCACCTCCAGTGTCATCAGAGTTTGATTTTCCTCTTTATTTGCATCATCCTTCTCAATGTGATCTTGCTCAGATTCACACATGGCTTTTTCCAGCAGCCCGCCGAGAAGGACGCGGGTTAGGCGGTGGCCCGACGTGGCTGCAGTTCTACGTCTATCTCTCAGTAACTTATACTCTGACTTATTTAGGATGCTTAGGCCCTGAGAGTGGCGATTTTGTAAGACAGCGGTCTTACGAGCTATCACAGTAACGGGTCTTGTTGTGTTTGACAACTTAGAGTGGTTTCTCGATACGACACTAACCGACACAGTCCACGGCGAACGCAGTAATCACCTGATCGGTCGCTCGATCAGGTTGATTCCTGGCGATGAAATAGGTGAGCCGTATTTGAACCGAATCAGCCTGATAAATGAGACGGTGATTTAGAACGGTTCTCAGAGCTTATCTTGATGAGTTTTGATCACCGCCGGTGTATAGATTAACCCCTGTGTTCGACACTTAATGCGGTTCATAAGCTCGGTACTTCCCAACCGGCGTGAGAGGCGGAGCTAAAGCGTCGCTCTGATTGAGGAAGATGTCCGGTTCAGAAGTGTGTTAGAGCTCCCTGGACCGGACGGTGTCCTTTCGGCAGCAGATGTCAAAGATGTAGCGGCCGACGTAATTGGTCAGCTTCCACTCCAAGGAATCGAGGGCTCGCCCCTCGATTCCGGTGATATCTGGCCTGTCGTCACCATGGCCAGCGTCAACCAATCGTCCGTTTGGGATGTGACCTCCCAAACGGACGATACTCCTTGCGACGATACTGTCATGGACTGGCTTCACACGCTTCAACGTGAGAAGCTCGAAATGGCGGCAAACATCCTGTTTCGACATCTCGCCCTGACGATTCTCGACCCTGACCGGTCGAGAATCGTCTCCATCGACTTCGTCGATAACCCATATCATGGCTCTCCTGACGAGGAAGACGGCGAACTCTGTACAACGAATCCCAAAGATGGAACGACAACATGCCACCGCTATTGTACCGCTTACCTCGTCTCGAACGGAAAGCCAGTGACGCTGGCGCTGACCTACGTCCGCAGCGACGAGAAGGAGGCCGACGCGGTCAAGCGTGTCCTCGACCGCGTCGCCGCCTATCCCTTCGAGATAGATCTCCTACTTGCTGACCGTGGCTTCTACAATGAACGGGTGATTCGTCACGCACGCGACCTAGCGACGACGGTGATCCCTGTCAAAGAGAAGGGTGAGCGCATGAAGGACAAACTCGCCACGCACTGCTCGTACATGACGACCTATCGCATGTACAAGGGACGCGAGCGGGAACTGCGCTTCCCGCTCGCTGTCTCTGTCTCATACCAGAACGGTGACCGAGACAAACATGGCGAGGTCGTTCGAGGATATGTGGCGTGCGATCTGGCCGATCGCACGCCCACGCAGGTCGAACGACGCTACCGGAAACGCTCGGCGATAGAAACCAGCTATCGGCTGTCTCGCCAAGCGCGAGCAACAACAACGACACAAGACCCAATCGTCCGGTTTGGGTTCGTGATCGTAAGCTTCCTGCTAGAGAACCTATGGCTCGTGCTACGATGGGCGGTCGTCGCCCGCCCGCGGCAGGGCGGGCGCGACCTGCCCGAGCAGTTCACGTTCACGACGTTCTGTGACTGGATTCGCCACGAGCTGGAAGCGGAGTTAGAGCGGCGGTGGGAGATTGAGATGAACGGTGTGGGCGTCCCCGACGCATACGCCCCGGCCGCGGGCTGACGGCCAGCCCGCGGCCTCGGGCCAGCGAGTCGTCAGCAACAGCACTCGTCAGAAACCGCTTCAACAACCGCTCTCATCACTGTCTCTGTCCAATCCAGATCGATGTCTCGATTCAATCAGCTACCGCTCCGAGATTGAACGGCTCATACCGATTCAACTCGGCTTCCGAATCCTCGATTGGGAAGTACCGACTGTTGATCTCAACGACAGAGCCCAGAGCTTAGGGCAGAGAGCAGCAACACTCAGGGAGGACGCATCGAAGTCGGCCCGCAGCGTAAAGCGAATCAAAGCTGCACAATCTGCTGCGAAAGTCACTGGACGTACTGCCGTTTCGGCCGGTCAAGCAGGCAAGCAGGTAGGAAGGACCGGTGTCCAAGCTGGGAAGGCGAGTGGTATTGTGTTCGCTGGAGCAATGACGCGGAGCCCCTACGCGGCGTACAATATGGGGAAACGGGGTGGAAAACACCTTATCGGACCCGGAGCCAGCGACGAACTCGCCGATTCGGCGGACGAGCCCGACATCGACTGGATGGCCCGGCAGGAGGAGGGACCAGGACGGGCGTCGGCTCCGCCGTGGGATGATGACACTGGTAGTGAGCCGTCAAAGACTATGTGAACTTCTTCTCGATGAAGCCCTTGTGAAGCGAGAAGTTATAGCGTAGGACCAGCATGAAAGGAACATAGACCATTGTGAACGCATCTGTTGATGCCGTTCTCAGTGGCCGTATAGACACGCCGCGGCCCATATGAGCCCCGAACTCCGGCGCGAAATAATCGCGCAAATCGCTGCGTCCGCCCACACGGGTCTCCTGAGACTGATTACGTGATCCGATGAGTATTCTCGAAATTGCTATCAGCGTCGCCGGGTTTCTCGGTCTCTTCGCGGTCGTCGAGTACGCGACCTACCGTATCATGGAGCGGGAACACGAAAAGCGTGGTATCTACCGACTGTTCTTCATGCTCGGTTGGACGACATTAGCCCTCCTCCACATGTGGGTAGTCGCACCCCTGCTGAATTTACCGCCGACTGCAGTCGTTGGACTAGGCCTTGGAATTCTAGCGATACATATCGGAGGCGATTTGCGAATCCCTGTTCTGAAAACCATCGGCGTGATCGGTCTATATCCATTCGCGTTGGTCTACCAATTCTTTGTTATACTGTTGTTGATCGCTGAGGGAATCACATTTGTCGCCACCCTCATCACGATCCCACAACTGAACTTCCTCTCAGGGATTGGTCCGAGTGATCCACAAATACAAGCAGCACTCGGACTGGGGATTGCTGCCTCTCTCGTCGCCGTGCTCTACTATGATCCTCAGGGTGAGAACGGTTACTACTACGCCGCTGGACGTCACCTACCCAGTCCGTCCATAGATTCTGAAGGAATCAAGGAGATGGTACAAGAGAATCAACGTAGCACGAGCAATTCGTCTGAACAAGGAGTGGATACGTATACATCAAAAGGCGATTCCCCTGGTGATCACCATTCAGAAACCTCACGAGCACCGGCAATGCCACCCGATAATCAAGAATTCGAATACAACTGGACTCGCTCGGACATCAGCTTCGACGACGTCGCTGGGTACTACGAGGTGAAGGAACGACTCGCTGAAGAGGTCCTCCAGCCGGTCCATGCAGCGGCACGCGGTGACGACCGATACGATCGGTTCGGGATCGAGCCGTCGCGAGGAATTCTCTTCTACGGACCTCCAGGAACGGGTAAAACCATGTTCGCCCGGGCCCTTGCTGGCGAACTCGATATCCCATTCGTCGAGCTAGGGCCGGCAGACGTGACCAGTAAGTGGATTAACGAGGGACCTCAGCGGATTCGCCAACTCTTCGAAGAAGCCGACTCAATCGGTCCCTGCGTGATCTTTCTCGACGAGGCCGAACACCTCTTTGGTGGTCGCGATGTCGGCGCCGGGGGAGCGCACGCTGAAGACAGAAAGATCACTAGCGAGCTGCTCGTTCATCTCACCGACGACAATCGAACGGCCATCGTCGTCGGCGCAACCAATCGGCCCGAAGACATCGATCCCGCAATTCTTCGCCCTGGTCGACTCGCGACACACGTCGAGATCGGTCTTCCGGGAGAGGAAAGCAGGCACGCGATTCTCCAGTCGAAATTGCGGGGGGTTCCGCATGATCTCACCGGTGACCAGTTGGCACAACTCGCGAGTCACACAGCCGGCCTCAGCGGTGCCGACATCGAGGAACTCGTCACAGAGGCCAAGCGCCGAGCTGCACGACGTGATGCGCGAACAGTCTCGGTTGAGGACTTCCCTACTCCCGAAGAACTCGATGCGATGGCGGAAGATATTCGCCCTGGACCGACCACTGGCGTCAATCGCTCGGATGAGGACGAATCCTTCTCGGAGAACGTATTCGACGACGACTCTACAGTCGGATTCCAGTAGGTGTCGGCAGCCGGTGTTCGGAAGCGATATTCATCCAAAGTTACCCCACAAAGTAGAAGAATCCGAAAGTAGTGGGGTAACTTTCTGTGTCGTCATCGTTGGATCGCCGAATCACTCACCGATCAGGACGCGGCGCGGTCTCGTAGCGCTCGATTTCGTCGGTCTTCTCGACTCGGTCGTAGATCTCCCGGAGGGTCTCCTCGGCACGCAGCAGCTTGTGATCCTCGAGGAATCGACGTCCATCATCGCTGAGTCCGTAGAACGTGTACGGCAGATCGTTCTGTCGCCGATCCTCGGGGAGTTCGACTTTTTCGACGATGCCCGCGTCGACGAGGCGCTGCAGATGTTGGCGGATCGTCGTCTGACTCCGGCTCGGGTTGACGTAGTCCAGTTCCTTCAGCGTCGGCAGCCCCGACGGATGCCCGAGGATGTCCTGGATGAGAGAGAACCGGGTCTCCTGGGTGACGACATTGAGTCGCTCGCGAACCGTGTCGAGGTCGCTCGTAGCCTCGTCGGGGGTGCTCATCACACGCATCTTCGAGGAGTACGGGCTAAAGCGTTTCGCCGAAATACGAATCGGTCTAAAGCGATACGCTGACTGTCTCGGTCAGCACACTGAAATCCCCTCGACGAGAGGCACGCCATATGAGCGAGGAGGCGGAGAAGATGGAGGACCTCGTTGAGCGCGCGGAGGCATACCTCCACGAGACCTCGCTCACTCCCGAGGAGTACGAGGCACTCAAGCAGAGTGTTGCCGAACTCTCGCCGATCTTCTCGGCCGACCGAGCGTATTTCGTCCTCGGCAGTTACGGCCAGCCGGAGATTCGCCGGCTCCGGCTCGTCAAAGACCGGCTGAACCGACGGCCCGACGCCTACGCGTTTCTGATGGTCGACATCCGCAGCGAGTGGGTCAACACGTATCTCAAGTTCCGCTTGCTCGCGGATTACACCGACTACATCGTTGGCGTCGCTGAACACGGACGAGGCGGCTTCCTCGTCGAACAGGGCTACTTCACTGCCCTCGAGGAGTACTTCGCAAAAACGCACGTCTGCAAGCGCGAGTACGACGGCCTCGACCCCGACGACGTCGAGACTGGCGTCGACGTCGAAAACCCGTATAGCGGGATGCAGACGGCAATCTTCGAGATGCTCGAGGACCAGGGCCGACTCTATCAGTGGACCACCGAGGAAGACCTCGTCGAGTGTGTCGAAAACATCCCCTGAGGTGGAAGCTAACCGAAACTAGCAGTACTGGCCAGAGTTACCCCACACGGTACATCGATTGTGTCGCGTGGGGTAACGTTAACTCTCAAACCGCCCTGATTACGTCAGTCGATCCAACAGTCCCGTTCGACGAAGAGTGACGAAGTGCTTTCTGGAGATATCATCATCTTGTCCGATGTCGGCAAAGTCGAATACCGGATATTCCAGGCGTAACAAGGCGTATCAAGCTGTCTTACACTTCGATGACGGGGGGTGAACATCGTCAAACCTCAAAGTTACCCCACAGATTGATATGACGCGCCGTTCGTGGGGTAACTATGAGCGAGGACATCCCAGAGAAACCACCTGCACCAGAGTTGCCGAAGTATCTTCGCGAACCACTCGAGAACCAATCTCCGGAACGGCTGGAGGCAATCGCGACGTACGCGGCTGATCTGGCGGAATGGAAACGTCGACAGCGACAACAAGAACTCGAGCGTCGACGAGCCGAGGAAGAAGTCGATGAGGAGGACCTCGAGGAGCTGGACGAGCGCGAGATCTCGACGGATCCGGACGATTACGAAGACGTCCCGACGAGTGGAGCATATATCACGGTGAAGGAGACGAAACCTGGGTATCGCTACTTTTACTGGCAGTGGCGTGAGGGCGATTCCTGGAAGAACGAGTATATCGCCCCCGTGAATCCACGAGAGTAGCGAGCTATAACGAAGGACGTGGATATGACTCCTTGCCGATTACTCGGAACCCTCCCCCCCCGTCATCGATGTGTAAACTCTCGAGGGCGGGAGGGGGGTAGAGACGAGAACAGCCGAAAGAGGCCGGGAGCACCACGAACATGACAAAGAGACGCCGAGACAGAAGAATCAGCACATATCCCACGAGTGTCACTAGTCTGACGAAGTTTTATGTGCCACCCATCAGTACCGTAACCGCAATAGCGCTTACCACGAAGGTTCGGAGGAGTGAAACTCCGACGTACCGAGTGGGGAACAGCTTCCTCATCGTGATTGTTCTGATGCCTCTTCTCCGTGAGACCGTGGTTCTTATGGCTTCTCTGGTTAATCCGCGTCTTGCTCCTTGCCCTCTGTACCTTCCCTCTGGTGAGGATTTACACTTCGATGACGGGGGGAGGGGGTTCACGTCTTACCTGTATTCGAAGTTCGTCCGTGGATCGACCACCCGAGAACAATCTCGTCCAGCTTGATGGGTCCTGCCGTGATTCGAGCGCTATCGATGTGCAACTCCGGGAACAGAATCGGTTACACTTCGATGACGGGGGGTGACGTGTCCATAGAAACGGCGTCAAGACGGCGAAGGTGTTCCTACTTTTCGTGGAACTCGTTCAACTGAGCATTGACGACCGACTGAAGGAGCTCATCTTGGCCACTGATGGTTTCCAGTCTCGTGTCCTCGACGATTCGCTCCATAATCGCTGTTGGATCACCCGTGAACGTGAACTCCATGTACATCCCGCCACCACGTCCTCGGCTCTTCCTCGACGTCGAGATCAATCCGTAGGTGGAGAGCTCCTTCACGTACTTGACGTAGGTTTCACGAGTCATTTGATCCGCATCGAGTTCGTCCGTGACCCACTGATAGACTTTGAACCCAACTGGACTCGGAACTGAACTTCCCGAGCGCCTGGAGTGTCGGGCGACAGCTGCTGTCGCATACAGGGATATCTTCTTCTGGGTCGTCAACCCCTCGACGAGTTTTAGTGATCGGTCCTTGTCGATCTCCTCCTGCGATTCACGGACGTGTTCCTCGCGAACTTCTTCATCCCCGCGTTCGTCAGCAAGATCACCAGCACCGCGGAACAGATCGATGGCCTTCCGAGCATCTCCGTGGCTTTGCGCTGCGAACGCCGCCACCAGAGGAATCACGTCATCTTCGAGTGCATCTAGCCGGAAGGCGTCCCGACGATTTTTGAGGATCTGGCGCAACTGGTTGGCGTCGTAATCGGGGAAGTAGACGTCTCGAGGATTGAACGAGCTCTCTGCACGTCCATCGATGTTCTCCATGAATTTCGGATCGTTCGTCAACGCCGCAACTGAGACCCGCCCCTCGATTTCGTTCGTATTGCTCGCACGGGAGAGCTGGTAGAGTAGTTTCGAGTAGGCTGGTTCGTCATTTGCACGTCGGCCGACCAAGAGGTCGATCTCGTCGATGATGAAAATGACTGAGTCATAATTCTCGTTGATGAGCTCGTACAGACGACGGTACTTGCGTTTGGTCGACACTCCCGTCTCAGGAACGCCGACCTCTGCGTCCACGTTCTTCGCGACGGTTTGAACGAGTTCGTAGACCGCTTGGTCGAGCGTATTGATCGGTTGGCAATTGATCGAGATGACGCCGAAGCGCTCCCCCTTCGACTTACAGAGATCGATGATTTGCTCCGTAACAGCTCCAATGATGAGGGATTTTCCAGTGCCTGCTGGACCATACAACAGCATGTTCGGCGGCCGATTCCCCTGCAGGGTGGGTTTCAGGAACGAGACGACGGATTCGAGCTGGTCATCGCGACCAACAATCCGCTCTTCGTCGATGATCGTATCCGGTTCGACGAGGTCTCTGTTGTCGAAAACCGACGCACCACCCTCCTCATCCAGCATATCGCGGATGGAGCGTTGCGAGTTCTCCGTTGAATCTACTTCATCGCGTGCTGAAGCGGAGTTATCGGTGGCGTCCGCTTTGGCGGCTTCGGTTTCGGTTTCGGTTTCTGCCGCCTGAGAACGTGTTTCTTCTTTTGCAAGGGTAGATTGATCGGTCCCACCCTGATCGCTACCGGTCATACGCTTGCTGCATCCTGAAGGCATAAAAAGATTCACCACCGTCGATGTCTATACTGCCGCTAAGACGATTCTATTCCTTGCATTCAACGTCTTTGCTTCTACCGCCTCAGAACCGACGACGAAGTGCTATTCAGCAACTCATCGTCGGAGACCCCCCCGTCGTCGATGTGTAAGCCGTTCGTCTGACGCCCCGTCATCGAAGTGTAAATCGTGCTCGATCACACCCCCCGTCATCGATGTGTAACGCCGCAGTCTTGCCATTAGATCTTACAATCAGTAGAAATTGAATGATTGGCTACTCTTCATCAACGTGCCAGCGTCGCTCTCGCGTGTGGAATGAACACGGTCCGGTTATGATTTGATGAGAGGGCCGCTTCCATCATGATATCTTCAGGTAGCATTATGTGGTAAAGCCGACACACTCCTCAGAAGGAATGTCTCGGCTTCTCTGTGGCCCGGATGCTGTTGCGGTCGATCGGGCAGCGCTCAACTGGGCCGCGACCCAATCGGGAGAAAATCCCGAAAGCGTCCTCTACATCGCGAATCAACCTCATCGCCTCCCAGAAATCGAAACGCAGTGGGAAGACATCGGTCGCCCGCTTGAACTCACTGCGCTCACACTTGATGAGTTCGTCGACCGGTGTTACGACCGCGAAGCGATCGGCGGTACTGCTTCGCGGATGGACCAGCCAACCCGCCTCCGACTCGTCGAACAGTCTCTCTCAGACTTATCCGCCAAGTGGTCGCTCATGGAGGGGGACGGACTGCCTCCGACCGGTCTCGTCGAGCAGATGGAGGACCTCCTGAGCCTTGTCGAATTCGCCGGACTACTCTCACCAGAAGCCGTCCGCGACCGCCTGAGCGACGAAGGACTGGTCAATCTGAGCGCCGAACTCGAGGCCATCACCAAGCGGTTCTACGATGGACGCGAGGGACTTCCCGATGGTTCAGCTACGACTCTCTGGGCTGAGCGGTACCGACGGGTGGCGAATTCCAATCCTGCTCAGTGCTTCCCACACACTGACGCCGTCATCATCGGTGGGTTCGACACGTTCTCTGTCCTCGCATCGCGTGTAGTCGAGACGATCACGGAAACTTGGCCGACAGTCGCGACCTTCTCCCGGTTGACCGGAACGGACTCTCCGGGCGGTGTCGACGTCGCAACGGCCCCTGCATGGGAGTTCTTCGTCAACGACCTCGAATTCGAAACAGATGCAATCACAGCCCGTGAGTCTCGCCCACCCGCGAATCGACGGTTAGCGTCGGCACCCTTCCGTCCTGATGCCACCACACTCTCCCTTGACGAGACGACTGTCGAGACTGTCGTCCCGTCATCGCGTCCAGGAGAAGTACGGTATACGGGACGGCAGGTACAGGAACTCTTGGGTGACGGCGTTGATCCGAACGATATCGGCGTTATCGTGACCGCGCCATCGGCGTACGCCCATCGTCTCGCCGGTGAGTTCTCTGCGCGATCCGTTCCATACGCTGTTGCTCGGGACTACGATCTCGATGGAACGTCGGTCGGAGCTGCTCTCCTGACCGCGCTGGAGCTGCTCGACGAGACAGAGATCACTGATGACCTTCGCAGCCTCCTCGATAACCCACTCGTAGAGCCGGTGCTGCCGGGTTGGGAGGATGTCGATAGCGAACAGGCACACGACGCGATCGCGGACGTGGAAGAACTCAGCGATGTCGAGGAGCCGTACCGAGTGGCTATCGACGAGCTTCTCGTCGAAGCAAAAACCGTGGCAGATGACGGGAGCATCGAAGCCTATCGCCACTTCGTTGAGTGCCTCGGAATCGAGGACACGGTAGAAGATCGAACGACGACCGGGTCGCAACGGGTCGTCTACCGCAGTGCCGAGCGAGTCCTTGACGCAGTCGAACGGACGGGAGACGGAGACGACCTCGAACGTGCTCGGCATGCACTCGGTGCCGTCTCCGTCACCGACGATCCAACAATTCGCGATGGGAGAGTCGAAGTCCTCGGAGCGGCGGAACTCGGGATGCGAACGTTCGACCACGTGTTCGTCCTCGGTCTGACAGCGTCTCACTTCCCGAGTTCAGCGAATCGACTCGCACTTGTGAACGCTGTAACAGACGCACATCCCGACTTTGCCGAAGCCGACCAAGCTCGACGGGCCGAGTACCGCATCGCAAGCCTCGTTGCCGCCGCTGAGACCGTCACGCTCTCGCGGCCGAAACAACAACTCGACGGGACAGCGTACATCGATGCTGGGATCCTGGCCGAGTTCCGTCGAATCACCGAAACGGTGCCACAGCGACGGGATGAGTTCGGCCACCTCGTCGGGCAGACCCCGACCGGTCGACGGGATAAAATCGGTGCGCGAGCTGACGCACAGCGAGCGTTCGCAACTGCTGGCGCTCGAGTCAGTCTAGACACACTCGGCGAGTACGCGGCTGCCGCGTCGTCAACGGGACTGTTCGTAGACACAGCGGGCAGCAGTGATCGACTCGATACAGAGGCAACACCAGGAGAGACAGCGATTGATGGCATTCGTACGGCAGCCGACCGTGGGTTAGCACGTCCATCAGAGAATACGGGCTGGCTCACTTCGGGGACCGCGCAGGGCCTCTCGTTCCACCTTGACCGACTCTCGCCGACGCAGGTAGAGCGATACGCCAGTTGCCCGTTCCGCTTCTACGCAAAGGAAGTACTCGGGCTAGAGGAAGAGGACCGAGACGAGGGACCAATCAATCGTGGGCACTACGTTCACGAGGTTCTGGAGCAGTTCTACACGGAACTTCGAGACGAGGTTGGGTCTCCGGTTTCGCTTGCCGGGTTCCATCAAGATGACCTGGAGACGCGACTCCTCCGTGTCGCGGTCGACGAACTCCAAGCCGTCGACGACGAGTTCGACGACCGCTGGCTCTTCGAACTACTGGCCGGTCTCGGTGATGCTGATCAAAACGAGTACTACAACCGGACCGCCGTCGATGGACGACCTGCGGGTATCCTCGTGCGGTTCCTCGAAGAAGAGCTCGCATTGTACGTCGACCCGGACAATCGGCTTCAGAACGGTCCATTGACGGCGGCACCGGCCTGGTTCGAGACCAAGCTCTCCTTCGAGGTGGACGGAACCACGATCCGCGGTGTTCTCGACCGTGGCGAAACGACGTCCGATGGGAGAGCTATCGTCCGCGACTACAAGACAGGATACACCTCCTCCGAACGCGACACGCTGGACGGACTGAGCTTCCAACTCCCGATTTATGCGAAGATGCTGGAGGCGAATGTCGACGAGGTTACCGAAGCCGTCGGAGGCGGGTACTACCGGCTCAAGGAACCCGGAAAGGTGAGCAGCACCGCTGGTCAAATCGGGTTCGTCGGTGATGACCCGAAGAACGCGAGCTGGCGCGGTAACTCATATCGTGACGGATACGGCGGGACACCGATGGTCTACCAGAGTTCGGACAAACCTAGCATCGAGACTCGAGCAGGCTTCCGAGAGTTCCTCGATGACGTCGTTCCGCAACGACTCAGCGATATCGTCTCCGGCATCGAAGCCGGAACGTTCCATCCGACGATCAACGACCCCGACGACGCCGGGTGTTCAAACTGTCCCTTCCGCGATGCCTGCGACGTCCGGTCGTACCGGCGCCAACTATTCATGGAAAACATGGAATCCGAGGGACGAGATGCGTACGTCCCACCGATTGCTCGCGGCGTAGAGTGGGCTCCTGCGGTTGAGGAGGGGAACTGATGCGCCGAGACGACCTCACTGACCAGCAGGACGACGCCGTCACAGCGTTCTCACAGAACTATCCACTCACGGCCGGTGCCGGGACCGGGAAGACGACGACGCTCTCGTTCCGGTATCTAGCGCTTCTGGAGGATCATCCCGACGCCATCCCCGAGAACGTTCTCGTGACGACGTTCACGCGACGGGCTGCGCGTGACCTCACAGAGACCGTCCGCGAACGCGTCTTGGACCGACTCGCCACCGCAGACGCCGACCACGAACGCTGGCGCGACGTTCTCAACGGGCTGGACGACGCATACGTCCACACGCTGCACGCATTCTGTCAGCGCATCCTGTCCGAACACGCGACCGCAGTCTCCGGACTCGCCCCCGGATTCGATACCCTCGACGATGTCGAAGCGAGTAGACTCCAGCGGGACATCGTCGACGAACTCATGGAAAAAGAACCCCGAGAGGTCGGGCTCCTGCTGGACGCGTTCTCGGAATACTCCCTCCGCGAGGTTCTCGAGGACCTGTTCGGTGAGCGCCCTGGCAGCGAAGCCTGGGCCGACGTCTGGAGTGCACCCGCTCGTACTGTCGACGACTATGTAACCTACGTCGAAGAGGAACTCCACCCCTTCCCCGCCGACGAGGTGGATGCACTCTGTGCCGACGAGGAACTCCGAGTGCTCGTAGAGGACCTCCAAGAACTCGTTGCCGACCTCGACGAGACTGACCCCGGCGGACGGACCGAGCGCGTCTGGACTGCAGTCAAACTCTTCGACGAGCCCGACGGACTAGACGCTCGGGATTCCGTTCGTGACCGCCGAGATCGGATCTACGACGTGTGTGACGAACTCACCAAGTCCGGGCACGACGAGTACGCGAACTACTCTCCGGTCAAAGGGGACTGGAGCGGGACCGACGAAGACGCCGACCGTATCGGAGGCATCGTCACCGAGATCGTTGAACGACTCGATGCGACACATCGGTCTGCGGAGGGTGACGGTCTCGACATGGCCGTCGACCGCGAGGGCGCGCCGTACTACTTCGCGTTAGCTCGTCTGTTCGATGAAGCTGCCCGCAGGTACGCCGACCGGAAACACGAGCGAAACGTACTGGATTACACCGATCTGGTCCAGCAGACACGTAACCTTCTCCACCCGGAGCGTGGGAACGACGCCGTTCGGGAATCGCTCGCTGACCAGTTCGACTTCGTCATGATCGACGAGGTTCAGGACACCGACCCGAACCAATGGGACATCGTTCAGTCACTCACCAGCCTCGCCGCCGATGACACGGCGTACAGCGCGCAGAACGTCTTCGCGGTCGGCGACGAGAAACAGTCGATCTACCGCTTCCGGAACGCCGACGTCGCTGTCTTCCAAGAAGCGCGGAGCGCACTCGTCGGCGCGAACGGGAGCGAGAACACCGCAACGACAGGCGGAGGAGACGATGTTGTCGGGTACCAGCTTCAGGACAACTTCCGAACACTCCCACCGCTACTCCGGTTTCTGAATAGTCTCTTCGAGGATGTCTTCGACGACGACGCGGACGACGCCTTCGAGGCAGCACCACAGCCTCTCCGTCCCCGACGAGACAATCCTCACGACGTAACGCCGACGATGGAGTACTTGTTCGTTCCTGACAACGACCTCCGACCGAACGTCCTCGCTCCTGATCACCCGCTGAACGACGCACCCCCCTCCGCGCGACGGTGGGCGGAAGCTCAGTCCGTGGCAGCGCGCGCTACGCGCCTCGTCGACGACGAGACACGGGTCTACGAGCCTGATTCGGACGACGGCCCGGAAAGTCGGCCGGTGACGTACGACGATATTGCGGTCATCATCCGGAAGCGAACCCATCTCGACGAGTTCAAGCGTGCGTTCGACGATCACGAGGTTCCCTATACCGTCGTTCAGGGAGAGGGATACTTCGAGACGCCAGAGGTTCGGACCCTCACGAACCTGTTCCGCGTCCTCGCCGACCCAACCGACGACATCCGCCTGTTCGGACTGCTTCGCTCCCCGATGTTCGGCTTCACTGATGACGAACTCGCCCCAGTCGTGGAGGGTGGCAACGTCTGGGCGTCACTCAGTGAAACGGACGACACCGCGCTTAGGCGCGGTCATTCTTTGCTCGCCGAGTTGCGAACGCTCGCCGGTGCCTCTGAGGACGCCGCCGGTCCCCAGGTTGACTCGTGGGCAGAACTCCTCGACATCGCGCTTGACGCGACCGGTTACCTTGTGAGTCTCAGTGCGGATGAACGGCCGCAACAGGCACTTGCCAACGTCGAACAGTTCGAAGAGTACCTGCGTGAAGCCGTCAGCGACGCCGGTAGTCTGCGCTCACTCGTCACGCGCCTTGACGAACCTCAAGAGTTCACCAACTACGACCCCGAAGCGGCGATCCCGGACGGCGAAACCGGCGTCCAGATACTCACTGTCCACGCCGCAAAAGGGGAAGAGTTCCCCGTCGTTATCGTACCCGGACTCAGTGACAAATTCAACACTGATCCACCACTTGCCGGCGGAACCGAGTTCGAAGACGTGAACGACCGCCCAGCACTCGGGCTCTCTGTTCCCGACAGCCATGACCCCTTCGACACTACTGACACCGTCGCGAAGAAAGGGATCCGGTCACGCCGTCTCGCCAAGCTCTGTGCCGAAGAGAAGCGAACCCTGTACGTCGCCTGTACGCGCGCTCGGGATCATCTCATTCTGGCCGGCACACACGGAACCGAAGACGACGAATCACTCACGACGCTGGAAGACCCGGAGACGGACGAACCCAAACGGTGGAGCGACTTCGTCCAGAAGTCACTGCTCGGTGACGAAGAGTTACTCGCCACTCTTGAGGCAAACGGGGAGGTGACCGGTCAGCTGCACGTTGATTCGCTCACTCGGAGCGAGGACCCCGAACAGGGTGGCCCCAGCTACTCGGTTCGGCTCCCACAGCAAGCAGTGATACAGGACGAGGACGTGGATGTCGAGGCTCCTCCCACGACTGTCGAAATACCGCAGCGACAGCCTGCCCCTATCCAGTATCGCCTCTCGCCGTTCCAAGTCGCGGACGTTCTGAGCGACAACCAAGACGGCGAACTGGTGTTCGACGAAGCGAACCGTATCGTCAATTACCGACGGGGAGCTGACGACGATACCGAGTGGGACGAAGAGGACGACACGCTTGCCGAAGAGGGGGACGGGTCGACCGGGCTGTCGGGTCGGTTCTTCGGCGAAGCGGTCCACCGAATCTGCGAACTCCAGCATCCTCCCGAGCGCTGGGCCGACATTATCCATGACGCGCTCAGGTCGATGGACTATGAGGGAGCGGTGACTGCAGACGACCGCGACCGCGTCGCTGAACACGCCCAACGTGCGAACGGCTACGTCCGTCATGTGGCTGACAGCGACGACGTCGTCTATCGCGAACTCGAAGCAAGCGTGGAACTGGCCCACGGTTCCATCTCCGGTATCATCGACTGCCTCGTACTTGGTGACGAGACAGCTACTGTGGTCGACTACAAGACCGGTCATGTCGACGAAACGAAACTGGAGCAGAAGACCGAATACTATCAACCACAACTCGAGGCGTACGCTCTGATGGTCGCGGCCTTCGACGACGACCGTCCGGTTACGACGAGCCTCTACTTCACCGAAATCGAAGCCGACACCGGCGTCGAATTCAGCACTGGGAGTGGCGACGGGTCGCTCGGAGAACTCAAATCCAGTCTAGACCGGCGACTTCGTGAGGAAATCGAATCGCAGACACAGGCAGAGTTCGACACAGAGGACAGGACGCCAGACCTCTGATCGATGACGTGGAGAGAGCAGTGGCCGGGTGAGCCACGCGGGACGGAGCTCGACGAGGGGGATGAAGAGGGCTCAGGTCCTTTCCGTATTGCTCTCAAGCCCTCTGCTTGTGAAGCCTCCCCAGAGATTGCGGCACTCCGAGAAGAGTCGGGGGAGGTACTTACGTACGAATCTGAAGGGGAAGCGGCGAAGATACTCGTCGACGACATCGATTGTCCCGGACTGCAATTCCAAGCAGCAGCTCCGAATGACCCCGCAGAGGTGGACGCATACTTAGTGAAGCTTCGCGATCCTGAACCGCCCTCAACGGAACGGGGACCCCCAGAAGACGGCTGGACGTTCAACATGCGGGCCCAGCAGGTCGGGGCACTCGCTGAAGCGCTGTTCCGCGCATACGGGTGGAATCCACCTCCAATCGTCGCCTACGCTGCGAAGGATCTGGGCATTGACCCCGAAGAGTTCCGGGTGCAGGTAAACCCAGCACCCGAGAGCGTCGGCCAGTTCGAGTTCAGTGGTGGCGACGGGAAGTGGATTCCAGACTTCGAGTTCGTCGTCCACCGCCGAACTGACGACCACCCATTCGGCTATGGAGGTCCGGTACTGAAGCGATACATCGCCGAAGTCAAACACGGTTCCACCAACTTCGAACGAAACCAGCGGGCACAGATGACCCAGTTGGCTCACAAGGGGGGACAATATTTGGACGTACTCATCATCCGTGTCAACCTCGAAGGTACTCCGCAGACGTACGATCTCACAATTCGGTCAGTCGCCGACGGACTCCAGTAATCGCGAGAGCCCTACCGAGTCGCCCCGTACTCCGCCATTTGAAGGTTATCTACTCAATCGGCGCTATACTGTTCGCGGTTCGCTACAAAATCGTCGTACCAATCGGACAGATTGCTCACCGAGGTTGCTCCTGTGACTGCCCCATCGTCTGAAACAACGCTGATGGTGCCATCTCTGCCCCAACCGCAGACGATTGGATGGGACGATTGCGAATCGGGTTCGGCGTATCTGATCAGTCTCTCTGAGTCATCCGAATTTCGCCTCCAAGTCTCGATGAGATGCTGCAACAGCGGATTTCCGGGTGCCAGATAGTGGAGCGACGGGAACTCCTCCGCACATTCGTCCGAGAACGTCACTGCGACCGTCTTTTCGTCCGGAGCAATCACGGAGGCCAGTGTTCCCTCTGTGTCTAACTCTGGGATAGACTCTATGTCGCTGACTTCCAGTCGGTACGTGCACTCTCCGAAGTCGAAGCCGTCCCCGTATTCGGTGTCCATCACATCCAGGCCGAGTTCGTCGACACTCGTGAATCGAATACCCGCATCTACGAGAGCTTCACTCCTCGTCAAGACCGACTCGAGAGATTGTACAGTGAACGGCCTCTCTGTGTCGTAGTCGTCAGCACCGACATCGAGGATATCTGGATGATTGAACGATTCCCAGGCATCGAGCTTCGCTTCGTCAATTACGTCTTGGGCGAGCGGTTCATCGATGTCGTCTAGTGATTCGCCGACATCGACTCTGTCGCTCTCTTCCTGCTTCTCAATCCGGTCAGAGAACTCCTGATCGGCTCGCTCAACCGCATCCCGGCTTTCGTCACGCTCCGTCTCTAGTGTCGCGGATCGAATCTGGCTGCTGACACCGGAGAGAATCGGTTGCATATCGCCAACAACGTTCTCGAAGAGGCCGATACGTGCGTCTAGTCGCTCGTAGATATCCGTCTCGACCGTGTCCTCGTAGCTGTAATTGAGAATCGTCACCTCGTCGTACCGCTGTCCGATACGGTCGATACGCCCGATACGCTGTTCGACCCGCATCGGATTCCACGGTAAGTCGTAGTTGATGAGTGCGCCACACTCCTGAAGGTTCAGTCCCTCACTCGCAGAGTCCGTACAGACGAGTATGTCCACTCTTCCATCGTCAGCCGCAAATTCGCGCTTCACACGCTCCTTCCCGACGTGTGTCCACGATCCAGAATCGCTATCGTACATCTCTCCGCCGCGGCCAGAGTAGGTCGCGACCGTCTCCCCGTGGATCGACACGAGGCTCTGACGGATGAAGTCCATCGTATCGGCGTACTGTGTGAAAATAATCGCCCGGTTGTGCCCCTCGTGGTCCAGCTCGTCGAGATCGTCGATGAGTTGACCGATTTTGGGGTCCTGGTCAATCTCCGCCAGTTCGTCGACGAACGACTCCAACTCCTCGATCTCCTGGTCTAAGAGATGAAGTCCCTCGTCAGTAACGTTAGGAATGATCTCAGCGAGGTCGGCATCTTCCAAGTCGCCCTCCAGTTCATCCAGCGCCTCGATGTCCTCAAGATCGTACTCGGAGAGTGTCTCCATCACCACCTGGCGAGAGCCACCCGAATCCGCCTCCTGAGCACGCTGTTTACCCTTCAGCACTGTCCGTTGGCCACGGAGCTTCTTGAGACGGTTCTGGAGACTCTGCGAAATCGCGTAGACGCTGCTTGTGAGTCGCTGACGATACGTCGTCATCACGAACCCAATCGCTCGGGATTCAGCCTCGTCAGACTGTTGTGCGAGTTTGTAGAACTTCCTCGTGTAGTCGTCGATGCGATCGTACACGCGGCGCGTTTCCTCCGTCAGCTCGATCTTGTGCTGTTCGGGATTCCGGTCGGGAACCGTGGCGTCGAGGAGCCCCACACGTTCGTACTTGCGAAGGGTGTCGCGGGTATTCCGATGGATGAGCGCATCGACAGGGGTCGACTCTCCGAGGACCTCCTGTACGACCTTCCAGCCCGGTTCCGAGAGTTCGTCGAGCGCTGCAAGTCGCTCGCTTCGCGAGAACGTCAGCCACTCCTCATCCGCTTTCCACGAGGGATACAGGAGGTATTTCAGCTTCTCGTCCTCTTTGGCGTCGAATGGGTCGACATCGTGCTCGTCCATCGCGGATTCGAACGCATCGATGTACCCATCGTAGTGCTCGCCGTAGTCGCTGGCGAGGTCACAGGCTCGAAGTACGCGTTGCTTGGCGATAGACCGGGCCTGCTGGTCGTCTCCTACGTCTAGTTCGGTGCCAACAGCATCGAACACGCGGTCGGAGAGGCTCCGTTCGCCCGGGAGCCGGTCTTGATACCGACTTTCGGTGAGCGTCGCCTGTGCGGACCACGACTCGTCGTCTGCAGTGCGATTCCCAGCTAACTCCTTGTCAAGCGCTTTCGTGAGCGCACGGCGGGTCTCGAAGAACTCGACGAACTCGTCTTGATTGTCCCACTCACCAGGGAGGTCGAGCAAGGACATCAGATCGTAGAGTTCGCCTGCATGAAGTTGCATGGGTGTCGCGGTGAGGAGATAGTACGCCTGTGTGTGGTCGCGAAGGCGTTCCAGCATCGAGTAGAAGCTGCTCCCCTTGCGTCCGTTGTGAGCCTCGTCGACGATGACGGCGTCCCAGACACCGTCTCGGTTGGACGTCTGTCGGCCACGACAACTCGCAAGCACGTCGTCTCGCGTTCGCGTCTGGCCACCATCCTTGGGTGCTACCTGATCCCATCGATCCTGCAGTCGTGCAGTATGCCAGGACATGATGACGATCGCGGGATCGGTGTTATCGTCACTCTCCTGCTGTTCGTGCAGGAACCGCCAGATGGGGCTTTCCACCCAGGCCTGTTCTCGTTCCTGTCCTCGGAGGTCAAGTTCGGATGCCCCGGGCGGAGCATGTTCGCGCCCGAACGCATCGATGAATGCGTACTCGTAGTTGCTCCCTCGCTCGTACCGGTAGGTGTTCAGATTGAACTTCTCCCACATCTCCTCCTGCCACTGAACAGTGAGGCTCGCTGGGACGAGCAGTAGCCCCGTCTCGAGCTCGTCAGTCAGCCCAAGGCGTGAGAGTGTCAGGCCAGCTTCGATGGTCTTCCCGAGGCCGACCTCGTCACAAAGCAGGAAGCTATTCGGATAGGTGTTGACCAGTGTGTCGGAGACGACGCGCTGGTGGGGCCAGGGCGTAATCGTGCTGCCTTCCTCGGCAAGTGCGAGCCCTCCGGGGGAAAGATGCCCGTCGGCGATGATGTTCGCCTTGTCGCGCTCTGTCGGTGGTGCCTCACCTCGGGCGATCTGAATCGCTTCCTCGAGTTTCGTTTGCGAGTCTGGATCCTTCCAGTCGATGAGCTCTTTCTCGATGGCCTCGGGGAGGTCGTACACCTCCACGTAGGGATGCTCGTTCTCCCAGAGCCGGTCGAAGGTATCGATGTCGCCGTCGACGTAGGTCGACTGCTGGTCGACCCACGAGCGGTGGACTTTGAACCGTTCGTAGTTGTTCTTCCACCCGCCGACGGTCTCGTTCACGCTTCCTTCGAACGAGAGTGCGTTCCCATCGTCGTCATGGAAGATGCCCATCTTCGGATGGAAGATGCGCCAGGAACCTTCGCGGGGAACGGCGACCTTGATGTGTAGACGCCCCTCGCGAAGGAGTCGGGCGAGGAGCTGAAGCTGTGCGTCTAGTTGTTCGTCTTCCAGTTCTTCCAGTGAGTCGGTCAGCTCGTCAGTGAGTGCCTCGAAGACCGGGCGGTCGGTGGAGTAGAGCTCGGTACCGACGACGAGCCGCATCTCGCCGTCGTTCTCGAGGAGGGCGTCGATTCCTCGGGACGCGACCGCGAGTGCGCTGCTAGAAAAGTAGCCAGCGATTCGATCATATCGAATCGACCGTTCAAGTGCAGGGACATAGAATTCATCGACGAGATACGAACTGGAGCCCCCCGGCTGGCTCTCGTATATCGAGCGCCATGTCTCGTTTGTAAGATCAGCCATCCATCGAGTTAGTTCCGGTTATCGAGGTGCTCACTTAATTCTCTGGCTATGGATGGCGTTAGTACTGCCCCACGCACTCAGTGCCGCTGTTCGGGATTTACCCGCCCCTGTCAACTCGGCTGTCGGGGTCGTCACGTTCCGAATAATGTCGACAATCATTGGACTCCTGACTAGTGAGCCGCGTAGATAGCACGAAGCGAATCTTCAGCGACCGCGACATCGTGTCGAAGCCCAATAACAGCGGCTGTATTAACGGGTAGTTCGCGGACATCGAGGGTCCAGCGGTGTCGTATCTGCTGTGCATCAGGTGGAAGGTCATACAAACGGTACTCCCGCCCGTTTGCCAGAAGTCCAATCTCGCATGAAAACGTCTGCATATACCGTTCAAGTTGACCGACAGCACTTTCGAGATCGATATTCGGAGCCTTAGCCTCAATTGGAATAAGCGGCTGATTTGACCCATCAGTGAGCATATAATCGACAGTTCCTCCACCGCCAGGTTCAGAATACTCGATTCGGACGTTATTTGAATACACGTTCCAGCCGAGTTTGTGCAGTAAGGGAGTAATGATTTTAGCTTGCGCTTCTTCCTCTGTGAGTGATTGCGTACTGAGGACGGTCGTGCTCCGGAGCATCCACTCACGAAGGTCGGCAGTGAAATGTTCAGGCTCCGCAACGTATGCGTTGAGGTACGTTTCTGCGGCCTCAACATTAGGCCGATGAACCGTTCGGTCGGTTGATTCGATGTTATTCACCAGTAGGCACAACTGCGATCGCTGGTGGGTTTCTCCCTCTACGTACATTTGGCCCGTCAGTGCGACCGGTTCGTACAGCGAGAGTGAATCAATCAGGCTATGTTGAAGTTCGATGTCAACAGTAGTGTCCTCCGTTACATCGAGCGGATGAATACGACCTTTTTGTGCATCCATCATTTGTGACCGCAACCCGTCAAACTGGTAGCCGTCTTTGAAACCACACTCCGGGCATGCAGACAAGGATACGGACTCTGGACCGATAACTGTCATACGATGAGTGTGCTCACAGTGTGAACACTCATATACTGCCTTGGCCACGCGAACCTCGGGGTCATCAAGCGATTCAACGTACCCGATCACGCGCACTAATTCTCCAACACGATTCGGCGCTTCGGCGATGGGTGTCTCGAAAGGGACATCGGTCAATCGAATGAATGGTGGGTCGGCACGATTGGTTGTACCATCATAGAAGGAAACCTGTCCATACGGCGGAATCGCTGGATACGTCGTCAGCGCCTGTTCTAACGCCCGCAAGAATGCATCAGGATTCGAGCGAAGTGTACGAGACCATTCAGAGTTATATGTCTCAATCGTGTCCCACGAGATTTCGAGATGACGTTGGTCAGGAAATGCTGCTGCCAGTTCAACCACAGCGACCTGAAGTGCCTCGCCAATGAATTCGTGGAACTCCTGTTCGTCGGGCAATTCCATCTCTCGTAGGCTTGTCTATATATTATATTAGTCCTGTGGGTGGCGCGTTGCCCGGTGTTGCAACCATCTAGTAGTCGTCGATCCCTGTTTGCTGAGTTTGCTCGCTGTTCTCGGCGAAGACGTTCGGACTGAAGTCGAGATCGAGTACGTCTCGGGTACGTCCGACAGCGAGATCGCGAGCAAGTTCCCAGTCTTCGTGGTCGTGTGGCAGAACCTGAAGAAGCGCCTTGAGCGTAGCTTTGAACGTTGAGTCGGAGTCGAAGTTCCGTTCACGAAGCCAGTCGCAGCAGGCGCTCTCTCCTTGGACGTCATAGACGTGCATTGCGGCATGAACCTTGTCCAGCGCGAGGCCGAACGAGAGGTCGTCGGGGTTCACCGGCGTCCGGCTGGAGCGGTTCTCGGGCTTCTCGTTGATGTTCTGGACGCGGCCATTGTGTCCACGGAGGCTGATATCGCTGCGGCTCTTGCGCCATGTCTTCGTGCTGCGCTTGATCTCGTCAATGTCGACACCGATACCGAGACCCAACTGTCGCCCTTCGTCGTAGGAGAACGTCTCCGCTTCGTGGACGAGCCAGCAGAGGACGTACCACTCTGTGACGTCGTCAAGGTTGTTGATGCCTTCGACTTCGAGATACTCGTCGACCAAGACTTGCGTGACCGCCTCACGAGCTTCTTCGAGCGCGCGGCGGGGTTTGACCTCATTGTCCTCGTCGTCGACCACCGGATACGCGTCCGCGAATACACGCAGCGTCGGGCCAAATGCACTGATGATGACGTCCGTTTTTGTTAGGTTCAAATTTGATTCAATAAGATCACGAGCAGCTGCCTTTGCGACTTCCCGGGTTTCAGACCTCACATCGTTCCAGAGAGAAGGGGTTGCTTCAGGTGCTCTTTCGGTCTTTGGTTTTCTACCAACTAGTAGAAGTGTACTATCAGCAGATCCCCCACCTTGAGTGTCAATTCTAGCAGGCATTTCACTTGTGATGGGGTGAGTAGATGTAATGGTGAACCCAGAATTTATCAGAGACATAGTAAGCGTGTCCCACGCATCCGTTTCTTTATGCGTGAACATCACAGTCATTACTCCTCCTGGTTCTAGAACCCGATATACCTCTGAGAAGATTGCGCTCATCTTGGTTTCATAGTGCTGATTTGCTAACTTTTTGTTTGAAGAGTCGCTTCCAGCAACTGATTTAAATCTACTAGGATTTGCGACGGCTTCATCGTCTTTATTTGTTAATTGTGATTCAAAGATCGGCGGATAAACGTCTGCGAGAAATTCTCGGAGTAGGACATAGAAGACGTCCGATAGCTCAGAATACATCACGCTACTGTAATATGGCGGGTCCATAATTGCCGCTTGAATAGAGTTATTTTCGAGCGGCATATCTGCCGCATCACCACAGAAGACCTCTGCTGGATCCCCATTCTTTGGTAGATAGTCGACGATCTCCTCATAGGAATCGATAATTCGGCTTAGCGAGGTTTGGAAGCTCCCAATACCTTCTGTTGACATATTAACGACGGGGAACGACTTTTGTAGCGTTAAGTGCTTACCACCAAGAGCATTTGATGGGACGCCCTTGGTAGTATCCCAAGGTGAGAAGCGGGAATTGCGATCAATCACTTTACCCATAGATAATGCCAGGACGGTCAGGATCGTCTCTGCAACCTCTTCCTCATATTGACTCTTGACTTGAGACTTATAGTAGTCAAACGCTTTCCGATATTCAAAGTACGAAACAAGCTGATGTGGACTGAAAATATCGCTCCATTTAGTGACCCCATGTGCGCGAGGTTCACTAGTTTTTGCACCTTCTGGAACTGGTGTGGTTAGGAATGTTGAGAATTCATAATCTGATGATTTTCGCTTCTCTATTTTGTTTAGTGCCTCAAGGTCCTCCTCTCGTGGTGCACGGAAACCGTAATCTCCGGTCCTAGAAATATATCTGACAGCATACGTTTCGAATTCCATCTCTCCTTGTTTGAACATCTCGCGAACATCAGAGGATTCGATCACGACACTACAGTTTAGGCATTCGGCATCACCACCTCTGGAGACAGTTCCGTCTTTATGATCGAAATCGACCTCTTGGTCATCTTCGTTTTTTATACACTCGTACTCAACATTTCCGTCAGATGTTACGCTAGGGTGAATGAATACGTCATTCGCATCCCATCTCGTCCGTAGGGACCACTTTGATACGAGAGGAAGTTCCGAGCCGCACGTTGGGCACGTGATTTTATGAGTGCAGACGTAGCAATCGATGTCGCTTTCTGACTCGGCAGCAGGAAAGTATTCTCTAAGGTTGTTTTTTGCTCTTTTATTTATCTTTTCGCCCCACTTATTGAGTTCGTCGTTGATAGATCCGACTTTGGGTGCATATTTCAACATCAACCAGAGAATCAGGATCGGGACCGGGTTGAGTTCGTTCGCTTTTGTTGGTAACTGATAACGAAGTGATTCAAAAGGAATGACCCCACCACCAGCAGTAGGATCTAGTATAGTTGGTAAGTCTCCGTCCCACCTTTCCCTGAGGATTGAATGAAGTGACTCAAGTTCTTCTTGAGTGGGTGTTTGTGTAAACAAGCGTGGATACCCATAATGTTGATTCAGATTGCCACTGCGTTCATCTTCTGTGGCTTTCTTTTTTGTCACATAGTCCTCAATACTGCCCTCAATTTCCTCGCTAGGACCGATTTGCATCAAGCGAAGCAGCTCATCGGAGGACAGATTATTAGGAAGAATCGATGCCAAAAGTGCAAGTCGTGAAGCGGGTGTTGGCCGCCGAGCAAACCACGGGTGGAGATACCGGTGTGGAGGCATTACACGAGGATTTGCCTCCTTTAGATTCTCAACCCCAACTGCTTTGAGAGGGAGGTTCCCTTCAATCGCTACTGGTTCGAGTTCGTCTGAGATATTCAAATTGTTCGCCATATTCAATTTACGTGGTCCGTTAGCAGCGTCCGTAGTGCCTTCTCGCCGTTCGGAGACGACGGCGACCGACACTTCGCGTGCCAGTAGTAGCACTCTTCGTCACTCATTCGTGCGATGCCACGACAGAACGCTCGCATCCGGTCGACCCGCTGGATGGGCTTCACGCCGAGGAAGGCTAGTGCCAGTCGAACGCCAACCGTCTCTGGGAGGAATACTTCGGTTGCACCCCCAGTGGCGAGAGCAGACTCATCTAAATCGGCATCACCGAGCGTTTCTCGTACTAGTGGGAGAATGGCCCGGAGCCGACTCTCAGATAGTTGCGTGACCTTCACCGCCACCCAGGCATCCCACTCCCATCTGTCGACCTCTGAATCTGCTGACTCCCCGAACACCGATCCGAATGTTTCGGTCACTAGGCCGCGGTTTGGATTTCCACGCTGGAGACGGTCGCGACGAGCGGTTGCCTGTGCCTCGGGTAACAGCTCGTACAGCGTCAGCGATGCACCGTCGGCGTCGTCGCGACGGACGAGCGCGAAGGTCGGGCGACCCCCGTAGACGCTACTGCCGAACTGACCCCCTCCGATTGTTTCTTCCTCGGGCCCGAGTGGTGGCGTCGCGTCTGCGTCAGGGGTAGGGTGGGACGTCATTGCTGAACCTCTGCGGGCACTTCGACCGGTCCTCGTCCTTGAACCTTCACGTCGATATTCGTCGACCCGAGTTCGTCCTGGAGCTCCGCGAGCAGATCGTCATCCCCGTCCGTGATCGGCTCGGGGTCGCTCAAGTCGACACGGAACTTCAGTTCGACGAGGGACGCGCCGTCGAACGGGTCCGGCTGGTTCGTCACGCGGGAGAACTCGTCGATACCGCCGGTGAAGTCGGCCTGGTATGACGCCCCGCTCGACGACTCCGTCTTGTACCGCATCCGTACCGAAACGTTGTCCGCCCGGTTCTTGAACGCTTGGCGTTGGGCGATGAACGACCCTTTCGACAGCTGATCGTCGCCACCGACTTCGATGGTGATGCGGTCGATTCCCGGACCGCTACCCGAGGAGGACTTCCCGAGGGCATGCGTTCGAACCTCGTTGAAGGCTCGGGAGGCAGCCATCACGCTCGTTGAGCGCTCCCAGTCCTGAGGCTGGGCACACTCGGCACAGAGCCCACGGGGGTTCAGTCCACTCTGACTCGCGACCGTCTTCCCACAGTTGGAACACTCGAGGTCATCCGGCTCGTGCTGTGAGCAGTACTCTCCTTCTTCATCGACTTCGACCTCGCACCCCGGCTCTGCACACGTCGTCTCTTCGGTCTCTGGAGGTCGGATGATGTCGTGGTGGACGTCGAGGAGCGCGTTGACATCGGTGTAGACGACGTACTCGTCGCCGATCTTGACGTCCGAATCACGAATGCTCGTGCGGACGTCCGGCGACCCGGTGAGTGGATTGGCCTTCCGCCAGTTCTCGGGACGGTCGTCCTCGTCGCCGTCCCAGTACGCGAGGCCGTTTTCGCCGGCGGTGCTGTCCCAGTAGGTGTAGCCGGCATCGTCTACCATCTTCGCTATCGTCTTCCGAAGCGGCTTGGTGTTGAGGAGATACGGAAGCCCAGGCTTCTTCGCGAACTGCGTGACCAGCTGTTCGGTGGTCATGCTGTCCTGGGTCTGCTGCCAGAGCTTCTGTTTGAAGAACGCGACTCCCTTCGGCCCCGCGTCGGCGCGAATCAGCCGGTCTTCGAGTGTTTCCTCGACGGCGTTCACGAGCGTCGTGCCACCGTTCGCTTCCGTAGCGTTGATCGCTAGATGCGTCAGGCCGTCTCGGTCGACGTAGTACAGGTGACGGTAAACCCCGCGGACGAGTTCACCCAAGAGTCCGTGCGTCTGGTCACGGCGCTCACGGAGCTCTTCGATCTGCTCGTTGGAGAGATCGGCTGTCTGTTGGGAATCGTCAAGGAGTGCCTCGATGGCTTCCAGCTGACGGGCCTCGTCGATTGCACCTTGGATTCGTTCCTTGTCAGGGGCGAGGAAGAGGATGTAGTTCTTGTAGACCCGACTCTGGGTCTCGCCGCCGTGCTTGGAAGCGGATTTCTGGTACAGCGTCTGGATCTTCTCCGGAATCTCACTCCCGCCATCGGAGACGGGAGCGGTATCCATGTGCATCACCGCGAGCTGCGGCTTGGAGACCTTGTCGGGGAGGTCGGCCGGTGACTCCGGGAAGACGACAGTTTTGAAGCCGCCAGTTCCGATCTCGGAGTTCTCCAACCGCGATTCGAATCGATTCCGAGCCTGCGCGTCGGGCGTGTTGTCCACCCGCTGGTCGATGATACGGATGAGATTCGGATCGGACTTGAACCGAACTCGCTCCTCGTCGTAGAGGTAGTAGCACGCGACGTTCATGTCTCCGCCAGACAGCGCCTCCAACGCCGAGTCGTAGTTGTCGAAACGGATGTCGGGGTGGCCGAGTGCGGCGTTCATCTCCGCACGCGTGAGTCCGGTTGCCTGCTCCCCGTAGGCGAGGCTATGCCAGAGGACAGTTGTCGTCAGATGGCCGCCGAGCGGTGGAATCCCTTTCTCTGTCCACTTGCGGTCTTCGAGCTGAGCGTGGGCAGTGTTATCTTCGCTGTATATGTCGGCCGAGACAGCCGCGCTCAGGTCGACGAATTCGAACAGCGTCTCATGAAGCGTCGAGTCGATACTCCCGTCAGGAGCGTTGTCGGCGGGCGTGAGGTCGTAGAGTCGAATCCAGTGGCGGTCGTAGTGGTCGGGCTGATGGTTCCAGAGGTAGTAGACTGCTCGTGCGAGGAGCTTCAGCGCGCCCCGAGTTCGCTGGAACTTGGGGATCGTATCGATCTTCTCGGTGAGTGTATCGATGATCGTCGGATGGAACGGGTACTCGCGTTCCAGCCGGTCCACGAAGCTGGCGTCCGTCGCCTCCTGCGGGAACTGTCGGTCGCTGTCAGCGTAGTACTGGAAGTATGACTCCGCGAGTCTCTCGGCCTGCCCCCGTTCGATGTCCTCGAAGAGCCGGTGCTGGAGAACCTGTCCTACCTCGTTCTCTGAGGTCGGGGTGACCGTCTTGTGTTGCCGACGGCCGATCTGGTTCAGTTCGTCGATGAGTGTCCGAACTTCCTCTGCCTCTTCCTCGAAGGCAGTGTCTGCGATACTGTATACGACCGTGACCTCGTCGACCTCTGACGCGGTTTCGAGGAGTGAGAGAACGAAGCTCAGGGTCTGACTGGCTAACGTCGCGTTCCCGACTTCGACCGCGGACGCCGCCTCGAGGTAGGCTGCAATCTCGTCGATAAGGATGAGGGTAGGACCATCACCGAGCTCGAACAGCCCCTTCAGCGTGTTCCCGCCAGGTGCGTTCCGGTCTTGGTCATACTCTTTGAGATACTCGTAGCCATCGAGGCCATACAGCTGGTAGGCGATTTCGCCCCACATCGTCCGCGTGTTCGGAGCGTTCGGGTCTGACCGATCGCTCCGGGCATTTCGAGCGTCGACGTGTCCTCCAACGAAGACGGAGGTGTCGACATCAAGACCCTGATCTACCGCATCCAGATAGGCAGCACCGAGGTCGTCCTCACGCTCTACGAGATGGCGACTGAGATCGCCAATATCAGTCGGATTATTCGCCAGATGGTACGAGGCGATGAGGTCGTGCGTCTTACCCCCACCGAAGCGGGTGTCTAGACACAGAATACTGCTGGAATACCCGCCGCTGTCGTATCCGTCAGCGGCGAGGAACCGTCCCGTGAGATTACTCAGGAGCGTCCGCAGCCCGTCAGTCGGGTACGTCATATCGAAGAACTGCGTCGCATTCCGATAGACCGGAGCGGAGTCATCCGGCGAATGAGCGACAGTCGCCAGGCTAGCTGCGAACTGATCCTCCTGTAGCGTCCCGTCGAGGACATCTCCCCGAGGAGTACACGCCTCAAACAGACTCGGATAGTCTGAGCTACTCATGAATCAACCTCCTGTTGCCCCGGTTTGGAGACGATGATGAACTCTCCACGGTCGCTGTTGTTGATGAGTGCGTGAGCGATCTCTTTCGACTCAGCGATGTCGATTTTGATTGGCTCGCCCACCTCCGCATCGAACTTATCGAGTTCAGGCCCGGACAGATTTACTCGCCCAGACCTCCCCGTGTTTTTCCCTATCTGTTTACGAGTCATCCGGATGTTTTGTCTGGCTTACCGAAACAATATAACCTTTACTTAGACTAAGTTGGCTGAGCGACTCTATCTGACACCGACGCAAAGGAGTTCGCGGCGCAAACTGGAGGGCGGGAATCCTTGGATTGGAACCTGTTAAGCAGAGATCCCACCGGCTAGCAGATGAGCAGGAATAACCAAAACGGAAGATAACAGATGCTCACATCGTCCTTCTCGACAACCAGTGACTCGTTTTCTCGCACCTCTTTCGGGAGGCTATCCGTGATGATGAAGCGGTATGGTGCTTCGTAATCGAGTTCACGGAGATCCTCACTATCGTCCTCAGTATGCTGCCCGACACTGGGGTCGAACTCCGTCGCGATTTGCTCTGCCAACTCAGTATGTGGATGGTAAGATAGAATGAACGGCAGCACTTTCCCCTCTCGATGGAGAACATAATCAACTAATCCCGCGTCAGTCGGACAGTACTCGACTTCGTATGCTTTCACCGCGAAGGACAGACGCATCGCGTGGTCGAACGCCACAGTCCGAGCCAATTTGTACTCGAAGTCGAAATTGAGGTCGTTCTGATGACTGTATTCCTCGAATCCGAAGTGTTCCTGGCGCTGTGAGAGTAGCACAACGTGTCGAGGATTGCGAAGATAGAGTCGCGTTCGTCGGTGGCGCCGCAACGAATAGTCGTGAGACTCGGTTACTGCGATTCCATCGTCGAGGATGTCGAGGTAGCTATCGACCGTTCGTCTGTCGACGCCGATTCGGTCGCTTATTTCTGTATATTGGAGTTCCTCGCCCCCCTGACTGGCAGCAATCGAACTCAGCCGATGAAGGTTCTCGGGATTCTGAATGGAGCCGTATTTTGCTAGTCCCTTGTAGAGGTATAGGAGGAAGTGCGAACGGACAATCTCGTTTCTGACGGAGGAGCGATCAGTCTGGTGCAGTGTACCACCTTTTCTCAGATAATCGCGCGCAGCGTCGTGTAGATCGTCGCGTTCGGAAGAATCGAAGAAGTCGAAAAAGAGCGAGCTGAGTGACTCGACTGCGGAATCAATGCCTGTGTCGGATGATTTCAGGTTGAGTTCTCTCCGAACATCTTTGATCGGATTCGGGCCAGAAATCCGATCAGATCGGAGGGATTCAAGTTGCTCTCTAAACTCGTGGTTGAAATCAACACTCAGTCCTCCCTCATCTTCTGGATGCCCGATGGTGTCGACGAATTTCATCGGAAGAACTCCCCAGGGATGTTCGACGTGATCGATCTTATCCGCCTTCGTCAGCTCACGAAGATTGACTTGGTCCCTGACGATCCCTGTCAAGAACAGATACGTGTCCTCATTTACGAACTCTAAGAGAGTCTCCTTCTCATTCTCATCGAGATTGAGAATGTCGACATCGTCGAGGAGAATATATTTCCTTCCATGCCGGGGAGCGATGTGAGTGTAGAAGTAGTCTATCACCTGTTTCAGCCGCTCTATTCCCTCATTAGGTCGTTCTAGATGATATTGGGATTCCTCGAGAGGGAGATAGAGTATTTGACGCGGAGAGGTAGAAGAGACTATGTCGAATTCAGGGTCTTTTGGAGGAAATTCGGTAGTCCCAATTAACGCTGCGATGAGCTGATACAGGAGCGTCGTCTTGCCAATTCCAGTTGACCCGTAGATTGGATAAACTAAGTTGTCGGTACCCTTTTTATCCTGTTCGTGTACCGCTTCCAGAACCTTGTGGAAGTCTGAACGAGGAGTGAGGTTTGTAGCCTCCTCCAGATCTTGACCTACCCCCTCGCTCCACCATTCGTTATGACGCTCGGCGTCGGCGATGAAATCCTCGGCTCGGGATTCCTCAGTCATGTTGTCTATACTTATCCGGCCAATCATAAGTATTACTCCATCCTGATGTCGCTATCTGTGAGAGTACGCCATTCGCCTACGAGTACGCTGTGTAAATAGCGTAGAATGGTAGAAATAAAATCACTGATTTTTGCGGATGGGACCGATCTGATGTGAATGTATCCGCGCAACTTCCCGGGAGAGAACAGAGTTGTCTGTATTCTATTTCTACTATTCTAGAAATAGCGTAATCGAACTTCCACTAGTGAAAAGTTATTTGTCGGTGGTTGCCCATGTCGTTAGTAGATGCCGACGCAGGCCGACATCGAGGATGGGGAACGAATCGACATCACGGTCCAGGTGGTGACTGAACTGGACCGTCCATCGAGTAAGATGGCCAAGCGACTCAAGGTCCGCGACACCGCGGACAACGAGTTCCCACTCGCCATCTGGAAAAACAACGCGCTGAGTGACTTCGCTTGGGAGTCGGGCCGCTGGTACGAACTCGAGAACGCTAGGGGAAACGAGTACCGTGGCAAGAAGAGTCTGAACGGGTCCTCACGACTACGCGCCGAAACCGTCGAACCCCCCGTGGATGACGATGAGGACAGCAGTGACTCAGAGAAGACGTCCGAGGGCCAGCTCTTTGACACGCTCCAGAACGGCCTTCCGTACCTCTCGCTTTTTCCATTCGACCGCGACTTCGAGACGCTGTCTGTCTACGAGTATCGCATTGAGGCCGACGACGCGTTCGAGGACAGTCCGATGGACGCGACGTACAATCTTGCAGCCTACCTTCGCTCGTCCAGTGACGCGGCCGTCACGCACGCAGGAGTGATGTCTCTCATCTCCACCGAGCCGTTGGAGACGTACCTCCCGGACCCGTTCACCCTCACGGACGAGACTCGGGTCATCCTCCGAGCCAACGAGACGGCTGACAACGAGACGGTGGTTCGTCTCCTTCAGCAGCTGATCAAGAAGAGCATCAACACCGACGAATACGAAACAGGGCGAGTGGATCGTATTCGCACTAAGGCTCCCATCATCAGTGGATCCGGGGGTCTCTTCGAGGCGTGCCTCGCATACCGAGTGGGTATCGAGGTGCTTCCATCCGGCGATGCCTACGTCGGAATCGAGGTCAGCCACCACGCCCGCAGCCAAGCGACTGTCGACGAGTACATGGATCGAGTGAACGCGACGGTGGACGAACTCGTCGACACGCACGTCGAACACGACCCAGAAACGTACTCGACGCCCGGGAGCGGGCGACTGAAAGGCCTTACAGACCTTCGGTTCACAGACCCGATTCAGGACTTCGGTAATCAGTCGCTCGCGGACTGGTACGAGCGAAAAGACCGCGTCTCGGACGAGATGCTGGAACAGCTCCGCTCGGAGAACCCGCGGCTCGTTGAGGTACAATACAATCCAAACGACGACGAAACAAGTGTCCACGTCCCCCAACTACTCCGGGTAGCCCCTCGAAAAGAAGTCGTCAAACAGCTGGCTCCGCGATTCCATCGAGAGTGGGACAGCCGCGCGAAGATGCTTCCCGACGAGCGATTCAAAAAGGCGACAGAGTTCGTTGCTGGACTGGATGCGCTTCCGGCAGTCGATGCACAACTCGATCCGACACCCGTCGGGCCGAGTATCTCGTTCATGTCTACGGAAGTCGACCGAACAGACAATCTTCGGTTCGGCAACGACCGAACCGCCGACCTCCCTGGTACCGGCCTGAGTCGGTACGGCGTCTATCGTCGTCCCTCCTCGTTCAGGCTCCACTATCTCGTCCCGGAACGGTACACGGACGAGTTCGGCGAATTCCGAACCCGGATAGAGAACCAACTCAAGGGCATCAATTGCTCGCCGGACGAAACGTCCTACAGCGAGTATACGTTCGGTCGTGAGATCGAGTATAGTAACGCAGCTGCTGCCATCAGCGACGTCGACGTGGTCCTCGCCGCCGTCCCATCGCCGACAAACGAGTTCATCCAGAACGGAACCATCGACGACCCGTATGGGGAGTTCAAGAAGGCGCTCGGAAAGCAAACGATCCCGTCGCAGATGCTCCGAGTGGACAACCTCGACAACAAGTGGGTCGTCCGCAATACTGCGCTCGGTATCGTTGCCGGCGCTGGCGGCGTCCCTTGGCGCGTCGATCAGATGCCCGGTGATGCCGACTGCTTCGTCGGCCTCGACGCGACCCGTGACCCGGACACTGGACAGTTCCTCGGTGCGAGCGCGAACGTCGTGCTCGCAGACGGGACCGTGTTCGTCTCGAAGACGCAATCCCTCCAGTCCGGGGAGACGTTCGACGAGGACGCCGTCGTCGACGTACTCAAAGACGTTCACAGGGAGTTCGTCCGGGTGGAAGGCGATACACCCAACAGTATCGTGGTCCACCGCGACGGTCGGCTGTTCGAAGATGTCAACGCCATCCTGACCCCGTTCGAAGGAACGGGAATAGATATCGACATCCTCGATATCCGAAAGAGCGGGGCCCCCCGTGCGGCGTTCCGGCGAGACGGCCAGTTCCGTGTCGATCACAAGGGTCGCATCTTCATCGCGCGGAATGACGACTACGGATTCCTCACGACCACGGGTCGGCCTGAATTCGACGACAGCGATGGACTCGGGACACCGCGAACACTTCGCGTCGTTCGGCGAGCGGGTGATACACCGATGCAGACGCTGCTGGAGCAGGTGTACTGGCTCAGTGAGAGTCACGTTGGGAGCGCCCAGCGGAGTACACGGCTCCCGATAACGACCTACTACGCCGATCGATGTGCTGAGGCTGCACGGAAGGGATACCTCGTTAACGGCGAGATCATCAGAGGTGTCCCGTACATCTGACTACGTCCAGACAGACAACCAATACGATAAAACAAGAATTCGATTCAAATGGGAAACTTCGACGAACACTTCAACGCGGGGAAGGTCGCCGGACTACTTGCTGCCGTAGTCGGAGGACTCCTCGTTCTTGACCGCGGTGGGGGCATCGAAGAAGCAATCATCGTCGCTGCCGGTATTGGTGGCGTCCTCGTGGTGGGTTCGCTACTACCGGACATCGACCATCAGGCGTCGAAACCACGACAAGCTGCTGGCAGTCTGGGGGTACTCACGGTTGTCGGGGGCGTTATCGGACTCGTAATTTTCGCACCGGACAGCGTCGCGCTACTCGGAGGAATTGTGAACTCTCTCGGAGTCGGTGGTAGTCCGTCGACCTTGGGTATCGGTGTTCTCGTGGTCGGCGCTGCCGTTCTTCTGGCCACCGGTGGTGACACGTTCGATTCGCTGACCACACATCGCGGATTCACGCATTCCCTGCCGTTTGTCGGCCTCGTTGGTCTCGGGGCCCTGGTCGCTAGCCAGCAGCTCGCCAACCTGGGCGGTATTTTCGGAGTCTTCCAGGGACAAAATGGTGTTTTAGTGGCTGTTGCAGCTGCTGCCGGGGTTCTCGTTCATCTCGTGGTGGACAGCTAGTTACACTACCGTGAATGATACCGTTCCACTGGAAACAGCGTACCAAATCAGATGAAATTCGATATACCACTCAACACGGACGAAACAGACGGCAGCCACGTGGAGATCTTCAAGAGCTGGCGGTCGTTCTCGGATGTCTTCGAAGGTGCAAAGCGAATGCGCGTGGTCACCTACTGTGATTCGCCTGAGTTCATCCTCGATCTCTTCGAGGACTTAGAGAACCTGGAACGGCTGGAGGTTGTGGTCGGCGATGTCGACGACTATCGCGAACGCCTCATTGATAAACCGGATCTCGCGGATCGACTTGAGCAACTACGTCGGGACGACAAACTGGTCATCTACCTCTGTGAGAACAAGGAGGTCCACTCGAAGCTCTATTTGATCGAATACTCGAATGAGGACCTGGCCGACGAGGAAGCCGGAGACGACGACCAGATGACTCTCGGCGGAGAAGCGACCACGGAGTCGGACCCGACAGACCAAGTCAGTGCAGCACCGGCAAAGGTCGTTATCGGGTCTCCGAACCTGTCCCGCAACGCTTGGTCGAATCAGACGAACGTCGGGGCCGTGTACGACACGACGATAGAGAGCGACCTGTACGCACGGTTCGAAGACCTGTACCAAGACCACAGGGACTCCTACAACAAGGGTGGTCCTTTTCTGGAGGACCTCTCCGAGCAGCTTGAGCAGTCGGATGACGACCGCGAGGAGGTCATCAAACTGTATACGGAGGGGCGGGTCGGGACACAAGATGAGCTCGGAGAGGTACATGGCCGTCTCGCTGACCATATCGACGCTGAGGTAGAGGCGGTAGATCTCGCGCTCGATGGCGGGACTCCTTCCGAGGATGAATGCACTCAAGTAGCAGATGATGTCGAAGACACCGATGAGCCGACAGAGGACGGAGATCTAGGATTAGCTGACGCACCGCAAGACCGTATCACGCTGTCACTCAGGGGGTACGACGAGTCGACGGTGAGCACACTGTCTCAGATGACCGACTTCGACGCGACGGTGTCGAACGATACGTTGACCACAACCCCAGACGCGTTCCAGCGGTACGCCCAGCAGGTCTTCGACGTTCCGACGATGCACCTGAACGAGGATAGGGATCAGCTCAAGTTCCACTACGACGGCACGGTCTACCGCGTCACGCAACCACCGAAGAGTCCGGAGAAGGTAGACGAGGCACTTGCGGAGATTGAGAACTACTTCGCGACCGTAGACGACTACGGGAATTCCAATAATGCCACGGCAGTCAAGGCACACATGTACGAAGCGCTCCTCTGGTTCTTCTGGGCGCCCTTCGCGAACCGTCAAGCAGCCTTCTACCGACAGCACGGCATCAACCTCGACAAAGCGCTCCCCTATCTCTACATTTTCGGAGAATCGAACGGTGGCAAAGGAACGTTCTGCCGCTTCGCCCTCTCACTAATCAGTGGAAACCGTGTGGAGGCTCCGGTCGACGCTGACGAGATTGGAAAACGGAAAGTCCGGAATCTCCGGTCGGCACACACGTCATTCCCCGTAGTTGTCGACGATATCACCAAGCAGAAAGTGAACTCATTAGACACACTCCGGAACTACTGGAGCGGATGGACTGGGGAATCCTCATATCCAATGTTTGCGTTCATCTCCAACGACAAACGGCCCGGTGAGTGGTTCCGGAACCGAGCTAAGATCCTCCGGTTCGACGTCAACTTCATGACTTCCCACCAGGGCGAGGCAGAGGTAAATCGCCTCATCGACACGGAGAATCCGATCTTCCAGTGGTTCGGGCACAAATATCTGAACCGTGACCTCATACTGGGAGAGGATTCGGACGCACTCCGTGAGGTCAGAGAAGCGATGCTGGACCTTTACGAGTTTGCTGATCGGTCCGTACCGGACTACTTCCCGACTGAGCCAGCCGAACAGGCATACGACACTGGTCGGGAGCGATGGCACAATCTTATCGATCGGGAAGACGTCGAAATTAGCAAAGACGGGGACACGCTTCAGGTGACGTTCACGGAATCGATGAACTTCGAGCTACACGAGTACAAGCGTGATCCGCCGATGACGGTTCGGATTGAAAAGCGAGGACTCGATTTGATTATCAAGACGCCGGACGAGTTCTTCGACTGGCTTGGTGAGACGACTACCGACGATCCACGCGAAGGATTCCTCTCACGCGCTCGTAACCTTCTGAGTCGGTAGCTAGGAAACAGCCAATCACAATATACGATCATATGAATCGAGAATCGTCCGTGGAGCAGACAATCGAGTGGCTGAGGGATCGTCCCTACTACGAAGGCCAAATAACCTATCAAGAGCGAACAGCGGGGAACTCTGCCGAAACGTCACCAGTCGATATTGACCCTCGGTTGGCGAGCGCACTTTCGCGTCGCGACATCAACGAACCGTTCCAACATCAAGCGGACGCAATCGAAGCCGTCCGTGACGGCGACCATGTCGTACTCGCTACTCCAACGAGGGTGTCATAGAAGAGTTCTCACACCGTGATCACGGTACTTCCTGGATTGTCTCCTCGTTCGTAGTTGGTGATAGCGACGACGAGGCGAAGGCACAGCGCGAGGAACACCTGAGCTCGTGCGTTGACGCGGCCTCGGGCGTGCCCGCCGGGGCGAACGCGTCGAACTCTTCGAGAAACTCTAAGCAGAGGTGCTCAAACAACGCCAGCGTCTCGGTCTTCGCGACATCGAACAACGTCTCTACCGAAGGATCGTCTTGCAGGGTCGCTGAACTCATTCCACCTCAGCGTTCATCCTGCTCTTTGGTGTGGTAACTGTTCTATGACACCCTCACTACGAACCTACACGATGATGTCCATCTCATTTTATGCACTTTCCGCCCCCCACTCCCGTGCTGCTTCTGCCAACAGTTCTGGCTGATGATAAGCAAGAATGAGTGCCAGCTCCCGGAGATCGGTCAGAGGAACGTCTCCATCGAGAATCTCATTAACCCCCTGCGAGCAGGCTGCCTCGAGATCAAGCACGCTTGATTGCAGGAAAAACGTCTTCTTCTCCGCTCGCCCGTCGTTCACGCCATCGCGTCCGAGTGCCCAGGCGTGGGGCTTTTCGTAAGTCTCGGGGACGAACTCACGGGCCAATCGCGCTGCGTCGATCTCCGTCTCGGATTCGACCTCGAGCATAACCCCGTCGTCTGAGCCGGCGGCCTCATCCGTTTCGCCCGTCCTACTGCGTGCACTGCTTGCTCCAGTGCTCCCGTTACTGTCCGACTCGGTACTCGTCATCGGCTTACTCTCTGCTTCCTGTACTTGTTCCGACCGGCCTTCCTCCGCCTCTTCGCTCTCCTCCTCGCTCGCGAAGAGGTCGTTCGGATCGTCACCGGCGCCGGATTCGAAGGATCCACCCATCTCAGTTCACCCCCGCGGTCTGGTCGACCGCACCATCTGTGACGTCGGCGTCAGCGAACGGAATCTCGACATCTCCCCAGAAGTCGTCACCCGTGAACAGCTCCTCGCTGTCCCAAGCCTCTTCGGGGAGCGGGTTACCGAACGTCGCACAGATCGTCGCGACCAGTGTCCGGTACTTCGGCAGGATATTGCGCTCGGACTTCCGGATTCGGCTCCGGTGTTCGTTGAACAGCTGGAAGATGGAGACGTACTGCTCCTCGGCCGATTCGAACGCGCTCAGCGATTTGAAATAGACTGGTGCGTCGTACTCGTCGCACAGTTTCCGGGCGTAGTCTTTGTGATCGCCCTTGCGGGTATCGACCATCGTAGGGATGACGGCTGTGCGTCCGATGTTGATGTCCTGATTTTCGGCGAACCCTTGAGCGCTGTCGGCGACCCCGTCGATACTCTCGAATCCCGACCTGGTCGGCACGGCGGGGATGACCACGTTCCGGGTAGCGTATAGCGCCATGTAATATACGGTATCCGCCTTCGCGTTCGGGTCGATGATCACGACGTCGTACTCGCTCGGTACGTCGTTCTTTCGGAGGACCTCGAGAAGTCGTTCGTACCGGGGGTACTCCCAGTCGTCGGGTTTGGTCTGCCCGATGTAGTTCTCGTGGGAGTCGAGGAATTCGTCGACGCGATTGAGCCGCTTGTGCGACGGGAGGACGTCGACGTTCGGTTCCGCGGTCCGGATCAGGTCGGTGAAGTCGCCCTGGCCCTGCTCGACGAGGTGGAACGTCAGATCGTCGGCGTCCGGATTGCGCTTGTTGTCATCGACGCCGAGGTAGTTGCTCAGGCTTCCGTTTTGAGCGTCCATGTCGATCAGCAGCACACGCTGTCCGACTTCGGCGTGGGCTGCCGCGAGGTCTCGGGCGACCGTCGTCTTCCCCTGCCCGCCCGACTGATTGTAGACGGTATAGGCTTGCATGTCCGACCATTCAGCACAGTCACTCATAAAGTTCCGTCAGACAAATCATTCTGCCTAACTACTTAGAATGATTAGTAAGAGTGGGTACTAAGACTGATTAGTCAGCCTGTTCGTTTACTCTTAGTCGTTAGTCTTAGCATACAGTCTTAGTACTTGGTCGGGTTGATTAGCACTTATATATGGTATGATGAGACAGTATGATCCAGCAGTCTGATCGGAAGAATCGGCATACGGAGGCCGATTACCAACCAGCTCGAACTCGGTTTTCAGTCTGCCGGCGTGATGTCGACGGACGCCAGCGGGGTGTTATCGAGGTGCGGCCCGACCTCGCGTCTAGCGATCTTTTCGGCGGTATCTGGATCCTCGGCATCGACTACGACCTCGAGGAACAGTCCGACGAGCGCGGTTTCTGAAACCAGTAGGAGTGCTTCAGATCCGGTGCCACAGCTGTGGCATCCGATCTGCTGGACACTGATATCGACGCTGCGCGTCCGTTCACCCGGCGCTCCAACACGTCTCCCGACCTCACTGACGGCGATGTTGATCGCGTCCTGTCCGGTTTCGGCTCCTCGGACGACCCAGCCGAAGGAGAGCACGACGGTATAACCGCCAGGAAAGCCATTCTCGGTAGTCGATTCGTGATCTCTCTCGTCGTCTCGGTCGTCCCCCTCACTCTGGTCGGTGGAGTTGAGGTTCCAGGCCGGGGCAGTTTTTGGACTTCGTTCGGCCATGTCTGCTCACATGGCAACTGAGTTGAATTATGTATCTCCCTAAACACTGTAACGAGTCGTGCAACGAAATTTTCCACAGTTGATCCCCTGCTCGTACTGCTTCTGAGCACCGCTCGGACTCGTTCTGCTCTACGTTAGTTGTGAGTACTGCGGCCTTTCGCTTGCTTTACAGAAGGCGCATCGGGAGGATTTCCCTCAGCGTACTTTGTATCGAAGAATGCTGTCGCCCACCTCACCACTGCTGAATCGGTCGATTCGAGTCCTGCTGCCGTTGCATCCGTCATCTCTGTTGTCGGTGCCGGGGCGAGAATTACGCGCGTCTCATCACAGATTGCGAGGTGGACCGAGAGTGGGCCAGTGACGCACCGAATCGTTCCCCTCTGCCGTGTTGCCTCTTTTTCGACGTACGAGCCGAACTCCTGCAGGGCTTGCACGGTAGCGCTTCCCCCGGTGAACGCGGCTAAGACGGGTTCGGTGAAGACGACTCTCGCGTCAGTACCGCTGTTTTGGAATAATGGCCAATATGCGGCTACGAGAGCCGGGCTCGCGATCGTAGACATCCAACGGAAGATTTCGATATCCGTGTCGACACACTGGGTGAGCGCGCTAAGCACGTTGTGTGGTTGATCCGGTGCGTTCCGGATGACTCTCGCTCCATCGAAGGCCTCGATCGGGAGGGTATCGAGCGTCGACGGTAGCCACCGCAGGACGTCCCGTTTCTCGAGTGCCTGGGTGATCACGCCACTGAATTTCGTATACGCGTCTAGGAGACGATGTCCTGCTCTCGTCAACTCGCACGCACCAGCCTGCTCACGGACGTATCCCCCGGACGTGAAGAGGTTGAGTATTCGATGGATCGTCGTTCGTGAGGGCCCGTTTTCTCGCGTCGCCGTTGTTGCGAGCGTCGCTTTTCGGGCTGGGGTGCGTTTGAGCGCTCGGAGAACCCACTGTTTGTGTGGTGACCGAGCGAGTTGGACGAGACCGTTGCTATCGGTTTCGTTGCAGAGGTCGTGGTAGGTCCGTCTCACGACCTCACCAGAACACGTAAGCGCGAGTCTTGCAGGCCCAGAACGAATTAATCCGGCTTCTTCGAGCGGCTCGCAGGCTCGATATGCCGTTTGACGAGTTACGCTGATTCGGTCTGCGAGCTCTCGAACTGAGAGTTCCTCTTTGCGGAGCGCATCGAGCGTTCTGATACGGGTCGGGTCAGGTATTTTCTCCGGGGAGCAAATACCCGCTTTCCCCCGCGAGTCGAGGAGTGAACGGAGTAACTCGTCGGGGGTCATCTTCGATCACTGCCTACGGAGAGGATGTGAGTGCGAATAGCCGTTGCGCCGAGAGCAGGTGAGACTACAGTGGGTTTCGTGGGCTTACCTACCGACAAGTCAACGGTGGCATCTATTCCGGAATTTCGTACCAGCAGAATTCGGTTGCGTCGCACTCGGGACAGGTTTCGACCTCGGGAGTAACCGTCATCCCACAGTGACGGCACTCGACTACAATAGTCGGCCCAGCATCACCGAGTAGTTGAGCGAGTACTGTCCGGATGCTCATCGCCGGGATTCGAGTTGCGAGGGAGTTAGTTTTGGCGGACACTCAGGTACTAGTCCACACAAAGCTTACACCAGAAGATAGCTCTACGGCCAGTTGGAAGGGAAATTGTCACACGCTCCCTTCCCTCCCCTAATGATCAACGATAGTCGGACACATGGGCGATGCCCGATGTGTGATGAGATCATTTCTGCAGCACATATCTTAGTTGAATATAAGAAAAACAACGGAGCGACCGGTATCTGGGCGGAGTGTCTCCTCTGCGATGATGTCGTGAGTCCCGAGTGAATTCAGAATACGGTACGACAGCAGAGTCAAGTGTTCTGCTCTATTACGCCACCTAGAGGCCTACTAATGGAAATCTCCGAAGAACTTGAATGTCTGTTTTCAGCTTCGATTGCGGAACAGGACGGCTCATATGTAATCCATATCCCAGAGCGCGAACTGCAATTGGGCGATCTACAGCAAGGAGAAACATATCGCGTCGCACTCGTATCTTCCCCGACACAGAGCGAGCCAGAACAGAGCGAACAGGCCGAAACGAGATCACAGACCCAGCGCGAGTCACTGGAACCACCGGTCGAGGAAGGTGAGACTCGGGACGTTGAGATTGAAGATATCGGCGAACAGGGCGATGGCATCACTCGAGTTGAGCGTGGCTTCGTCGTGATCGTTCCCGATACGAAAGCGAGTGAGCGAGTCAAAATTGAGATTACCGATGTACGGCAGAATGTTGCTTTTGCCGAGGTTGTCGATCGCTTGAGTTACTACGAGTAATTTCGTACTTTTCGCTACGATCAGCGGACGAGCTGGAACCCGCAGGTACTGACAGAATGGGCCTCCTGCTAGTTTTCTACGCAGAGTTCTATAACACGAGATGGGGTTGCTGAAACGCACTGCCAGGCCACCGGAATTGGTATAGCGACATATAGTTTATTCCTTGTGCGCATTAATCATCGTCCACAACCGTTGAGTTAACAGACTGTAGCGGTCTGGATATTCCCAAGTATTATAATACATATGACTAAAAGATTCTACTGACCAGGAATGGCCGACTCAGATCCACCCCGAACCGCAGCACAACGGCTTCTCCTTCCGCGAATCGATGGAGTCGTGATACCGTGAATGACGACCTCGACGAGAGTACTTCTGTAGTTCAGAGTGACCCTGACGACATCTCGTGGACCCTGCTCGATCTCGATGAACTCATCGACACCTACTGGAACACCATCGCGCCGATGATGCGCGAGGACGGACTTGACCCCGAAGCGGACCGACCGACCCACGCGTGGCTGTCTGCCAACGGCTTCCGCGGGTTAGTCTATGCACTGCGAGAGTACCACGGTCGGACGTTCGGCGAGTTCTGGAGCAAAGACCTCGATCTCGAGAAACAAGCGGAGGGGTACGACTGGGGAACAGGTCACGAGCCGACCGTCGACCTGTTAGAGACGTACATCGAGAGCCGGCGTGAACGCGGAGAGTTGAGCGACTCTTCTGCTGATACGCTCCGCTACCGGATCGCGAAGTACGTCCGGGCCTATCGTGACGTCAACGACTCCGGTGATCTACTGGGGCCAGTCGCCCGTGATAGTGACGCTCCCGCATACGAGGCTACTGACGCCGCGTGGGCGGCGTTTGACCGACTCGACGGGGAATTGGCGCCGCGAACGATGCGCCGAATTCACGAGGCCGTCGACGACTGGTACGCGCATTTGATCCGACGCAAACGGGCAGCGGTCAACCCCGTCGCCGGCCTCGAAGACGAGTATCGGTGGAGCCGCCGAGTGAACGGCACCGACGAGAGTCCCTCGAACCCCGCGCTCGATCCTGCTCATGTCCGAGCGCTATACGAGACGGCCTCGACTGCGGGCGAGCGACTCCTCGTGGTGGCACTGTGTGGGTGGGGCCTCCGATCGGGCGAAGTGGCGGCCCTCCACCGTTCACAGCTCGTGCTGGATCCGCCGGAGGCTGATGTCCCATACGTGAACTTCGAGGAGCGGAAGAACGGTCCCGGCCAAGTATCGATTCTCTTCGGTCGGGATGCGGCGATGGACCGACTTGCTGAACTGGGTGAACGGAACTCGTGGAACGGTTATCTGTTTCCCTCTTTTCGTTCGTCCTCAGGCCACCGGACACGGCAGACGATCCTCAGCCGATTCGACGACCTCGCTGAGAGAGCTGGTCTTCCCGACGACATCGCCGGCACGAAGCCGGTGCCACAGATGGCCCGGCGATTCTGGTACGACGCGTACGCTTCCACTCAGGAGGCCATTCTCGAGGAAGTCGGTGAAATTGCGGCCGAACAGGGGAGTGCAAGCGCCGAAGTCGTTCTTCAGGAGTATCTCTCCCCAGAGCGACGGCGACGACTCCGTCGTGAATACATGCGTGAGCGTCTTGACGAAGCTTTCGGGGAGGTCTCGACGTGAATATCGCCGGCGAGCGTTGGTCCAGTCAGAGAGCGTTCAATCGAGGACGTATCGTCGATATCGTCTCCGCGAATACCAGTATGAGAGGGACGGAAGGGCCACAGTAGGAACAAGATAGAGAGTAAGCCCGCCGATTAGAATGCCTGTCACCACCAGATTGCCAGTGAGTCCGAACCACGTAATCCCGAGGCCGATGAGCGTTCCTCCGATCACGACGAACGAGTACCCGATGAGAACGAGTGTCGACGGAGCTACGGTCTTGGCACCCCAGAGCTCGCGTTCCTCGTAGATGGGATACGCACAGCCGAGTCCGAGGGCGAACAACGCAGCTAAGAGACTGAAGCCGATCCCAACGGTCGCGAACGTGATTCCGTAGAGTGGGCGTGTTCCAGCCATGATGCTGGCAAGCGGGACGAGGATGACAAATGGAAGTCCGGAAGCGAGCCCCGCGAGCATTCGTCCACGGAGAAACGTTTGCGGAGCAGTCTCGGTGAGAAGAACCAGTGGGAGTTGCGGGCGATCGCCACCGAGAGGATTCAGCCCGAATGTCGCTCCGGATAGATACACTCCAAACAGGACCCCCATTCCCGCGATGAGCAGCGGGAATCGCTCGCTGGAGGAACTTTGAAAGAAGGTACCAGCCATTGGCCCTACCAGGAAGACCAGCATGAGCAGGTGTGAGAACTCCTGTGGATGACGGACGGCCCGAAGGAGGTGTCCCCAGGCGATCCGTCCGGATTTCGTCCACGAGAACGGTTGCGGTGGTGAGAATCCACCAGTCGGCGCGGACGTTTGTGATGGTGCCGCTACCGAGTCACTTCGAACCGGTTCATCAGTGAACCAGAGAGCTGTCGCTTGACGCTCAGCGACAGTCAAGCCGATCGGGATGAGTCCGATCCACATCACGAGGACGACTGCTGCCGTCGGCGTGAGTGGGGTTGAAATCGGTGTGCCAACGAACCCGAGTGCAAGATAGTCGACGAGTGGGGCGAGCGAGAGGAGAGACAGTGCAGTTTCGATCGAGAATGATCCGTTGACGAGATATCGTGCGACGACCTGTGAAAGGATAACTATACTGATGAGTGCGAGAACGCCGACCACTTTGAGGAGACGACGAACCGTCGGCAATCGACGAAGGACGCGGAGGCCACCAATGCCCGTGGCGTAGCCCCAGATCGCCATACAACAGACCATCGGTAGTATCACGATGCCAGCAGTAACGACGAGGAGTGGGGAACCGAGGCCAACGGCGAACGTTCCGGTTATTGTGACGAGCGGAATTCCGAACCAGAGCAGTAGTCTTCCAACCTCCGCAGAGAGCAGACCGACGACGATAGCTCGGGGATGCACGGTAGTGAGGAGCAGGTCTTCAGTGTCAACGCTCCCGAGGCGCTCCATCGTTCGTAACGCGGCGAGCAAGAAGATACCGAGGGGTAGAAGAGTCGCCGTTGGCTCGAAGTACGGAATCGTGGATACTGACCGAACACTCCTGCCGAGTACGTAGATGCCGGGGAGTAGAAAGAGAAGGTTGCCACCGAAAAATAGGAGAGCGATGGCGAGCCCGATGATTCGTCTGGTGTCACGGACATAGCGACGGACGCTCCGAACGAATTCTGCACGCCCGATACGACCACCGTGGCGGAGGTCTTGGCGCAGACTCATCCTTCTTCCTCGGTTGTCGCTCCGGTGGAGACATCGATGTCACTGGTGACTGCGAGGAAGGCATCTTCGAGCGTACTTCCGGCTCCGGTCTCGGCGCGCTCCTTGACTTCGTCCGGTGTCCCCTCAGCGACGAGGCGGCCCTCGAACAGGACACCGACGCTGTCGGCCACCTCCTCGACGACCGGGAGGATGTGTGTCGAGAGGAAGACCGTCGTTCCGGTATCGGCGAACTCGGAAATCGACTGGCGGATGGTTCGTGCGGCCCGCGGGTCGAGGCCACTCGTCGGCTCGTCGAGAAAGAGGACATCGGGGTCGTGAAGCACGCTCTGAATGAACGCCGTTTTCTGTTCCATCCCCTTCGAGTAGGAACTGATTCGTTTCCCGGCATCGTCGGCGAGTTCGAATCGATCGAGGTACGAATCGATCCGGTCCTGAGCAGTTTCCGAAGGAATGTCTCTCAGGTCGGCGACGTACTCAAGTTGCTCGCGAGCACTGAATTCCTCGTACAGTGGCGGTGTCTCGGGGAGATAGCCTACGTGCGGAACGAGGGCACGGCGATCATCGACTGGGGTGTCGGAGATACGGGCCTCACCAGAGGTAGGTGTGGAAAGCCCGGTCAGGACTCGCATCGTCGTCGTCTTTCCGGCGCCGTTCGGACCGAGAAAGCCATAGACCGTTCCGGTGGGGATGGTTAGCGAAACCCCATCGAGCGCCGTCTCAGCGCCATACGTCTTCTTCAGCTCGATCGCTTCGATGGCAACGTCGTCATTTGCGGAGGGCATGGGGACTACAGAACAGTTCTGTGAAATGATCCCTATACGTTTCGGACGCTGAATGGGGAGCTGTTTCGGCTGGGCATCGTCGTGCCCGAATCACAGTGGACGCGGTGTGCATTGGTCCACGAACTGGAAGATGGTTGGTTTATTGTTATTTATCGAAATATATCACGTAAGTAGTCAGTATTATACGTAATTGATTCGCGGCACGATACTCTGCGTGTTTGTCCATGGTTACCCCACGTAGACCTCTCCTCTCTTCGTGGGGTAACTCTTGGCCTCAGTTGGGTGAACCATCACAATTGGCTTGCTGGGCCGTGTTCGTCACCAAGGACCTCCTTGAGATCGAACGTTTCTCCCTCCTCGACCACGTCAGCAACATCACAGACGAATCGGAGTGCGTGGATCTCTGCTTCGAGGGTGGCGATTTGCTCTTCTCGCTCCCGAATCCCCGTCCTGAGTGTTGCCACAAAGTGAGTATCTGTCGCTTCTGAGGAAGGATGCGTCGGTAGTGCTGTCTCGGGTAGTCGTCCGTCGGGGCGGGGAATCCGGCCAGCGTCGAGTTCGAGTTGGACCCGCCGGACGTGTTTGCAGGGCGCAGGCGTATCGGGGTCCTGGTGATCGGGGCAGCTACATGTTTCGTCCAGCAGATCCACCTCGTAGGTATTTCCCGACGCTGAATCAACCTCGTAGCACCCGCCCCAGTAAAGCAGTGCGATGTCCATGTCGTCCTCTCGTGCTCTCTCGGAGCGGGCATCATCCCGAACCTGTTGGTCGTCCTCGCTCTTCGAAGTTGTCGATGAATCGATAACAGACATTCTGAGTTACCTGTCTGGAGCGATCAGTCGTCTGATCCGCCCACTACCCTGTTCGGGCTGATAAATTCCCACGTAGAAGGAAAGAGAGTACAGAGAGTAGCGGAATGAGAGCCGTCCTCTGGCGAGAATCCTCCTCTTGCGGACTACAATCCGAGATCTTGGACTCCATTCTGAGTCCACACTCTCGCTCCTAGTTTACGATAAGAGCATTCACTAAGAGTCACTAGTAAGATTCAGATAGGAGCCACTCTGGCCAGATGGCTATCGCGCCTCTGATCGAGTCGATACACTGCGAGTTTGTATGTTACCGGCGTCACCCACGGTTGATCTATCGCCCAAATAATCCGCGTGCAGCTCCCTTCCACACTTCAGGCCCTCAAACTCGTCACCGTCACGGTTGTCCTCGTGCGTGAACCCGCACTCGCCATGACTGCACCGCTGCGACGTGTACGCAGGGGCAACATCGTCCACGTCAATACCGTATTCTTCGGCCTTGTATTCGACATGGCGTTGGAGTTCGCGGAACGACCACTGCTGGAACTTCGAGGCGTTCGAGATGCGTTCGCGGATATGTTTCAGATTCTCGAACGCAATCGCCGTGCAGTCGTTCTCCACGGCTTCCTGCACAATCGCTTTCGAGACGCGGTGGAGGTAGTCGGTGCTCCACCGGGCGAACCGTGAGCCGATACTCTTGATGGTGAGATGCGCGGAACGAGTGCCTGTCTGTTGGAGGTTGCCGCGCCGACGTTCGTACTCGTCGCGGCGGTGGTTGAGGTAGTCTGCGTTTCCAAGGTAGGCTCCTGTGCTGGTGACGGCGAGAGAGCCGTCCACGTTCAAATCGACGCCGAGAACCACTCCGTTCTCGGTCGAATCGTCGCCAGAATCAGCCGATTCGACTTCGTTCTCGACAGCGACGTGGAGGTAGTACGTGCCGTCCCGCTTGTGGAGCGTCGCTTCCTTCTTTTCCCAGTCGTCCGTCCAATACTCCGCGAACGGCGTCCCCGCGTCGTCTTCGGGTGTGACGAACTGGGCGGTCACGCGGTCGCCCACGGTGGCGAGCGTAACGTGGTCGTCGTACGTGATGGTCCGACCGTTGTACACAACGACACTCCCTCGAAACTCGGGCTTACTTGCTTTCTTGGCGTCGTCAAGGATGCGGTCTTTGCAGTTGCCGAGTGCGTCGGCGGCGAGGTTGCGGGCGGACTGGACGAGACTGGCTTGCAGACTGGTCTGCTCCCGAACCTCTGAGTACGTCTGTTCGTGGAGCGTGTTTTTGCTATCCGTTATTCGAGTGGGGTCGTCGTTCCATCCAGCGTCGGCGACGCGTTGGGCCGCTTGACGGAATTGCTCGAACGTCTCATCGAGAACGCTGTGTGCGTCCTCGGGAACGTCGAGCTTTATTTGGATGTTGCGGACGACCTCCATACCTCATAAACATGCTTAGAGAGGTTGAAAGTATTTGTTTAGGCGTGGGGAGTCGGCCTTGCCATCGCGTGTGGTTTTGCCGTCGAGTGTCGGCTTCCTCCCCGACCTCAAGGGTCGGGTATCCGCCTCGCAATCTCTATGAAATCGAGTCGGATGCGATGTTCGATCGGTTCGATGGTCGGAGGTTCGTCGTTGACGTCGTAGCGGTGCTGCTGATCGGTCTTCGCGAGCGCTCCTGGCGGGAGCGAGAGCGGCGGAAGACTCCCCTTGCTGGAATGAATTCGTCGTGTTGTCATGGCCTCACTCCCCTGTGGGTGATGAATCGAGAACAAAACCGTACAGGGAGGCTCGGTCAGACGGCGCTGTTGAACTTCTCAATAGCTGATGGGTTCCGACGGTCCTGCTGAATACAGGGCGCAAGTGGGTCATTGATCATCAGTTGGAAGTGGACGAAGTACGCCATACCAGAATCGGTAGCAAAGTCTTCCAAGACTATCGCCGAGTGCGAAATCATGGAACGTTGATTTCGATGTCTGTGAGCCTAATACCACGCCGACGATAGCTAGCAATACCCCAAGCAATCCACGGTGTTTCCAGTTTGACCGAATCCCTCCCATGTCACGGTCACGCGCCCATGAACTGCCGATAGCGTATATTACACCAGCAACAAACAATTCTCTTCGCAACTGGATTCCTTCTTTCTGTGCAGTCACGATCTAAGTCGAGTATGAACGGCAGTCTTTCGAGGGCAAGATACCCGAATGTACGCCTCAGTCATACTGATACTGTTCTATGTACTCGATACTGTCCCAGATACTGAGTACGCGGATGCGACCGTCGTAGTACGTGTTGTTGATTACTGCGGATATCGCTCGTTCAGCGTTCCGGTCGTCGATGAGAATCCCCACAGACTCATGCGCGGTTGACCCAAGGAGCAGTACGGCAGCTGCAGGGAGTTCTGAATCGGTCTTTCGCAGTTCGTCTGGATCCGTCTGCTCAACGTCTGCTAGTCGTTCGTGGACCCGGTCCATGACCTCTCCAGCACGCGGCCCGTCGTGAACACGGACGCCCGGCTGGACAGCGTCAAGGAGCGTAATCCACTCCGTCGTATCGGCACGGTCGACCCAGTCAATGCTGATGTATCCCTGTTGCTCCGAAACCTCTTCTACGACACCCTGAGTCAGATAGAGGTGGACGCCCTCTGATTTGACGTACTGAATAAAGATCTGATAGGCGTCACTCTCAGTCCCTCCGACGGTTCGGAGGAAGCTCGTATCGAGAACTAAAGCCGTCGGGAACGGCGACGGATGGGCCTCACTCATCGGGGCGCTGGTACGGTCCCTGTTCGAGGGCCCGCTCGTGAACGTCCACCTCGAAGGCCACGTCGCTGAGCGTCGGGTCGAAGTTCTTCACGACGGCTAGGACCCGCCCGATCGCTTGCGTCACCGCGATGGCCTCGACAGCGGGGACGCCGAGGTCGTCGGCAACACCACGACGGGTCGTCTCACCCTTTAGGTAGGTAATCGTGCCCATCACCGCCGGTGCAAGCGCCGCCTTCCCGTGGCGATCTACGTAGAGTTCGAGGTCGTCGTCGACGCTGGTTGCGCCGTAGACGGCGATGATGGCAGGCCCGAATTCGAGGGTGATCTCATCGGTCCAATCGCCGCTCACCGGGTCGGCACGCCAGAGCGCTGACCCGTCCTCGTATTCGTCCAGTTCCTCCGCGACGCCCAACTCCGCCAGCATATTGGCGTACTTGTACGCGGTACTTTTTGAGAAGTCCTGACGCTCACGGGTTGCGGTAATCGTCGTCGGGGAGTTGATGAGGAGGTCCGCGTAGAAACGGGCGAGGTCGGGGGTACCGAGCAATTCCTGGATGACGAAAAACCGGTGGGCAGTGTGTCCCGCACCCGGTAGCTGAACAGAGGCTGATGCGTCCGACATATTCCATAGTACGCGAACTATATACTAAGCGTTTGGGGTGTAAATCAAGACGATGAGTCGGTGTGCAGGTAGACCTCCTCACCGTCATATAATTGTAAAGATAGATGGAATCAACTCTGTTAGAAGCGTTCTATTACACCCTCTACAGACAAGAGAGAATCAACAGCGTGGACGTTACACGGCGAGTTCGTCCAGCGCATCGCGATGGGTCCGAATAGTGACCACCGAGACGTTCGCAACGTCAGCGACGTCCGACTGGGTGAGCCACCGTCCGTCTTCGCGTCCGGCCTTGTACAGACAGGCTGCGGCGAACCCAGATGGTCGAACTCCCGTGGTTGCTCCGGTCGATTCGGATGCTTCCGCCAGCTGCCGAGCCCGCTGCCGGATCTGATCGGAGACGTCGAGCTCCGAGGCCAACCGCGGAACGAACGCACTCGGCGTCACGGGTTGGGCTGGCAGGCCAAGTTCCGTATTCAGCGTCGTGTATGCGTTCGTCACCCGCGATTGCTCGACGCGCGCCGACTCGGTGATGTCGTCTAGCGTTCGCGGCTGCCCGTTACACCGACACGCCCCGTAGACACTCGCGGTGGCCATCGCCTCGATCGACCGGCCCTGCAGGAGGTCCTCGTTCTGAGCGCTGCGGAATAGCTGGCAGGCCTGGTCACGGATCGTCTCGGATAGTTCGAGCGCACTACTGATCCGGCGGACTTCACTAAGCCCGTGTGCGAGGTTGCGTTCGGCTTTCGACTGAAATCGCCCACGGGTCTGTTCACGCCGCATTCGGAACAGACGGCGTCGCTTCTGTCCTGAGAGTTCGTTCCCGTTCGCATCGGTCCCGCGGCCGATCTCCGTCGACAACCCACGATCGTGCCGCGCCGCCGTCAACGGAGCGCCCGTGCGCTCCCGTTCGTCTTCGTCGAACCCTCGCCACTCTGGCCCGTGGTCGATCCGCTGCTCGTCAATGACCAGGCCACAGTCCTCGCAGACGGTTTCGACTGTGTTGGTGGTGACCCGGCCGTCGCACTCGGGACATTGGTTCGCACTCGATTCCGTTCGGACGTCTTCGTCAAAGCCAGTTTCGTAGATGTCTCCGGTTGCCATCGTTCTCACCGTGTTCAAGGAACTCGCCCGTACAGCGAGCCCCTCACCCATTGAGGGGGTGAAAGACTCTGCGTAGGACTGTCACACCTACTTGGATTCGGCGGTTTGAATTACGCTGTTGTCGTCCTCTACAACCGAGTAGAGGCAGTCGATTCATCGAAACCGAGGAAATGCCCAGTGATTGGCATCGTGAACGGGCGACTCTGCCTGGAGATTTCTCTATAGACGAGGCCCTCTGCAAAATTCGGGAGCTGCCCGATCCTCAGTGAACTGATCGTATAATAAAATAGACACTTGGGAGGTCGTGGCTGCGCGCGCAGCGACCACAGGGAGCGAGCACGGAGCGGAGGGTGGGGCGGCGGGGCCTGGGCCGGTCCGGCGGACAATAAAAAAGAACGATACCGCGCTCGCCTACTCGTCCCACCACCGACCGCGTTCTGGGAAGTGGATCGTCGTCCACCCGGTCACGGCTAGGGAGACACGTCCCTCGTACCAGTTCCGGGCTGCCTTGTGAATTCGAATCCGCTCGCCTTCCTTGACCCACGGGGCGTCCGATGCCTTCCAGATCGTCACGCGCGTCTTTCCGCTGTCGTCCGCGATGAGCCCCACTTGGGCGATACTCGGATGCGAAGGGTCCCACAACGTCTCGACACGCCCCTCAACGCTCACCTCCTTGCGGTCGATGTCTTCGAGTGTCTCGATTGGAACGACCCGTCCCGGCGCCGTCTGCAACGCCTCGAACGTCCCGACGACCGCCGCCATCAGACTCTTGCCACTGGCCACGGCTTCGCCCAACCGTCGCCCGATCATCGCGCGTGACCACCCGTCCAACTGCGCCGCTATGCGCTTCGCCTGCTTGTTTACCGCCGCCAACTCGTCTTGGTCGAGTCCCGCTCGGGGATCCGCCCGCTCCGGATCAGCCATCATCGGATTCGCGCTCGCCGCCCGCTTCTGGAACTGCTCACGCTGCTCAGCGCTTCGCTCCGCTACGACCTCACGCGTGCGCTGCTCCCGACCGTCCTGCGTTCCCAGCTCGGCCTGGGCACTGATGCGCTCCAGTTCTGCTTCCCGCGCCTGAATGCGCTCCTCCTGTTCGAGGGTGACGCCGTGAATCCGCTCGTTGCTCGTGTCCGCGATCCCGTCTGGGTGGTTCGCATCTACCTTTGCCTGCGTCTCCTGCTTGACTGTCGCCCGGAACTCCGGCGTCTCGTCGACGACCTCGAACCCATCCTCGTCGACCTCGAAGTCATCGTGTTTCTCGAAAGCCTGTTCATCGACCGAAACCTCATTACCGAAGACGTTCTTACCCGACATTGGTCTTAGACCTGAAGGCGCTCACGCGCCCGACACCGCGATGCTCCTACATCGCGGTTTTCCGACGACAACGACCGACAGACTCGTCTGCGCGCTCTCGCTCGCGCCTTCGCGAGCGCCCTGTGGGCGCGAGCGAGAGCGCGCCTCAGGGAGGCCACCCAACCAGCACCGCGCGCCGACCCGCCCGGAGCGAGCGACCAGCGGAGAAAGCGTGGGGGGTGAGCAGCGACGCCGCGCAACCCCTCGCGCTTTCCCGCTGGCGTCGAGGGCACATGCACTTTAGCCCGGCAGTCCGCCCGCTACTGCAGGCAGACCGCCCGGAATGGTCGGTCGCGAGCGACGCGGAGGGCGGAACGCGGCGAGCGGGGCGGGCCGTATCGTACCACACCAACCAGCCGATGAGTGTGCTTGCCCGACAACAACCCTCAGGTGGGACTGAAAGGGGCCGGGCGCTTGACGTGCCCCGACAACGCAAGCACCGCAGGAACGAGGCGCGCAGCGAGTCGCGGCCGGCGAGCGCACGGGGGCTTTCGAGGTAACCGCACCTGTCGCTAGAAGCTGTTTGTCCTTCCAGAGGACGTTTGGTGGGGGCTTCGGGGCTTCTCTGCGGCTACCCGAAACTTATGTCGGTCCCAGTAAGACCAAGCAGTATGTCCTTACTGCCCTCCACTGACGATGTATCTGCGGAACAGGAGGGCGAGATTCAGGTACTTGGTGTTACTGAAGACGGGACGGCAGATGTCTTCGACGCACTCGCTTCGGACACTGCTCGGCTCGTGCTGACCGCGATTTACGACGAGCCTGCGCCACCGTCTGCATTAGCGGATCGCCTCGATATGTCGGTGCAGAATGTTTCGTACCACCTCAACAATCTCGAAGACGCTGGCATCGTGCAGGTAGCTGATACGCGGTACTCCGAGAAGGGCAAAGAGATGAACGTGTATGCGCCAGCCGACGACCCGGTCGTTGTCTTCGTCGGCACGGAAACCCGCAAGACGGGATTTATTGATTTGCTCAAGCGACTCGTCGGCGCGTCTGCCCTGCTCCTCCTTGGATCGGTCCTGCTCTATATCTACCAAGGATTTGGTCTCGGTGCTGGCGGCGGTAGTGAATCAACCATTCGGGCACTGCTTGCAGTCCCCGGCTTTGAGTTCCTTCTCGGTGGACTGTTCATCCTTAGTCTGACCGTCATCTGGTGGCGGTGGAATCAATAGGTGGACTCCCAGTATCCGTCAAAATCAATTTTGAACCAAGCGGGGTGTTAAGCCTCGTCTCGGACAATGAACGAGTATGACGGTCTCACCTGGGGTGGCGCGGTAAATGGCACTGCCGACAGGGTTACTCCCCGTTCTCGCGTTCGTCATCACAATTGGAGTCTCAGTTCCAGTGGCCGTTACAACGCTTCTGGCCTCCCGAACGGGAACGCAGTCGATCAGGAGGGCGCTCCGACTGGCGCTTCTTGAGGCCAGTCTACTCTACCTCGTCGGCGTCGTCGTCGTTTGGGCAATCGCTGGGGGCGGATTGGACACGGAACTGTGGGAGATCCCGGCGACGCTCGTGGGCACGGGGATCGGCACGCTATTGATCTTGACGGCGCTTCCGCTGGTGGTCGGGCAAAAGATCATCCACCACTGGCGGCAGATCGAGCCGGAAGCCGCACTCCGATACACGGTCGCTGGCTGGCCGACTGCGATGCTCATCACCTTTGGAATCTTCATTGCGCCTGGCGGGCTCGCTCAGGGGACGCTCTTTGATATTGGCGGTCCCACGGTCTGTCTGGTAGGGTTCTGTGGAATCAGCCTCCTGTTGATGGGTGCATTCTTTTTAGAAGCACTCGTTGTCGTGGTCGGGCCGGGGTTGGTTGGTCTGATGCTTTCCGTCCGTGGGGAAGTGGGCGGAGGATCGCAACCGATTCGATGAGAGTAATCGCAAACATGAGTCGAATGTGCTACGTCGGAACTGACGATGGGCGGATCTACGCAATCAGGATCCGCGAGTAGCAGTACACGCATGTCTGGCAAGAAACCCATCTACACCCCATAATCGCCGGGCAACCGCGTATCTGTTCGAAAAGCGAGCGACCAGCGGGTCGACATCCACTCCATTCGTAGGAGCGTCCGCTCGCTAGCGTCAAGGACGCTACGGCGGCACCTCACGGGTCTGTGCGCTATTCGTTGGGTGTCACTATGGTTCCCTCGACGGGATGCCACTGGTGATCGTCCCACTGGAACCGCACGGGCCGTGCCGTCGGCCTGACTGTCGTGTTCGTCGCCTGCTCAAGCAGCGCTTTCGAAGCCACGAGATCAGCATGGCCCTCGAAGCCACACGGACAGGTCAGCGTCTCACGATGCCGGTGTGTTCGTTCCCGTTCGCCACACTCCGGACACGTCTGGGACGTCCACGCCTCGGAGATTGCTTCTACGTCGATACCAAACTCTTCACAGACAGATTCGAGTCGATCAATGCACTGTTGGTGAGCCCAGAACGACCGCGCCTTGAAGTTGGCTTCCACCGACCAGTACTCCCCAAGAACGCCGGTGAGATCGCCGTGATAGATGGTCGTCATACTAGCCGCGTCTAACCGTTCGACCAGATCCCTGAGGAGGGCGTTCACTGCGTGGTCGCGCCGCCGAGATCGCGTCCGGTAGAGGCGCTTGATTCGCTGACTGGTGTGTTGCTCGTCAGGGAGTTTCGCCTGGGCATCGGCGATTCGGTTGGTTGTCTCTCGAAACTGCTCGAACGGCGTCTGTCCATTGTACAGGTACTGCTCCCCGCTCGTTGTCGTACAGGCAACGAGGACATTTGCACCGAGATCGAGAGCGGCGGCTTCGGAACCATTTGACTCACTCGTTTCGATCTCCTCGACGGTTGTCGACTGGTGGACACGGTACGTCTCTTCAACTGAATCGTATCTGATTTCGAGCCGGCCACTGTCTCCGCGCCACTTCGGATTGCCCCGAACTGGCAATCGGAGCCGTTCGTACATCCCGAATCCGTACTCGTCTTTGAGATCCATTCCGATGCGAATCTCCAGTCGTGACCGCTCATTCCACCGAATGGTGTACGAATCGTCACGGATGTAGGTGTGGAGGTTTCGGCCCTCGTCTCGATTCCCCCAGTAGCCGGGGGGACTCGGATCGTACGCTGGATCGTCGAGAAGCTCGAAGAACGAGCGCCATGCCGTATCGTTCACGCGAGCGATCTGTTGGGTTGTCGCTCCGCTCAGCACGTCGACGTACTCGTCGTAGTAGCCATCGCACTCCCAGACGCTTTCGCCGTCGAAGAACCGCTGTCGGCGGTCGTAGGTGAGCTGGTTCCAGAGGCTTGCTGAGGCATCCAGTACTCGCACGAGAATCTCTTCTGTCGTCTCAGATTGCGGAACGAGATCGAACGTATTCGTTCGATTCATGGCTCAGCATTCGATTGCGCTCCGGACACGCCTGCGCTGGGGTCAGTTGTCTGCACGATTCTCGGGCGACTGCTACTTAGGCTGAGGTGACAGTGCCATCTCATCGGGACTCCCTCTCTGGTGAAGGCTCGATTACGTCGCGCCTCCGCCCATCGTGGGCGCGAAAAACAACCACCAGAGGAGCGAAATCAGAGTCCCTCAGCGGTCGCTGTGCTCCCACATCCGCGGGACGTAGCCAAGATGTTCGATGTCGTCGGCGTAGTCACGAAGGAGGCCGACCAAGACGACTTCAGGCACGCCGGCTTCGGCTTGTTCAACCAACCACTGTTCCAGTTCGTCTCCGGCCCGCTCAATGTCGGTGAGATCAACCGACATCCGGGCAGTCCTTCTTTGGGTGACGGTTCACCTGTCGCTGGTGGCGTTGGTCCATCAGGAATCACCTAGTTCTACGCAGGCACAACGGTTCGCGCCTGCACCCTTTACAAGCGCAAAAAGAACCACCGGTGGCGTAATCAATTCAGAGGTGAGCCCATACCGATATGCCCGCTCGTGTCCGGCCCGATGTGCGGGTCCGTGTCCAGGGCGACTGTCGCCGAGAACGCGCGCCGCGGTGTGGCGCGCGACAGCGCAGGCGGCACCAAGCGCTGGAACGCGAAAGCCCGCAAGGGGCGCAACCGACGGGGATACCCGCTGGCGCCGAGGGCACATGCATTTTAGCCCGGAACGGGCGCGGGCGGTGCGGAGAGCGCCCGCACGCCCGGAATGGTCGGTCGCGAGCGACGCGGAGGTCCCGCGAGCGGAGCGAGCGGGACGCCGGTGAGCTTGCTCACCGGAAGGCGGAACGCGGCGAGCGGGGCGGGCCGTCACGTACACACCTGTCCAGCTGGCCGCGACACTCGGCGATCCAGCTACCGTCCTGGTGGACTCAGAAAGGGCGAGGCCGTCTCGGTCACCGGGAGAGCAGGCTCTTCCGAGCTAACGGGCGGCGCGCCGCCCGTGAACGGCCGAGGGCCTTCATCGTGTTTCTCACCCAGCAACCTCAGCTGAGTCAGTTATACTCGTTGCGAGATAGCGAAGTTATTTAAATATCGGTTCGTATCTACGCAACAGATGCTTACCGAAGGCGAGGTTCGCGCGCTCACCGTCCTTCACGGTGAACAGACAGTCTCCGAATTTGCGACCCAGCTGGACCGCAGTCTCAGCTACACGTCTGAACTTGTCGATCGTCTCGAAGCGACCGGACTCGTCGAGACGCGTCGACAAGGGAAAACAAAGCAGATCCGGCCATCGGACGCGAAAGCACTCGAACTCCTCACAGACATCACCCAAGAGTATTCGCACATCGACTGGCCTGAACTGTTGTCGGGCGCGACGTTCCGCGTTCTCTACTATCTTGAAACACCGCAGGTCGCAATGGAGCTCGCACGCCGGGCCAACATTCACAGGAGCACCGTCCATCGCGCCCTCGATCCACTTCAGCATCGAGGGATCATCTACGAAACTGACGAGGATGCATATGTGCTGAACGAGGGATTCGAACAACTGAGTACGCTTGCTCGGGAACTCGTTCACCACGACCATCGCCAGACCGTCGAACAACACACCGACACCTACACGATTCTCTGGGAGTCACTCGACGAGTTCCTCGTCCAGACCGCAGATGAGATTACCGTCGAGGACTTCCTTTTGACGGGGCCAGAGCGTTTCCAGACCTACGACCTGCCCCTTCTGGCCCGCGACCGTCGGTACTATTTCCATTCAGAGACGATGAATGATCTCTCGCCGGCGATGCTGTGCTGTCATATGCTCGTAATCGATTCGGGCGCACGTACCCAGTCATACTGTCTGCTCCTGCTCAGCCACGTTGACGTCGACTGTGACGAACTGCGTGACCAGGCCACAAAGTACGGCGTCGACGATCTCGTCGAGGACTTGCTCACGTATCTCGACACGAGTGGCGAGGAGCGGGCATCTCGACTTCCCGAGTGGGAGGAGTTCCAAGAATTGGCTGAGGACTACGGGGTGTCAGCATGAGGGCGCGATTCGACAGTTCGTACATTCGGTCGGAACTCGAGCGCATCGGCGAGCAGCTAGACGACCCGCTCACTGTCTTCTTGATCGGCGGTGGGGCAATGGCGTTCCAGGATCTCAAGACCACTACCAAGGATATCGATCTCATCGTCGCATCCGGTGATGACCTCGGGCAGCTCCAAGCAGTACTGCTCGAACTTGGTTACGATATCGTTCGGGAACCGGACGAAGAATACGAAGCGCTCGGTGCTCAGCGAATCCTCGAGAACGATGATGGGTGTCGAATCGACATCTTTCACCAGCAGGTTATCGATAAACTGGTTCTTTCTGACGGGATTCGGAAGCGCAGCGAGCGGTACCTCAACCCCAGCAACTTGGTGGTCGAACTCGTGAGTCCAGAGGACATCTTCCTATTCAAGGCGGTCGCCGGACGGGTGGACGATATCGAAGATATGTTTTCGCTGCTGCAGACTGACCTCGATTTCGACGTCGTCGAAGCAGAACTCGCCGCGCAGATCGACCTCTTGGACCAAGAGCTATTCGTGACATACGTGAACGAGGCGTTGGCCGATCTCACCGAGCAACACAACGTGAGGACACCCCTGCATGAGCCGGTCGCGGAGATTACAGAGCGCGTCTACGAGGAACTCGAGGTGCTTCACGCCCTCGACGAACCGAAATCTATGCCTGCCCTCCAGCAGGAACTCGATTACACCACGGTTGAATTACAGGATATCGTGAGTCGTCTCGAGGAGAAAGACGCAGTCAAGAAAACCGCTGATCGCATCGAGCGTCTTTCGACGACGATCTGACGGCGAGGGATACCGGAATCTGTGGCGTAATGCCAAGCGGTGCGGCTTATTGGATACTTTCCCTATCCATGGATAGGGAGACTCCCCATTAGTCGCGGTCAAGCGCGACGTCGACTTCGTCAACGAGGTCCTCCATAGATTGTGACCCGAGCCGCAGTTCGATGCCGGCCTCCTGGAGAATCTCCTCCATCTCCCAGCGGATAACGCCGGTTCGCTCGGCGGCTTTGCCGAGCGAGATTTCACCGAGGACGTAAAGCCGATCGTAGTCGCAAACTCCTTGGTGTCGTCGACAGCGGTGTTATAGCGATCAGTACCTATACGATCTACGTGTACGAACGCGGAGCAAACACGTTACTGTGACTCTGGTATTCGTCGTCCGCTACGTTACCGGTGGCTGAGCTCCAAGTGTTATTCTTGGTTGAGGTGATCATCAATTCTTCCCAGAGCTGGGACGGTCTCGGGCGATACATACACAGGTGCCGGTCGTGCGGTCTACTTCGCGGATGTAGCCCTATATGGTTGGGAGATGCGAAGCGATTGCGGGTGTTTGGGCCTCCTTTCAGCCGTCTTGATCGCGGTTCAACTCCCGAAGGGTCCAGACAGCCGTCGTGCCGATCCGAACACCATCGAAATTGCGTATATCGAGGTTGACCGTGGCTGTCCGAAACGGATAGTGCTCAACGAGGACGCGATGGATGACGGTCCGGACGGCGTCTTCACCATATTGATCGACGACAGCTGCCATGGCTTCGTCGAAATGTGCGTTGTGGTGGTCCTCACGCGGTTTCCGTGCTCGATCAAGGACGAGTGTGATCACGTCGTCGACCGATGCATGGGCTGGATTCTCCGTCCGTTCCCGAACGTCGTAGAGCGCGTCGGTCTCGGTCATGGGTAGTACCTATCCACTGTCGACGTTTCACGCGTCGGACCCGTACACCTGCTCGGACGTCTCCTCTCGTGCTTCTTCGACGGCTCGTTCGAGGTCGTCTGCATCGACTTTCTCGCCGAGTGCTGTAAGCTCGGCGGCGATCTCACTAGCAGACTCGTGGCTCTGTTCAGCTTCAGCGAGCAGCTGCTCCAGCCGGAGCGCGGCGATCGCTGTATTGTCATTAAGCTCGCGGAGATGGGCGCGGCAGGCCTCTTTGATGAACTCGCTCTTGTTGGTGTAGATCCCCGTTTCATCGTGGAACCGCTCGATCTCGGTGTCGAGTTCGACTGGAAACTTGACGCTGACACTCGCGTATTTCATTATAGTACCATCGTACTACGAGTATTTGAATACTGGCTGCCCGTGCGGGGAGGTTTTCAGGACGATATGTAGTCGATCAACTGGCTGGTCACATCCTTGGTGCGATCGTCGACGAGAGAGGTCAGGTAGTGCTCGGCAAGTCCTCGAACGCAGTCACTGTACGTCCTCCATCTCGTCGGTCTGGAGGTCTTCGAGAGGTGCCTCACCGTATTGTTCGTCTGCCGTCTCGTAGTGTCGGTGGAGCTGGTAGGCAGATTGAAGCCGTTCCTCATCGTCCGTGATCGCCCAGTACGGGCGCTTGTGCCGCACGAGACCGCGTTCCTTCAATCGCGAGAGAATCGCACCAACGGCATCTGTATCCAGCCCGAGTTGTTCGGCGATCGTTGCCGCCTTCCACGCCCGGTCGTCATTCTTGTCGAGGAACAGCACGATTCGCTCGGTATCATTCCGCTCCTCGAATTCGTCGGCGTCAGCGTTCTCGAACTCGTCGATATCGATGGTACCGCTCGACATAACCTAGTGTTGGGGGTGTTGGAATATAGCCGTTTGGGGTGTTGGCTACCGTGGATGGGGTGGTTCCTTCTTGCGCTCAGATACATCCCTGGCGGGACGTGCTGCCGACTATGAGTCACTGATCACTCCAGTTTAACTTCACATTGCGTAACAGTAGCCCGAATTTCGTTTGGATCGAATTCCGGATTACTGCCTGTGGGCGGGGCTGTCTGCGCTGGATAGGGGACGATCCACTCGTCATTGCCTGACGGACGGACTGCTGTGACGAAGCATTCGAGATAGTCCCCTACTGTGAGTTGATGGGCGTCGAAGAAGGAGGGCGGGATCGGAAGTGTCCCGGCAACCTCCTCGACGAGGTCGACTGGTTCTTCGTGACGATGCTGTTCTGTCACTTCCTCCGGTGGAAAGTCCGCATACGGTTCGATTGCGGCGGAGCCGTAGGGCTCATACAGCTCCCATTCGACTTTTTCTCCGATCGCACAAGTGCGATCACCAGTGTCGTTGACTGTTTTGACGACGATCAACCGCACCCGGTTCGGTGGGACGGCTTCATCTCGTGGGACGATCGGCAGGTTGTAGTCGATTCCCAGTCGCTTCCAGAAGCAAATGTGCGGCGCATCTGGCGCCCCACGAATCCGTTCAAGGACATGGTAGCCCATATCCGTCGATTCGCAGGTCTCGGTGTTAGTCGATGGGGCTGGTGGGTTGTACGGTATCTGGGTATCCCTCTACGAGAGTCGGGGTTGAGAAAGGCATTTATTAACCAACAAGCGCGAATAATCGAGCATCTGTTGGTTAATATTCATCTCGTATCCTCTGACTTCCTTCAGTGGCCGTGGACGGGCTTCACCACACAGGAGCCTTCCCAGGAAGCACCGAAGCGTTTGTACACATTGCAAATGAAGTAAACGGTATGGGGACGATCTCGATACGCGTTCCCGACGAGCTGGAAGCCGAACTCGAGGCATATCTCGAGGAGGAAAAGCTCGAGCGGAGCACGGCCGTTCGGAAACTTCTCTCCAAGGGGCTCGAAGAGTGGCGTCGCGAACAGGCACTCGATCAGCTTGCGGCCGGATCCATCACATTCAGCAAGGCGGCTGAGCTGGCCGGGATGTCGGTCTGGGATTTCGCCCAGCTCGCCAAAGAACGTGATATCACCTGGGTAGCGGACGACCATCTCGACGCAGATCTTGAGGCGTTGTGAATGTGAATGTTGAAACTCGCTAGCGAGGGAACGCTCAGTGTCGACGATGCCCGAACCGTAATTGATGCGATTATCGACGAGGGCAGGTACTGCGCTCCCGATGTCTACGCGAAGATCATCCAGAAACTCGACTCGCTGGCAGACTGATCTGCCCCCGCTGCAGCACAGAGGGAACAATCCATAGCGAGAGTCCGTTCTTTTTTCGGTCTGTTCGCGTGCCATCACGAATGTAACACTAGTCTGACACCATCCACTCGACTATATGTGGACTTTCGCCTCGCTACCACTGCAACTGACCGAATCTGTGACCTCCTCCTCGTCGTAAACGGCGAGGCTTCCCACGGCACCGCACCGCTGGGTTGGGATATTTGCTGGTTTGTAGTCCGGTCGGCATGACGGGGGTACTGGCGGGGCCACACCGCCGTTACTCCTATCCCGGTAGGGGACTCGGAGTTATCTTGAACTGAGACACCACAGCGGTTCGAGATGGTGTCTCGAACGTTCTGGGCCTCAGAGTCCCGATATTGTGCATTTGGATGGGCGGTGTGGCCGCCTCGGTGTATATCATACTACGATACGATCTAATTTAAATATCCGTATTGCCGCTGAACGTGGTTTGTGTCGGCGCTGTCGGATTCACGCCCGTCGTAAACGACGGGATTCTCTCCTTGTAGAAAGATAGCACGTCGGTGACTTTCCCGAGTGTGTTAACCAACGTCACGAATTCATGACCTACATTTTGTTGGTTAATATCTGGAGCACCATCTTGGTAGATGAACGACTGGAGTAGTCGCTGGAGACCGACGACAAGAATGTCCTCTGGCAGCTTGCGAATAGGCGTCGTTGAACTCCCGTTCACGGCGCATCAGCTCTTCGACACCGTGCTCAAGAATACCCCGCCCCATTGCTGTCGGCCGATAGTACGTGTAGAAGCCCTGGCTATCAGCAGTCCGTCGCTGGCGCTTGTCGACGAGCCCGACGTCGACCAGTTCGTCGAGGTGGTAGTGGAAATTGTGGGATTCGACATCGACCGCGGCCTTGAGATCGGCAGCACTCAGTTCATCGTTAGCGACGAGCGTGCGGAGGATCCGAAACCGCGTCGGGTGGCCGATCGCCTGTTGCATCGCGAGGTACTCCTCGAGCGTCAGCCCGCTCTCTTCGGGAAGCGGCGGGTCCGGCTGACGAACCTCCTCTGTTGGCTGGCGATCGGTTTCGAACATCTGGAGGTGGCCCAATCCGGATATGGTATGGCCATATACTTAGTCATTCTCGACTACGCTCTTGTGAAGCAGATTATATGCGGAACAGGCGCAATACCACGGCCTTCAGGCCGTGGATACGCGCCGTCACTTAGTGACACGTTCCACCGACAATTGCAGAGCCGAGTTTCTAATCCATACGTTCAAGTGGCAAAAACCGCTATACCGTGGTACGGTCAGGTCGGAACGGAGCGGATTCCGAACGACCTTCGGAGGCGGCCAGCCCGCCATCCAATGAGACAATATCCGGAACGCCGACGTGGTGAACGCGAATCCCAGACAGGTTCGTCTTGTGCCCCGTCGGTCGAGCAAGCTTCAAGATACCTCCGAGTCCGGCGACGTGTCAGCGACTCCCTGCTGGCACAAACAACAGATGGGAGTCAACGACGCCGAGGATAGGAGTACCAGCCGCTTGGCACGGCTAGACAGCCACCGACCACGACGACTGGGTTAGACGCGGACTCCCGTGAAGTGGCGGCGTCTATGGTTGCAGACCTGAAACTCCCACCGCTCGGGATTCCTCCGCGTGAACGCGGAGGAGGATGTCAATGGTGAGGCCTCTCCGGACTGAGTGAACTCGGTCGATCGCTTCTTTCAACCTGTCTTGCTCCCGCTCTGGTGAGTCCGACCGTCGTGCAGAGCTACAACAAAATCGCCCGACAGCTCGCCACCAACAATGATTCTGTGAGAATCCTGCTACTAAGCCCCTGGGTGCGTGAATAGGTCACAGGGGTTGGCAGAGACCGCTTGTGTAGCAATGCTTCGAGCACGCAACCAATGACTGGTCCCACTGCCGTGAAAGAACGAAGAAAACTGTGCCATAGAGCACGCATAGGTGTCTCTTCGATTCACGCACGCACAACCCCAACGGAGGCGTTCCATGTACCTCGGGATTGATACCCACAAACACTACTCGCAAGTTGCCGTCGTGGACGACGACGGCAACTTGCAAGACGAGATTCGCCTGCAAAACGAGGACCTTGCTACTCTTGCTCAGGAGTACGCTGGTGGCGAAGCAGCCATCAAAGCATCGGGGACGTACCGCCCGATCTACGAGATGCTCGACGAGCATCTCGATGTCACACTGGTGAACCCAGCGAAAACACGGATCATCGCCGATGCAACAGTCAAGACGGATCGCGTCGATGCGAAGAGACTCGCGCACATGCTCCGGGCGGATATGCTCGCGGAAAGCTACGTTCCTCCGGACGAGATCCGCGAACTGCGGGATCTCGTCCGGACCCGTAAGTCGCTCATCGAAGAACGAACAGCGGAGAAAAACCGCGTGCGAGCCGTTCTTACACGGACAAACAACACCTACGACAGCGAGTTGTTCGGTCCAACCGGGCGAGAGTTCCTCGCGGAACTCTCGTTGAGTGAAGCTGACCGAACGATAGTTGAGGCCCATCTCTCCGTGATTGAAGAACTCACTGAGCAGATCGAAGAGATCGAGGACCTCATCGAGATGAAGGTCCTCGAATATAGCGAGACGCAACTGTTGCTGTCGATTCCTGGCGTTGGAAACTTCACGAGTGCGGTGATTGTCGCTGAACTCGGAGAGATCGATCGGTTTGACCGCCACGAAGAGGTCGTGAGCTACGCCGGATTAGATCCGACGGTTCACCAATCTGGTGAGACAGAAGTGCGCGGGAGTATCAGCAAAGAGGGCCCAGCGGTGTTGCGCTGGGCCCTCGTTCAGGCTGCGACAAACGCTGTTCGCTACGACGAGTATCTTGGGAACTTCTATACTCGACTCAAAGAGCGGAAAAATCACAAGATTGCGATTGTCGCAACAGCTCGGAAACTGCTCGTGTCAGTCTTCTATATGCTGACACGCAAGGAAACCTACAACCCACCGGAGGTGAGTGCCTGAGCGACCGGACCGGTCGCTCAGGCATCCGGGCACGCATCCCGGAGTAGCGACAGCTCTCTCGATGAAGATGTCCTCCGCCAGTGGAATTTCGACCAGCCGAGACAAGCGACGTAAAGCGATTATACGCTCTCTCAACCAACTGGACCGTGCCACCCGAAGTATTAATAATTCGTATCAGGTAATTTCGGACGCAGGATTCTCATAGGTGTTCTACGCAAGAACGTACGGGATATACCTGCATCGTGCCGCCAACGAGATCGTGGCTGAAGCCGTCGAACACGACTGTTCGCATATCGTGTTCGGGGACCTGACCGACATTCGTGAGACTATGCCAGAGGCATCGTGGCACCATCTGTGGACGTTCCGCCGCCTCTACGAGTACGTCGAAGACTAAGCCAGAGAACAAGGCGTCAAAGCCCGTGCAAGTGGGCCCACGGAACACGTCAAAACGGTGTTCGACCTGGGGTTTGCTCACGACGACACCGCCACGGCGAGGATTTCGAATGTCAGGATTGCGGCTACCAGAACCACGCCAAATACAATGCTTCCAAGAACCTCGGTGTTCAGTCTCTTCGGTGTCAGCAAAACGCAGACGACGGAGGCGCACCCGTAGACGTGCGCTTGAATCGCGGGACGCTGAACGTGAGTGAAGAGTTCGACCTTCCTGCCTCATTCGAGGCGTAGAACGGGAGTCCACGCGAAAGCCCTACCCTCAACGAGCGAGTGGGGCCATTGCCCCCGAGCGAAGTAGGGTAGAGTAGTTTACTCACCGGCTGCGTTCAGCGCACTGTTCAACTCGAAAAGCTCCTGAACGGCATCGCTCTTGGCGACTTGATACCGGCGGGGTGACGAGTTCGCTACTTCCTCGACGATCTCGGTTTCTACCAGAAGGTCGATGTACTTGCTCACTGTCTGCCGGGTAACGCCAGCATGATCCGCGAGCTCCGTCTTGGTGAACTCTCGGCCCGGGGGGAGCGTGAGAATGGCGTCGATGAGGATTGGGACACTCTCGTGCTGAAAGAGATACAAGACACCGCTCGGATTCTCCAGGCGGGCCTCCTTGGTGTCCTTCTCCGCTGCTGGGTGTTTCTGAGGTGATTCGCTCATACTGTTGGTTTACCGGTGATAACACATAACTGTTGTCCCGGGCGTTAATGCGCATTAACACACTCTTATCAAAGAGGCATAGAAAGAGGGGAATATGCGTAAGCCGTCGGTGAAATGTGCGCTCCTCGCAGCAATGATAGCCGAGCATCGGTGGGGCTCGCCTATCGTTGAAGAGAACCTCCTCTCTATTGCTGCTATCGAGACGAGTGACTACCCCACCGCCAGCGACGTCTTCGACGAGCTGCGGTCCAAGCCCTACATCACGAATCAAGGGAACCGAGGAATCGAACTCGACAACAGCGAGTTCGGTCACCTAGCCGATGTCCTCTACCACGAGTGCGACTGGGAACCGTTTGAGATCAAAAGCCGCCTGAAACACTACGAGGGCTGGGAAACCCACGACTGGGCGTGACCGTGTTCAGACTTACGTAGGCAGATCGTACCCCCTCGTTTGAGTTCCCGGTGGGGCGACTATAGCCCAACTGCGCGTGATCTACAATGCCGATCATAACAGTCAGTTTCACATTACGAAAAGGCGGCTGCAGCCCGTGGTCTGTTGCGGAGCTGTCGGCTTCCTCTCCGGCTCGAAACCGCTGACCCATTCCTCGACTTACTCGGTTGCTTGTCCCGGACGTGGCGCTTGTGCATACTTATCGATCTCGGGCGTGGTGTCCAGCCGCGTATACATATCCTGTAACGCCGCTTCAGCTCGCAAGAGGCCCGCCTCCGATAGCAACGCTCGTCCCTCCTCTGTCAGCCCGTAGAAGCGCCAGGGAAGATCTCGTTGTCGACGGTCGTCGGGAAGCATCCGTTCCTCGACGATACCGTCCTCGATCAAGATCTCGAGATGCTCGCGGATCGTACTCTGGCTCTTGCTTGGGTTCACGTAGCTGAGTTCCTTGAGCGAGGGTAACTGCTTCGGATGGGATAGGATATTCTGAATCAAAACGAAGCGGGTCTCCTGGGTGACGGTGTTGAGACGCTGGCGCTGAGTTTCAACGGTACTGTCTATCCCGGAGAGCGTCCGTGGCGTATCCGAGTTCGAGGGATCAGATGGCATAGTAGGCGTTCATAATCATAGGCCGACCGTCGATTCACCCCAAGCTATGGCCGCTTGAACATTAACTACTTTGGCGAGCACCAAATTGGTATAGACCGAGCCGAAGAGAGACGATCATTCCGTGACCGCTCCTTTGTACTCCCAGTCGAGACTATCCCCTTGTCGGCGGACGATGTACTTGTAGGGGCCATGGAGCTCGCCAGATTGGCACTTGCAGTTGTCTTTGCCACAGCTGACTTTCTTGATCACCACAGTCCCCCCGCTCGATTCTTCGACGGCTTCGATCGTCTCGCCTTCGCCGGCGTCGATATCTTCGGCAGCGACGTCCTGGCGGTACTCGAGGAGATCGTCGATCCAGTCCCGGAGGGTGCGTAAGTCTGCGTCGTCTTGCTTCGGGACGCCCTCAGCGAGATACTGCGGGAGCGAATCGGGAGCCGGTGGTCGAGGGGTCATTGTCTTACCAAACAACACGGATTACTAGAGAATAAATGTTTGGTAAGATTTGAGAGCAACCCTCCAGCATTTCCGGAGCAATCACTATCGAGAGTCGCTGAATCGGCTGATTGTCGAGAATTCAGTAGCTCGGGAGGTTTGGTATCCACCCTTCCGCCAGTTCCGGATCTTTACGTTTCCATGATACTAGAGACACCAGATTAGATTCATAAAATAGTGGGGTGATCCTCAGAAGAGTATAGCAAATCAGCATGTTCGACGAAAATTGCTGAAACGGTGGTGGGTGTGACCGCTCGAACCAACCACGATGATCGAAGGAGGAGTTCGGGACATAGAAACCAGACCGGGCCGCGATTGAGACTACCACGGGATGTGGTAGGAAGACAGAGACACACCACTCTTGCAAGTGAAGCCCAGAATTCGAGACAGGGGACAAAGTAGTACAGAGAAGCAGTTGCGGGGATACAAACGTCGGTACCAGCACAAAGAGAGCCTCTAGGACGTGAATTCTTACAACACCACCACCCAGATATGTCAGCGCTTTAGTTGAAATTGTGGACTGTTGCTCTAGTCACTACTACTAGTCTAGTGCTTCACTTGTAAGAGTGGTGTGTCTGTGTTCTTCACTTGAAACAGATGTAGGGGTGGTTTTATATAGGAGACGTGGGAAAGCGGTGACATGCGTCGATTCGAGCGGAAGCAGAACATCTTCCGCAACAAAGACGCCCTTGGAGAATCCTACCAACCCGACCAAATCGAGGAGCGAGATGAGGAGATCGAGGAGTATATGGACGCCCTCCAACCCGTCGTTGACGGTTGGGAACCGAACAACATTTTCCTCTACGGGAATACCGGCGTCGGGAAGACCGCCGTCACCGACTATCTTCTCGACAGACTCCAGGACGATGTCGCTGACTACGATGACGTTGACCTGTCGGTTATATCGGTGAATTGCAAGACACTGAATTCCTCTTATCAAGTCGCCGTAGAACTCGTGAACAAGCTTCGTCCTGCTGGCGGTGAAATCAGTTCTACTGGTTATCCCCAACAAACTGTCTTCAAGAAACTGTACGGGGAACTCGAGGCAATCGGTGGGACGATTCTGATCGTCTTGGACGAGGTCGACTCGATTGGTGATCGAGACGAATTGCTGTACGAACTTCCACGAGCTCGGGCGAACAACAACCTCGACTCGACGAAAGTCGGTGTAATCGGAATCAGTAACGACTTCAAATTCCGCGATCAGCTGGATCCTCGCGTTCAAGACACACTCTGTGAACGGGAACTGCAGTTCCCACCATATGATGCGCCTGAGCTGGAGAACATTCTCGAGTCCCGTGCCGAAATCGCAATCGCCGAGGGTGCCGTTGAGCAGGGTGTGTTGAACTTCTGTGCGGCTCTCGCTGCTCGCGACAGTGGAAGTGCCCGACAAGCGCTTGACCTCCTTCGATTAGCGGGCGAGATTGCGGAAAATCGCGAAGCGGACCTCATCGAGCGTGACCACGTTGAGGCAGCACGATCTCGTCTGGAACAGGAACGTGTGGAGGAAGGAATGCGAGAACTGACGACGCACGGGCGTCTCGCACTGTTAGCCGTTATCTCGAAAGCCGCCAAGGACGAGACGCCATCCCGAACGCGGGAGATCTACGAGGAATACACCGCACTCTGTGATTCCTCTGGGACCGACTCGCTCGCCCAACGATCCGTGCATAATCATCTGTCCGATCTTCGGATGCTCGGGATTCTGTCGGCCTACGAGAACCGGAGCGGTTCTCGTGGGAACTACTACAGCTATGAACTGGACGTTCCGTTCACAAGTGCGATTGAAGCGATGTCCGACGTTCTGCGGTTAGAAAGCGAAATAGAGACGATCCGAGAAATCGCGTCGATGAACAACGTCGCATAGACACACCACTCTTGCAAGTGAAGTCGCTGCTGTCGAGTGATTTTGCCTGTTCACTTGCAATAGTGGTGTGGTCAGTTCTGACTGTGTTCACTCGCAGCTGTGGTGTGCTTCACTTGTAACCGTGGTGTGTGTCTTTGGGATGATCAGTGCTGGTGATTTTGTTCCGTCAGAAGGTAATGTCACTTGATTCAGGCTCTTACCTAACATCGGTGGAATACCTATACATCTGTTTGGTAAGATACAAAGACATAGCGACAGAGGTGTTTATCCGCAACATCGTCGAAAAAAGGATGATCACGACATCAGCGCGTTACCGATCTGCCTGTAAATTGCCTCGGGGTCAAGCCCCGAGGCTTTCGCGTGGACTCCCGTTCTATGCCTCAACCGAAGCAGGGGGCACGTACTCCCCACTCACGTTCAACGTCCCGCGATTCAAGCGCACATCTACGGGTGCGCCTCCGTCGCCTGCGTTTTGCCGACGTCGGAGATACTGTAAACCGATGTTTTTCGCAGCGTTGTAGTCGGCGTGGTTCTCATACCCGCACTGCTGACACTTGAACGACTCCTCGTTCCGGTTATCGTCGTGGGTAAACCCACACGTCGAACACCGATTCGACGTGTTACGCGGGTCTACCTGTACAGCTTCGACGCTGTGTTCTTTGGCCTTGTATTCAACGTACTCGTAGAGGCGTCGAAACGCCCAGATGTGTTGCCACGTCGCTTCAGGAATGTTCTCTCGGATGTGGGTCGAATCCTCGAACACAATATGCGAGCAGCTGTTCTCAACGGCCTCTTCGATAAGTTCGTTCGCCACCGTGTGCAAGTATATTTCGAAGCGTCCGTACTCTTTCTGTCCAACGCTCTCGATGTTCTCGTGGGCATACCGAGAGTCACACTGCTGAAGCGACCCACGACGCTTCTCGTATTCTCTGCGCCAGTGGTTGAACTCGTCTGCCGACCAGAACCGCCCAGTCGAAGCGACGGCAAGGTTGTTGACGCCTAAATCCACACCAAGGACTGTTCTGTGCTTGGATTCGGATTTAGACGATTCCTCGTCTGCTTCGACTTTCCGCATCGAGGCGTGGAGGTACCAGTCACCATCGCGGTACTGCAAGTGCGCCATCCGAAACTCGAAGGCCTCGTCAGAAACGTACTTCGTGGGTGGTGTCTCCGAGCCGTCAGGGAGGATGTAGTCGCACTCAATGCGCCCGTCTACGGTTGAAAGGGAAACATGATCTCGGTGGAACGTCGCACTCCGCTTGTCGTAAACTGCGCTGTCTGCCGAAAAGTGTGGTTTCGACGTGTTCTCACCACGTTTGAGGCGTTCGACGCCACTTTTGACGGCTTCAACCGCTCTACGAATCCCTTTCTGAACGAGGTTGGCGGTAAGGTCGGTTTCGTCGCGGAGTTGGTCATAGAGGGCGTGTTCGGCTTTGGCTTTCGAGGTGACGTGGTATCCGTCGTCGCCGTGCCAGCACCACTCCGATGCGGTGTTGGCGCAGTGTTTGAACTGCTCGACCGTCTCTCGAAGAGAGGCGTCCGCCCCTTCGGGAGTGTCGAGTTTGATGACGGCGGTACGGCGGTACTCCACTGTATTTTCACATATACGGGCGAAGTTACTTATACGTCGGGGAGTCGTCCCGCCATCGTAGCGTGGTTTGTGTCATCGGGTGTCAGCTTCCTCCCCGACCTCAAGGGTCGGGGCATCCGCCTCGTCCCGCCTGTGAATCGGCATAGAATTCTTTTGCTGAATCGAAGCCGGTGAAATCCTCAATCCGCGCTTCGAGAGCTTCAATTTCGTCGCGCAGTTCCGCAGCTTCCTCACTCTCACTCGCTGCCAGCTGCTCTTTGAGCCCTTGCAGGCGCGTCTCTTTCACGTCTTCGTCAACCTCGGATTTCCGGACGTAGGCCCGCTCGTCAACGTCGTAGACGTCCTCCTCCCGAAGATTGGTCACGTCGAGAGCGTCATTGACCTTGTCCGGCTCAATACCGAGGACCCGCTCGCGATCGATGCCCGCGTCCTCGAGGACAGCGAGAACCTCCTCGTCGTCTTTCAGTGACTTCGAACGCCGGCTCGTGCGCTGGATCGAGCCGTACTGAGCGTGTACCGGCTGGCCGTGTTGTACCCGGTCGAGTAAGACGTCCGCGACGTCTTGTCGGAGATCATCCGCGCCACGCTGAACGTCCGACAGCAGCGTATAGAGGTCGATGAGTCCATCCGTCTCGAGATCCGCCATCGCGGTGGGATCGTGGCGTTCTAGGGCGTCGATCAGCAGGAGCGCATCCGCATAAACATCGATGTCGGGTTCGGCTCTGTCTGTCTGCTCCGATGGCTCGTCGTTGAGACCGTGTGTTGTGGTCGGAGCGTCGGTTTCGCGGAGCACGCCGGCGTCTACATCGATCTCGATGCGAGGATGGAGCGTGAGGACGGCCGCGTACGGCTCGGCGTCCGGTGGGAGCCGATCAAGGTCGAAGCCACCGGCTGTATCTTGGAGCCGTCGATAGAGCGTTTCGAACTGCTCACGCTGGAGTGGTTGGGAATCGCCCGACTCCAGGAATTCGATGATGATGCGGTGCTCTTGGGTATCGGTGATGTGAAATCGCGTGTCCGAGAGTGGCGTGACGAGGGTGGCAGTTGAGGCGAGTTCCTCGGCTTCTTCGAGAAGGGTATGCCACCTCGCACTGTACGTCATATCCCTCATATGATTCTGAGGCCACAAAACTCCGTGTCTTCTTCGGAACCGTTGGTATGACTGACGAGTGGACTGCAGCTCTGTATGGATACTTATCTTACCAAATTATACATTCGACATTCTAAGACTCTGTTTGGTAAGAAAGCGACACAACGGAACAAGCACGGTCATCTGTGGGTGTTCAGGAGTCTCTGGATCTCCAGTCTTGCTCTTGGAGCAGTCTACTCGAAGGCATCTCGGAAACCCTCTGGAAGCAACGAGCCCGGTTTCTGCGCGTGAAAGGCGACGTTCTCGCGAGCTTGATTGATGTGCTTCTGGACGCTCTCGTCGTTGTGGTTCTCGGCCAGCGTCTCTAGCTCAGCCAGCATCGTCTGTAGTTCGTCCTCAGCGCCGATCAGTTCAGCTGCGACTGCCAATTCCTTGAGGCCCTTGGCTGCGGCGCGTCGCACCCGTCCATCGTCGTCGACGAGCGCGTCGAGGTAGAACTCGCGAAGTCGGTGACGATGCGTCGCGATCTCATCGAGCGTCCAGTCGTCCGGTAATACTGCGTCGGTGCGATCAGCTCCGACCGTTCGAAACGCAAGCCCCGGATACAGGGCGGCCGCAAAGCGAACGACAGACTTACGCTGATAGCCATTGTCACTCGCGTAGAGGTCACGACACCGCTCGAAGCAGTCATCGAACAGGGCCGCTCGCTCTTCAAGTTCCATGTCGTCGACAGAGTCGATTGCACGGTTCACGCGGTCGGTGTCACCCGAAGACAGCGCAGCGGCGAACGCGTCGGGTGTTTGATCCATGGTCGTCCGTTTGCTGGCGACCTGTGTAACTCCTCGGACTACGAGGTGCAGCGGATACGGCAGTGCCTGTGGGCGTGAAATCCATCGTCGCTGATGAGAACTATACACGTCGGTTGTTTAGCCGTCACGGCGTCCGGATATACTTGTACAAACGAGTAGTAGCGGCTACTATGACGGACGACGAAGCGCCGGTGTAGCAGTGTACGCTGGATACGGCGCTGGATCTCCCGAAGGCGCTTGAGGCAGCTGCGATCGAGTATCTCGATGTCGACGAGCATCGGACGATCGTGATCTACCAGAGTGCCATTCTTATGATCACGGCTACTGAAGGCCAGACAACGGCCGCACGGGCGTTCGATGTTGCACTCTGGGAGCCGCCAGTAGAGGATTTCGATCGTGACCCTGTCGACCTTCTCACGACGTTCATCGACGAACTTGTAGCAACGACAGGCGCGTCTCGCCGGTGATCAGTCCTTCTTGAGCGGCGTGGGAATCCCGCCTGCAGTAAAGCGAGCGACCGCTCCACATCTTGTACACTCGTCGACGAACGCACAGACTCGAAGTGGGGTTTCTACCTCACGAATGCCACTGCACACGGAGCACTCGAACGTGGTACGATACCGGACTGACGGACGGTGGTGTTGTCGCCGTGGGTGTGGGTTTGACGCTGCTGTCGACGTCGATGTGTCCTCTCGGGGTGTCTCGGACTGGTCGTGATCGAGCTGCCAGGCCGAATCGGGAAGCGTTTCGAAAATGCGATTTGGCTTACTGACGCCTCCATCGAGAACACCAGGCTCGGCTGGCTCGCGTGCGTCGTCTGATCGGGATCCATCAACTGAGCTACTGTTGACGTGTGACGCATCTCGGTGACCCAGAGGATCCGTCTGTGCCCACGCACCGAGTTCGACGGCCTCTGCCTCCTCGTAGAGCACGCCGTCGATGGCAGCCGCCAGTTCGGCGAGTGGCTCGGAAATCTCGGACTCCCCGTGTTCGCTCTTCTGTAGCACATTGTTGATTTCAGAGAGTGGCTTTGACGGCGTGTTTGAGCGCTTTTCGTCCGGGTTTGCGGTAGAGTTCTCGTCTGAGTTGGAACGCTCGGAGATACTGTGTGAGGCGATCTTTTGAGATGCCTCGATGCGGCGAGAGCCACCGTCGCGCCAGCGACGCGTGGCTCTCGCAGGTGTTCACGTGGACCTCCTCGTCGGCGTACTCACCGTCTCCGTGAACGACGTATTCGCGGTCGAATTTCTCGTCTTCAATAAGCGGATCGTACGCACGAAATCCGTCGGTATAGACAGTGAGAGGCTCCTGCTGGCGGTCAGCCAGCAGGAGCCGGATCGTCGATTCGTCTGCGGATTTCACCGGCACAACGTACCGTTGCTCGGTGCCGCGATCCACGAGGACGAACACGGGTGGTTTGTCTTGATCATACGTTCCGCGTCCACGTCGTGAGAGGCCGCGAGAGCGCGACCAGCGGTCGCGCTCGCGGCCTTTCAAGCCGGCAGAGACGTAGAACTCGTCAATTTCAACCGGGCCACGGAGATCGAGTGACGGCGCGTCGAGCGCTTCGGTGAAGCGCTCGACACGCCTGTGGATCGTTTTGTAGGTGACATCGATTTCGCACTGTAGTTGCCTGAGACTGGTGTTAAACCGCAAAAACGCGTAGATCGAGAACAACCATCTGCGGAGTGCGATCTTCGAGTGAGCGAAGATTGTGCCGGTCTTATCGTTGAACGTGCGGTCGCAATCCTTACAGAGATACCGCTGAAAGTGCCCGTAGCTGCCGTTTCTGACCGTTCGGTCAGAACGGCAGCGAGGACAGGAAACGCCGTCACGCCAGCGAACCTGCTGTAACAGGTCCGCTGCGACCGATTCCGACCCAAACGCATCTAGCGGAATCATCCGTGTCGGACACCGCTGACGCGGTGTCTTTGTCCTCTTCGACACGACAGCGACAGCTCGCCAGTATCAACAATCTCCTACAGAAGAGCGTCCGATACGCTCTTGTGAAGCACGTTGTTGATTTTCAGAGGGCGGCGTCGATAGCATGTTTGAGCGCGTCGTCACCTGGTTTTCTGTAGAGTTCGCAGCGGAGCTGAAAGGCTCTGAGATACGGCGTTAGCTTGTCTTTTGACACTCCTCGGTGGGGCGAGAGCCACCGTCGCATCAGCGACGCGTGGCTCTCGCAGGTGTTGACGTGAACGGGCTGTGTTGAATCACTAGACGGCGTCGGGATAGGTCGCTAAATCGAAGGAGTTGAAGCGGGAGACTCCAGTTGTCTATGACCCAAATCTCCCGCTTCACTAGCGAAGTCGTCCCGATTTCTCAAAGAGTTACTGGCGATGGAGACGAATCCGCCGCCCCAGAAGGTGGCGGCGGATTCGCCGACTATGCCCCCGTTTCCCTCCACTGTCTACGGATTTACCTCGACACGTCCTACCGAATGACGATTGACCTGCCCAAAGAGATGCCACAAATAACCGGGGAGATCGGCCTCAGCGCGGCCGATCTCCCCTCTCCATCCACGTTGTGTAAAGCGTTCGACCGAATCAGTATGAGCGTCTGCCGAGTGCTGCTGCGCCAGTCGGCGCAGCTGCACGACCCCTCGAAACACGGCGCGATCGACGCGACATTCTACGAACGCTCAACAGCGAGCCGCCACTACTGCCAGCGAATCAGCTACCGCGTACAGAAGCTGAAAGTCACGAAACTCGTCGATACAGAGACGCAAGCAGTCCTTGACGTACACTGCTCAACGACTCGGGAAGGAAGCGACGCAGACCTCGCCGAGCAGATCGCCCGCCGGAACGCGGGCGATCTGCGGTCTCTTGCCGCCGACAAGGGATACGACAAGCAATCGCTCCGCGAGTCCCTTCATGACCTTGGGATTCACCCGCTCATCAAACATCGTATCTTCGCACCCTACGACCACGTGCACAACGCCAGAATCGACGAACAGCGCTACAATCAGCGCTCTATGACCGAGACCGTGAACTCGGCTGTGAAGCGCTCGCTCGGCTTCGCCGTGCGAGCGCGTTCGTGGTTCCGTGAGTTCCGAGAAATCGCCCTGATGTGTGCGGTCTACAACATCAAACGCTTCGTGAAACAGTGAATTCGAACGCAGTATGGCGATTCAACACAGCCCGTGAACGTCACCGTCAGCGTATTCTCCGTCGCCGTGGACGACGTATTCACGGGTGAATGCGTCGTCGTCTTCTAGCGGGTCGTACGCTCGAAATCCGTCCGTATAGACGGTCAACGACTCCTCGTCGTGGTCAGCAAGCAGGAGTCGAATGGTCGATTCGTCGGCGGATTTCGCTGGCACGACGTAGCGCTCGTCCGAGCCACGATCGACCAGCCTGAACACCGGCGGTTTGTCGCCGTTGTACGAGCCTCGTCCGCGTGTAGACAAACCACGCGAGCGCGACTCTTGATCGCGCTCGCGGCCTTTGAGACCGGCAGACACGTACACTTCGTCGATTTCGACCGGTCCAGACAGCGTGATCGAAGGCGCGTCGAGCGCTCTGGCGAAGCGCTCGACGCGCCGTCTCACCGTTCTGTACGAAAGATCGAGCTCCGCCTCGATCTGGCGAATGCTCGTGCTGAACCGTAAGAAGATGTAGATCGTGAAGTACCACTCTTTCAGCGAGAGCTTTGAGTGAGCGAAGATCGTGCCGGTCTTGTCGTTGAACGTCCGGCCGCAATTCTTACACAGATACCGCTGATACTCCCGATAGCTGCCGTTTCTGACCGTCAGGTCAGAACGGCAGCGGGGGCACTCGACGCCATCACGCCAGCGAACCTGCTGCAACAGGTCCGCTGCAGCCGATTCCGACACGAACCGGCTTATTGGGAACATATCGGGCACCGCTGGCGCGGTGCCCTTGCCCTCTTCGACTTTCAGCCACAGCTCTCGCGATCAACAATCTACTTCGCAAGAGCGAATCCGATAAGCAGCCAACGTGGTGTCCCGGTTGCGGTGACTTCGGCACGATGAACGGGATGATGAAAGCGCTAGCGAATACCGGGAACGACCCGGACAACACGTTCATCGTCGCGGGGATCGGCTGTTCCGGGAAGATCGGGACTTATATGCACAGCTACGCGCTCCACGGTGTTCACGGCCGCGCACTCCCAGTGGGTATCGGGGCGAAGCTGGCGAATCCGAACCTCGAAGTGATGGTCGCTGGCGGCGACGGAGATGGCTACTCGATTGGCGCTGGCCATTTCATCCACGCCGTCCGCCGCAACGTCGACATAACATATATATTGATGGACAACTGAATCTACGGCCTCACGAAGGGACAAGCCTCGCCGACCTCGCGTGAGGACTTCGAAACCTCGACGACGCCCGAGGGGCCGAAACAGCCGCCGGTCAACCCACTCGCGCTCGCACTGGCTGCCGGGGGGACGTTCATTGCGCAGTCGTTCTCGTCGGACGCACAGCGCCACAACGAGATCGTTCAGAGAGCCGTCGAACACGACGGCTTCGGCTTCGTCAACGTCTACAGCCACTGTGTGACGTTCAACGACGTCGATACCTACGACTACTTCCGAGATACGATTGTCGATCTCGCCGAGACTGACCACGATCCGACGGATTACGACGACGCTACGGACGCAATTATGGACGGCGATAAAGAGTACCAGGGTGTAATCTATCAGGACGAGCACTCGGTTGCCTACGAAGAGCGTGAAGGGCTCTCAGAGAATATGGCTGTCATACCCGACGGAGCGCCGGACGATGCAACGGATCTCGTTCGGGAGTTCTACTGATACCTATGCCTGATTGCGCTACCTGTGGCGGACATATTTCTGCTCAGTTCGCACGAGTTTTCGGCGACAAAGACGGCGTCGTTCTCGCGTGCCCGTCCTGCTCGCCTAATGCTGGTATTGGAAAAGAAATACAGCAGCGAGCTGATAATATATAGGATTCTCTCTCTCCCAGGCCCTAACCCAATTGTATTGATGTCCGTGGACGGGCCGAGTCGTACAATTATTAGTATGTACCTTCGTTTATTGATTGAGTATACCACGACTACGATTACCACTCATCAAGATCGTATATGAGCAGTAATGGCAAACCCAATCAATAGAGGTATCGTGCTCTGTTTGAGAACAGTCGTGATGCGCTGTTGTTGTTCGACCGTGATGGGTATTTTGACTGCAATACACGCGCAGTCGAACTCTTCGGCCTCAATTCAAAGGAAGAGGCGCTCACGTATACGCCGTGGGACCTTGCACCGCAAACCCAACCTGATGGCGCCAACTCGAAAGAGGTCGCACAGACACACATCGAGACGGCATTTCAACAGGGCGGCGCGTTCTTCGAATACACCCATCAGACCGTAGGGGGGACGACATTTCCAGCCGAGGTGAAGTTGACCCGGTTTGAAGATGACGGCCGGCCAGTCCTGCACTCCCTCGTCAGAGACATCACCGAGCGGAAAGAACGAGAACGCGAACTCACAGAAAGCGAGGCCAAATACCGGAACCTCTTCGAGAGCACCCAGGACGCTCTCATGTTACTGGACAGGCAGGGATTCTTTGATTGCAATGAACAGACCTTGGACCTATTCGGCATCGAGTCTGTAGATACGTTTGCTGAGTATACTCCGTGGGATCTTGCACCGCCAACGCAACCGGACGGGAGAGACTCGGAGGAAGCAGCCCAAGAGCACATCGAGACCGCTTTCGAGACGGGGACCGCCTTTTTCGAGTGGGTACATCGACGCCCCGACGGGACTGAGTTCCCCGCAGAGGTCAAGCTCAGCCGATTCGATCATCGTGGGGAACCACGTTTGCACGCATTAGTCCGGAACATCTCTGATCGGAAAGGCTACGAACGAGAGATACGAGAACAACGCGATAATCTCGAAATCCTGAATCAGGTGCTTCGCCACGACATCCGCAACGACATTCAGTTGATAATGGCATATGCAGAGTTGGCTGCCGACCAATCGGGGTCCGGCTCTATTCGAGAACACCTAAATATTGTCCTAGAAAACGCAGAACACGCTGTCGAGATTACGACGACTGCTCGACAAATGGCGAAAGTGATGCTCTCAGACACTGAAAATATCGCTCCGACTCCTCTTGGCCCGTCGCTTTCCAGCGCAGTCGAAGAAGTACAGAATACCTACCCGGACGCCGTGGTCACGCCTACTGCGGCCGTGCCGGAGACACCAGTTCAGGCAAACGATATGCTCGAGGCGGTCTTTCGCAATCTTCTGAAGAACGCGATCCAGCACAACGACAAGGAGGTCCCAGAGGTGGATATCTCGGCAGGTGAACGGACGGACTCTGTCCTGGTTCAGATTGCGGATAACGGACCGGGAATCGCGGATACAGAGAAGGAGACCATCTTTGGGAAGGGGGAAACGGGCCTCGACAGCTCCGGCACCGGGCTCGGCTTGTATCTGGTCAAGACGCTCGTAGAATCTTACGGCGGGGTAATCGAGATAGATGACAACGAGCCTGTCGGGGCGGTTTTCAGCGTCACAGTTCCGAAAGCGGGCTAACCGCTATGCATGACACGATGACGGAGAAGGAACGGATCGAAATGTATCAAACGTGGGCCGAGTATCGAGAAAACCTCCGTACCGGAACGAAACCTAACGAGTGACTCTCACCCTACATTTTTCTCAGCGGTAGTTCTTGGGTGACGTATGGATTTGGATCGGGCGCGTGGTGTCCTCCTTTGGCTAGCGTGTGGAGATGCGCTTGGCCGGCCAGTCGAGTTTACATCTGCGTCGGAGATCAGTGCTGAACATAGACGGCTCGACGAGATGGTCGGGCATGGCACGTGGAACCAGCCAGCCGGGACGATTACAGACGACACCGAACAAGCGCTGTGCCTCGCCCGAAGTCTAGTAGAACACGAACCGTTCGATCCGACGGATATCGCAGAGCGGTTCGTCGCGTGGTACGACAGCGGGCCGTTCGATATCGGGCGCATGACGATGCGGTCGCTCAGCCGCCTCAAACACGGTGACCAATGGGACGAGGCAGGCCAGCACGTCTGGGAGCAGAGCCGAGAAGGTCAGAACGCAGGCAACGGGAGCGTGATGCGGTGTCCACCACTCGCCATCCCATACGCGAATGACTGGGGCCGACTCGTCGAGGTAAGTCGGCAGTCCTCACAGATCACGCACGCTGACTCACGATGTACTGATGACTGTGCGATCCTGAATCTCACAGTGGCTGGCCTCCTTGACGATGCGGATACGCCGTTGCAGGACGCGCTTGACTACGTCGGTGCGGACGCGCCTGATGAGCTTGCGACGGCACTCCGACCGCTTGCCCGTGGCGACTCGCCCGATACGTTGGAGACATCGGGCTACGTTGTGCATTCGCTGCAGACAGCACTCCACGATGGCCTTGTCGTGGACAGTGCCGAGGACGCGATTGTGACGGCGGTGAATCGTGGCGGTGATACGGATACGATTGGGGCAATTGCAGGGACAGTCGCTGGGGCGCGGTTTGGGGCGTTACAGCTTCCGGATCGATGGCTGGGTGCTATCGACGAGACCGACGAACTCGAAACGCTAACCGAGCGACTCGTGGAGGTGGCGTGATGTACGTGTTGGTGTCTTGAATGAGACGTGTGGGTCGAGTCAGCATCGGCGGCGGGTCGGGACTCCATACAAACCGAGTCTAACCGGCCCAGATTGTTTGGGTGAACTATAGCCACGAGAGACCAGTATTGAGCTCTTCGAGGAAGGATGGACGGATCTCCACAGTGGGTGGGAGGGAAAGTTGTTCGCCTTCCCAGTCAGAAATCAACGCGTTCGCTTGGGAGATTCTGCTGACGGTGAAACAACGGCTGGAAGTGGGCGGCTGGCGCGTCGTCCACGGCATCGTCGACTTCAGATGGGTGACGTCGGACCCCGACGTCGGCGACGAGGACCGCGCGGACCTCGAGACGCTCACAATGGAGATCACGGAACGCATCGAGATTCGGCTCGAACACGAAGCCTACTATGACTGGGTGGCGTTCGTCCCACAGCGTCATAGCGACGCCGGCGCGTTGACGAAGCACTTCGGGAAGGTCGCCGACGAAGACGAGTTCAAGATCAGAGGCATCGAAGCTCGACAGCGCTCGACGCCGCCGTTCATCGAGGCCGTCCAGCGGAACTGTCTCGAACGGTTCGACGCGACCCGGTCGCCGGACGCAGTGCTTGATTGTCTCCAGGATGCCATCGAGCGGCTCCACGCTGGAACGGTGCCTGTTGCGGAACTCGTCGAACGGAATCGTATCTCCAAGCCGCTCGAAGGGTACACACAGAACACGCAAAACGTGGCGGCGCTGAAGCGGGCTCGCGATCACGACCTCGCTGTCCATCCCGGACAGGACATCGAGTACGTGGTCGTCGACGACGAGAAATCCCCACGAGACCGGGTCGCGTTGGCTCACGAGGAGATCGAGTCGTATGATCCGTCGTACTACGAGACGCAACTCGTCAGAGCTGTCGAAAGTATCCTGTCTCCGCTGGGTTGGGATAGAATAGATATAAAACGGGATCTAACGGGCGACCGCCAGTCCGATCTGGATGAATATAATTCGACGCGGAGTAGTAGCTAATCCGTTGGCAACCATGACCGAAGAGGGCTGATTAGGTCCTTAGTGGCGAAGAGAATCCACTGATACACTCTGGACGAGGGGTGACATATTCAGCGTATCACAAAATAGAAAGTTACCCCACACTCGCACAGCTATTATTTTTGTGGGGTAACTGCACTAGTCACCAGCTAACTGATATATGTCACACACCGGGTTTCCGGTGAAGTGGATAACTAGCCAACTAGTTTCCCGATCGCTTCACCGGAAACCCGGTGTGCGTCGGCGCCACCAACAGACGTAACGTGGATCGGGAACGGTATCGAGAGGTTTCTGTAGCTCACTCGATCGTATCAGCCAGGACATCTTTGACGACTGCAGGGTCTTCGAGCAACGTGTGTTCCGTATAGCTTCCTTCAGCACTCCCGCCGCTATGGCGCGATTGCTCGACGATATCCAGAAACGCGTGTTCTTTCAGGAGATCGCGAACCCGACGAAGCGAAAGCGAGTCGGAGCCTTCCTGTCGGCAGATCTGCTCGTAGAGATCGTAGACTCGAGTCGTACGGAAGCCCTGATTGTCGGGCGTAGTCTCATCTTCACGGGCATTGATCGACAGCATCGTCAGTGCCTGCAGCACGTACCGTGAGTGCGGTGTCGAGCCACGAATCAACTCCCTGAATCGGTCGGTTTCGGCGCGTTCGCGGGCCTGTGTCACGAACTCTTCGCGAACGGTCTCGGCTTCGGTCGATTGGGCTATCTCACCGGCATAGCGCAGGATGTCGATGGCCTTACGGGCGTCACCATGTTCACGAGCGGCGAGCGCCGCGGCCCGTGGAATAACACCATCGTCCAGTACGCCATCACGGAACGCATCGCTTCGAGCGACCATGATCTCGTTGAGTTGAGAGGCGTCGTAGGGCGGAAAGACGAACTCGCGTTCGCAGAGGCTCGATTTGACCCGTTCGTCCATCCGATCCTTGTACTTGATCTTGTTACTGACACCGATCACGCCGATCTTACACGACTCGAGTTTCCCGGCCTCGCCGGCTCGCGAGAGTTGCATCAAAATATCGTCGTCTTCCAGTTTATCGATCTCGTCGAGCATGATCAACACAACGTCGTATTCGGCATCGAGGATCTTCCACAGCCGTTTGTAGTAGGTGGCGGTGCTGATGCCCTTGTCCGGAATATAGATGTCCGTCTCATCAGTGTTGACACTGCTCGCAATCGTCTGTACTGCCTGCGTTTCGGTTCCATCCTGCGCACAGTCGACGTAAGCGTGGGCCGCGCTGACACCTTCCTCGTCGGCAGTCTGGACGAGTCGGCGAGACACGTATTTGGCACAGAGCGATTTTCCCGTGCCAGTCTTGCCGTAGATGAGGACATTACTCGGAGACTGACCGAAAATACCGGGATTGACGGCGTTCGCGAGCTGACCGATTTCCTCGCCCCGGCCGACGATCCGTCCCTCCTCGGGGAGGTGATTAATTTCGAGTAGCTCTTTATCCACGAAGATCGGATCCTCCCGAATGAATAGATCGTCGGATTTGGACATTCGTTATACACCACGTTTCTGGTGAAATAACTTGAGGTTTTCCCCTACACACGCACACCACGTTTCCGGTGAAACTGGGTGAGAGCGCGTCTACACTGCACGTGAAACGGGGGTTGTCGTCCACGAGAAAAGAGGTCGAAGCGAGGAAGATACGCATGCGCGGCCTCACGAGAGCGAACCTGACGAGAACCTGATTACGGGAATCCACCCTCGATAGGGGCGGTTCGACTGAATCAAGTAGAACACCGAAGCGACGACCTTCGCTTCGTTCTTTGGTCAGCGATGGAGTCACTGGAAGGTAAGCACGGATAGATAATAAACCCTCGTCAGACATATGATGTAAATCTGAACGATCTCGTTCCAGTATCTCTCGGTGTCGGTTTCATCGGAAACACGGTGTGTTCACAACGGGGTTCGTCATCAGTACTCCGTGGATTCGCATGACTTATCGGCTGTATCCCGCGTTCGTGGTTCTCTGATCCGTCGGCAGAGTCGTGAGCTGTGCTGCGATTCATATCCTCCCTGTCGACTGGAGTCACATTTCACCGGAAACCCGGTGTGTGTGTGCGGAGTTTTGCGAGTTGACTCAACCAATCAGTCCGTGACTAGTCTCGATTCACCGGAAACCCGGTGTGTCTTCACGAGGCGATACTGAAGTCACTCTCGCGGATTCACAGGAGCGATATATTCGTTTTTCCAGGAATCGCCCTCCCTCCATTGAAAATAGTAATAACGATATCCCGGCTTTGTCTCCTTCACCGTGATGTACGCTCCACTCGTCGGGACACCTTCATAATCCTCTGGATTCGTCGAGATCTCGCGCTCGTTTAGCTCTTCGAGTTCTTCCTCATCGACTTCGTCCTCTGCTCGTCGACGCTCGAGTTCTTCTTGTCGCTGTCGACGTTTCCCTTCCGCCAGATCAGCCGCGTACGTCGCGACTGCTTCCAGCCGTTCTAGGGATTGGTTCTCGAGTGGTTCGCGAAGATACTTCGGCAACTCCGGTGCGGGCGGTTTCTCCGGGATGTCCTCGGCCATAGTTACCCCACAACGAACTGTCATATGAATTTGTGGGGTAACTTCGAGATTCGACGATGTCCACTCCCCGTTATCGATGTGTAAACTACGGCATTACTCCGTGTTCCGGCTGATTCCTCGATTTTAGATATTCGACGAACATGGATGGAATCCCGAATCGGCAATAACACTCGTTGAGCTATTCGATGATATCGCTCGGTGTGAACAACGAGAGATCGTCTCGTTCGGCAGCAGTACTGCGAAGCCCGTCGGAGAACCCGGAGCGACAGAAACAGCAGTAGTAATACGTCGGCTCTTCACCGCCACCCGGCGACCACTGGACCTCCTGGGTGGTCCGTTCGAGATCAGCGAGATCGCCTTCGGTCATCTGCCGTGTCGTGTATTTGCACTCGCCGGCGACGAGTGTCCCGTCGCTTCCGAGTCCGACGACGTCGAGTTCGTGATTGCGATGCCACCAGTAGCCCATCCCTTGGTACGTCTTCGGGAGTAGCGACGGGAGGGCGTTCTGACAGACGATCTCGAACATCGGCCCCATGTAGTCCGTGAACGTCGGCTCGACGAGTTCCTCGTAGGCCGCGTCACCGAGCTGGACGAGCTTCCCGGTCTGTCCGTAGACGTAGCGGAACCAGAATCGAAAGAGCGGTTCCTTCAATCGATACCGACTCTTGCGCGTCGCGTTCGGGTTCGCCGTGACTGGGATGTCCCGCTCGACGAGCCGTAGCCGACGGAGTTTCGAGAGATACGACCCCAGGCTGTTCGAGTCGACGCCGGCGAAGCTGGCGATTTCGCTGGTTTCGCGATTCCCGGTGGCGATCGCCCGGAGAATCGTGTAGTAGGTCTGTGGCTCGCGGATGCCGAACTCGGTCCGCAACAGGAACTCCGGTTCATTGTGCAGGACGCCGTGTTCCGAGAGGATGCGTGCCTGGATGTTCTCAGCGAGCGTCGCGGACGGATCGAGCGCACGGAGGTAGTACGGCGTCCCCCCGAAGACGCCCCACGACTGGATCGTCGTGTCCGGGTCGTCCCCCGGATAGAACTGCCTTGCGTCGTCGATCGACAGTGGCGGGAGATCGACCGCGCCCGTTCGTCGCCCGTACAGCGGACTGCCGCCACCGAGGACCTTCTCCTCCATGACGCTGATCGACGAGCCGACGAGGACGAGTGTCATGCTCGTGTCTTCGAGCTGGGTGTCCCAGACGCGCTGGATCTTCGAGGGTAGTGCCTCGTTGGACTGGACGACGTACGGGAACTCGTCGAGGACGACGACCGCGTCCTGTCGTCCCAGCGCACGCAGGAGTGCCTCCCAGTCGCGCTGGATGTCCTCGAGGAGGGGGAACGTCTCGCTGGCAGTCGTAACGAAATCGGCGAGTTGTACCTCAGGGGTTTCCTCGGTCGCCTGCCAGTAGACGGCATCGTCGATATCGGCTGTCGCCTCACGAACGAGGGCGCTCTTTCCGAGTCGGCGCCGCCCGTAGATGACGAGCAGTTCAGCTTGCTCACTCTGGAATGCTTTCCGAAGTGTCTCGAGTTCGTCCGCTCGATTGACGAACCGTCGCTGTGTCATACCTCCGCTTCTGTACGCGAGAGAATAATACTGGCGATTATCTAAACCACGATTTTGTTAATCGTGATTTTGTTCCTGTCTGTGCCGACAACGAACTGCTACAGCATTGAGATTCGATACAGCGGTACTCAGTCGGTTCAAGTGGTTCGCTTTTCGACGAAATGCTTACCACCGAATTGGATAGTTCGTCTATGTGGAGCCGTCACGGAACCGCTCTAATGGGACATCGGAGACTTCGTCGTAGTCGTCGTCACCGTCGATCAAGAGCGTCGCCTCGACCTCTTCAGCGGTCGCCAGTGCAAAGGAGTCACCGAGCGCCGGGTTGTCCCTAAGGGTGTTCTCTGAGGCCTCCTGCTATGAGCCAGCGACCTCCACGGTCTCGATTCCGATATCGGTGAGCCAGTCGAGATACTCGTCAGCGGTGGTTCGGTCGTACTTCCGGGCGATAGTGTAGCGGATTTCGGCGAGGTTCACGCAGCTGGCGTAGCCGGCGGTGTCCTCGACGGCTACTGCGTCGAGATACTCCTCAACCACGTCGCTCCCGGGTTCATCATCAGCGTGTGCGATCAGCGGCTCAGCGTCAAAGACGACGCTGTCAGGGACCACGATCACTCCTCCGAGGGGAACTACGCGTCACGTTCCTCTCGATCCTGTTCGCGCTTCTCTTGGAGGATCTCGGTTGCGGGTCTGTCGGTGGACGCTTCGCTGCGGGCGGCAAAGCCGCGTATCTCATCCGGCGAGCGGACGTGTTCGACGATCACCTCGTCGCCCTCTGTCTCCCGGAACAGCACCTTTCCGGGAGCCTCGATCCCGAGCTTCTCGCGGAACCGCTTCGGAATGGTCGCCTGACCGTGCTTGGTGACAGCAACGACTTCCTTTTCAGAGTTATTCCGGACGGTCACGTCCTCAAGAGTGACGTTCTCGGCCCCGACCTGCACGCCGTCCCTCCCGCTCCCGCTCTGGGTGAGGTTCCGAACGACCGAGTGGTCCGCCTCGATTTTGACTCCGGTTCTCGCGTTGTTCCGAACCGTGGCATGTCGGATCGTCGCCGTGGAGTCGACCTGAACACAGTTAATTGTTATCAGACAGAAAATTTAAAAAAGTTTTGCAATCGATTCTGACTACGTCTTGTCGTCGGGACGCACGTTCGCCAGCCGCATCGCGTTGCCCGTCACCGCGAGGCTCATGCCCATGTCGCCAATGACGACGGCGCGGACGACGCTCACGAGGCCAAGTGGCGCGCCCGCTGCGAGGACAGGCTTCACGCCCAGCGACCATTCACGCCCAGCGACGACCAGACGTTCGTCTTGATAACGCGGCTGGCCCGACGCGAGAGGTGACGAGGTACGGAAACCGAGTGAGGTCGTCACCCATCAGCGCCACGTCCGGCGTCTCGATGGCGGTGTCGGTGTCCGCAGCGCCCATGGCGACGCCCACCGTCGCCGCCGCGAGCGCGGGGGCGTCGTTGACGCCCCACTATGATGCCGTATTCGTTGAGAATCTTAACATCAGAGGGATGCTCGAATCCCCTGAGAACGCGCGTAACAAAGCCAAAGTCGGGACCCTGTTCAGATTAGTTGATGCCATGCGAAGGCGAACGATTGAAACCACTCGCTTACAGTTTCCAACCTGGCATCGCTAAAACAATTCGAGAAACTAGTAGTTCCACGTTCCATCTTATAATAATATGTTTGACACTGTTCAGATTTCCGTGGGGTTCGTGTCTGAAATCGAGGCCGTGGCGACGGCACGCGTCGTTCAGTAGTGTCGTGCTATTGACAAGAAACACGGCGTCGTCAACGCCGTGTTTCTCACGCAATTCTCAAAAAACGAGTAGGCGGTGACGTTCGTTCTGGTCGGTTCGAGCTTTGCATGGTGTAATCTGTTCGTTTCTGAATCGACCGCGGCGTACAGCCAATACTGCTCGTCGTTGAGTCGGATCACCGTCTCATCAACCGCACCGTGATCCAGATTCTGACTCTCTTCGGGCTGTAGATCGGCGTTGTGCACCCAGTTGTGAACGGTGAATCGTGCCCTCTCAACACCAAATATTTCAAGAATAGAGATAGTATCCGAAAGTGATAGTCTAACAAGATAGAGCTGAATACCGAGCTTTATCAACAATTACAGTGTTGTCTCTCGTTCCACAAAGTCTACTTCGATCCAGCCGATACATCCGTTGAAGCTAGCGTTTTCAGGAATGAACAACGTAGAAAGCGCTACGCCTCATCTTCAATCCGTATCTGAACACGAGCAGCGACCGAACCGAGTGTTTAAGATGTTCTATAACGGACTAAGCGCCAACCGAGGCGATAAATTTGCCCGACCTCAACGAGATAGCATCGGAATTAGCCCTCTCGTCGTGGAAGGCGCCCCTTTCATTAGACGGACGGGATGCAGGGCACAAACGGGAACTCCGTCCTCCCGTCTTTACGACGAGGAAGAAGAGCAATACTAGCGTGGCACTGCCAGCATTCCCTCGGGAATGTTGACCGGTAACTCTCCCAAATGAGCCGGCCCCCGCTCGTGGGAAACCCCGCGGTTTAGGATGGTGAGGATATCACCCGGGTGCATACACAGACACTAACACCAATTGATGGCTCCTACAGGCCAAGAAGTAGACAACACTGACAATCTCCGTGCGAATCATCGGTTCGCACCCATGCGTCGCGAGCGGTGCCGACGGCTCGATGCGACGGCGTCCACCCGGAGCCCACGTGTTCGACGCATTATGATTGCGGCCGCACTCGCTGTCCTCGTCGCGACTGCTGGCTGCGGGCAGATCCTGAACAAGCCAGAATCGGCCGCCGTGGCCGGGAACAGCGACCCGATCGAAGCGACCGGGACGCCGTCCACTGCGACGGCTACCTTCACATCTGCCGCGGCTGGTGATAACGACGGACTTGCCCCTGACCGCGAACGGCAACTCGGCACGAATCCACACATAGCTGATACCGATGGAGACGGACTCGACGACGGCGCCGAACTAGCAAACGGCACGGACCCGCTGGTTGCGGACTCGGACGCCGATGGACTCGCCGACGGCGCCGAGCTGGCAAACGGCACGGACCCCTTGGCGAACGACACCGACGGCGATGGCCTTCTTGACGCGGCCGAAGTGGCGAACGCTACCGACCCGACGGTTGCTGACACGGACGCTGACGGGCTATCTGACGGACGCGAACGTGAACTAGGGCTGAATGCAACCGCTGCCGACACGGACGGTGATGGACTCACCGATGCCACGGAGGTCAATGGTCCGACCGACCCCACATCGAACGATACCGATACTGACGGGCTCGCGGACGGTCGAGAACTCGCTCTCGGAACCGATCCGACAGCTCCAGACACCGACGGTGACGCGCTGCTTGATGGATGGGAAGTGGCGAACCGGACCCCAGATGGCGTTCCCCTCCGGCAGGCTGATCCCCTTCATAAGGACCTCTACGTGATGGTCTCGCGCTCTGCCGACGCGTGGGCCTTTCGGGAGGAAGAGCGCACGCAGATTCGTGGCGTGTTCATGAAGATGTCCGTCTCGAACCCCGATGGCGACAGTGGTATTACCGTTCACTTCGCTGAGGGATCGCGACTCCAGATCCGGAAGCCATTCAATGATAAGGGGCACGCCAGGCGGGCGCTCAGACAGAACTCCACCGAGTCGGTCATCGGCCCGCGAGCCGGCGTCTACCACCACGTGGTGCTCATGCGCATCACCGAACACGCTGACTTCGATACGTACGCCGCGACCCCGGGCCGACGCCTCTTGATTGACGAGGACGAACGGTCGTTCAACGGTGGCTCTCTCTCTTACCGTGATCGGCTGATCGTGCGTGGCCTGGTCCAGAATATCGCCGGTAAACCCAACAAGACCTACCAACATCCGGATAAAAGTCGATTCACCACGCAGGGATGGACGGCCTACGAGCCCGATGACTTACGTGCGAACGAGTACCTTCCGTCTCACATTTCAGAAAAACTCAGTCGCGACGGATTCGCGACTACCGCAAACGACTAGTGGGCCCGTCGCGGCCGTCAGCGTCTCGCCGCCCACGTACACGGGCCCGTCAACATGGACGTAGTCTCCCGGCGATGCTCTTGCGGTGAGTGATTCCCGCGACTTTAGGCGCGGGAGGAGATCAAACTGAACCCGGGCGACACGGTGACTACCGGCGTCGATACAGTAGTGCTCCCCCAGCCGTTATGACCGCTAAAACGAGCACACCAAGAAGGAGTGGAGCCACCCCGGCGGGTTCGGACTGGCTTGGCGCGACTGCTGTCGGTGACGACTGTGAGGCAGCCGTCGGTTGGGGAGTGGTATCGTCGGATTCTGCTGTCGACTTCGTCGCGTCCGACTCGCGGTCGTCCGGAACTGGGCTCACCGTCTCTGATGCCGGCGTCGGCGGCGTTGCTGGAGCATCTGTGGCAGTCGCTGTCGGCTCCTCACCGGTGTCGCTACCGACGCCATCATCGTCCTCAACAGAGTCATCCGGCGCGGTCTCATCATCCGTTTCCGGAGGGTTATCCGATGAAGATCCGGAGTCGCCGTCGGTCGTCTCTTCGGGGGAGTCTCCGTCGTGGGAGGTAGATGATTCATTGCCACTCGTCGATTTACCCACCGCAAATACCGACAGCCCTGGTGAGCGAGCTTCGAATCGCTCACTCCCGCCTGTCGGACCAAGGTACGTCGTTTCGAGTGCGGTCCATGCCCCGTCGTGATAGCGATAGAGTACGATCGACTCAGGTGTCGAGACGGTGTCGGCAACGATCGTGAATTCGAAGATGACATGATTGATCGCGTCCTCGGGGACGGACTCGTTGATCCAGAGGTACGCCGACGCGCCCTCTAGCGTGGGGGCCGACCCCGAAGTCGGCGATACAGTTACCTCGGCTTCGACAGTTACATTCCGCGTCGCTGAGAGGCGCAACTGCGTCAACTCCGTCTCTGTGTCCGGATGGGTCGTCCCATTCATTCCTTCGAGAGAGACATTTAATGGCTTCGTCGGTGTCACTTGACGCTCGATAATAGTTGTCTCACTGGTTTCCGTGATCGTTGGTTGCCCTCCGATGTCCGTTTCGGAGGTGACAGTTACGTCCGCACTGTCGGTGACGATGGGAGCCGAACTCGTCGTTGTTCCATCCGACCGGAGCGGCTCGCCGACCGTTCCGTCATCGACACGATGGAGTCGTGCAACGAGCGTTCGGTTCGTCCGAAGCGCAGCCACCTCGTCGGCAGACGACCGCTGTTGGTCGAGCGTGACGGTCACGTTCGTCTGTCGTCCGGGCCCAAGTGTCACCGAACGACCAATACGGGCACCGATGTCGGCCGTGCTATCGTCCGGAGACGCATCGGTATAGATGACGACGGCGTAGGCCCCACCGGTGTACGTGGTACTCTCGACGACGACGGTGGTGGTGCCGTTCGCGACCCGACGGTCGCCGAACCGCAGCGCTGCCATGGGTGTCGCATCACTCGGTGTGGGATCCACCGCGGCTGCACGCTTGGCGGAGTCGAGATAGGTTCCCTCGCCGGAGAGCGCAACGTCGAGCACAGCGTCAGTAAACGCTGGCGTCCCCGGCGTCAGTCCAGCGGACCGGGCCTGTTGGCGGGCCTCTGCTCGCGTCTCCAGATCGAGGTCGGCCACCGTCGCTCGCTCGCTCGGATACTCGGGGTCATAGAACGTCTGTGGGCTGTCTCCACCATCGTAGTCGAACAGCGATGTCGGTCCAGTCACGCGATAGACTGTCCGGTACAGCCCGTACAGCGTCTCAAACGGCACAGGCCTCTGGAGGGCCGTCCCGTTCGGGTACGCGATATCGTCACGAGCGTTGCCATTCGGACTCCCGAGGAGACCATCCACGTCGGCCCTACGGCTCCCATCCAGCGTGAGGGCTGCATCAACCCGCGTTGCCCAGACATCGACAGTGAGGCGTTCGGGCGCAGTCGTGTCTGCCCTTTCTGACGCCGTGTAAGCAATGGTATAGGTCCGGCCATTCGAGTCGCGAGTAATACGCCCCGATCCAATGCGTACCGACTCACCGGCGGCAAGCGAGCGTGCTGTGCCGTTCACGGTCAGTACCTCATCGTCTCGCGCGTCGATCGTGACGACGCGACCGTCGAGGCGCGTGGCCACGGCCGACACCACGCTGACCGGCGCGCCCGGGACAGGGCGCAGGCGAGCTTGGACCGCCCGCGAGCCGGTCGGGTCCTTGGCGAGGACGAACTCGCCGGCCGCCTGAAAGTCGTAGCTCACGCCGTCGAAGGTCGTGAAGTGGCCGTGTCCGGTGGCCGCCGCCGTCGCGTTGGCGTCGATTGGGAGAGCACTCCCTTCAGCGATCCGTTCGACCACAACGTCGTCGAGTTGCGTGGTAAACTCGCCGCTGCGAACGGTGACAGCCGACGGTGCGCTCTCGTCGTGCCGGGCAGCACGCGTGGTCGTCCCGCGTGACTCACCGTTGATCTCGTACGTGATCGTCACCATCCCGTCGCTGTGCGTGTACTCGACCGTCACATTGTTCCACGCCCCGACGCGGTACGCCCCGAGATCCATACCGCTCCCGGTGACCATCCCGCTGGGCCGAAACGTGAGCAGTCTCAGGCCGTCGCCGGCCGTCCCGTCATCGGTCGCCGTCCGCAGCTCGATCGCTGCATTGTACGCGTGACAGCCGACCTGTCCGTTCGTGGTCGGTCGGATGCTGAACGAGAGTTCGGTCGTTCGTGCGTCCGTCTTCGCCCCTGTGTCCGTCCCCGCCTCGCTCTCTCTTATCGAGCGCTCCGCAACGGCTTCCTGACAGCCGCCCGCCGAGCCACTCACTTCGAAGGCGCGATCGCCGCTGGCGGCTGGGGCGTCGACGACTCGCTGCGTGCCGTTCCCTGTAGCAGTCCAGTTCGCCGGGGAGCCGTTGACTGGCGTGGATTCGAAGCCAGTGTCGAGTACTGTCTCCGTGGTCGTTGCAGCATCCGCCTCAACGTCGAGCGTTCGAGTGGCGTTGACTTGCGCTCCCGTGCCCGTGACGACTGTTACCGTCGTCGCGTATCGTCCCGGTGTACGATACGTATGCCTCGTGGTCGGGACGGACGTGGTTACGTCGGTCGTCCCGTCTCCGTCGACGTCCCACTGATACGCCCGGATCGTGCCGTCGAACGCGGCTAGCTCCGCTTCGAACGTGACTGGCTCGCCGGGCGTTGGCGACGACGGTGAGGTGGTGTACGCCGATACCGTCGGCGGTGCGTTGCTAGCCTCGACGCTGACGGTCGCTCGGTCCCGCGCGTCCCCGTCCGAGACGACCACCTCGAAGACGTACGTTCCCGCTTCGGGCAGCGACACAGAGAGGCTGGCCGATGACGATCGATTGAGAGACGCGTTTGCTGGACCGCGTATCTGCCGCCACTCGTAGGAGCGGTCGTCGGGGGTGTCGGCGTCGCCGGTGACGACCGCAACGAGCTGGAGCGTCCCGCCTACGTTGACCGAATCGTTTTCCGGAGCGATGGTCACGGCCGGCGCCGATGACTCGCTCAGCTGATACAGATCCACCACGTCATCGAAATCCAGCAAACCGTTCCGATTGAAGTCGTACTGTGCGGCGTTGTCCGTGACTACCGGCCGATCGAAATTAGCAAACAGCAGCGTCGAATCCTCGTAATCGATCCGTCCGTTGGCGTTGAGGTCTTCGAACAGCCCATCACGGTCGGGATCAGTCGGGGGCGAGCTAGCTGTCGGGAGCGGCGGTGGTGACTCGGCTACTGGTTGCACCGCTGTTGTTCTGCCCTCCGGTGTCACCGGCGCGTCGTTCCCGGCGGCAGGTACAGCCCGGTCAGCCGCGGCGACGGGCATCAGCCACGGAGTCAGTACACCGAACCCGACCCATAATAAAATGCACAGCAATAGACCGACGCTCCGCAGTGTTGACTGTCCGGACGGGTGAGCCATGATCCTGCTTCCCTGCCGAACTCATTTGAACGATGATATTTTTGATATGTATATTTCGGGTCGCGTACTGGCCAGAACATAGCCGTACGTGGACGGACGGCGGATACACGGCCTTAGCGCTTCATACAGGCCCCAGCAAATTTTATATTACCTGACCTGTTCTATTTTCGTGTACACGTCGAAGCCCACCTCGCCCAGTATGTCCGACTCTACTTCATCGCTTGGCGTCTGCCCGCGCTGTGGCTCACCTATCCCTCACGGCGCAGTGCTCATTACGTACGAAGTCGACGGAGCGATGCGCCTCTTCGCAGAGTGCACTGATTGTGGTGAGCCCGTCCGTCCAGAGTAAGGGTCCACAGGGCGTTGCCTCAGGCTGGCTGTCGCCACCAGCACCTCGGGCCATTACATGTAACGCCCACCAGCGCCGACCGCGTCGGCACCCGTGCTGTGACGCGTCTAAAGCTGTCAAGGGAATCGCAACGCTCCCGCGGCACGGTCATGGCTATCGGTACCTGTGGCGAATCGCCCTCTCGACGTCGCGACGCCCTCGTTACAGGCACAGCCGACTGTCCTACGATTCGATCGAGCGCCACTCGCCGCCGGTATCGGCTTTCCCTTCGACCTTGGCTTTCATGAGCCCCGTCTCCGCCCTGTGGAGGCCGACAACGTAATCGAAGTGCGTCCGCACGATAGCGAACTCGGGCGCATCGTTGGCCTGTCGCGGCGACATAAATATACCACCCATTTCGTGGTTGCGAAGTTGGCCGACGACGACCTGCAGGAACTGGCCGATGACGTCTGGCGAGTGGAACGCCAGCAACTGAGACAGTGAGTGGAACCCGAGCACCGTTTTCTCCGTTTCGGCGTGGCGCTCTATCGCGTCGCTAATCCGCATTCCAAGCCGAGTCAGATTGCCGCAACTGGCTGTCGTCACTGCCTGCCCATCGCTGGCGACCGATACGCCATCGGCGCGCGTACAGTCCACGATTGTCAGACCGCCGCCGGAGATGTCCTCGCTGAGCGTCGACGCCGGGTATTTTGTCGACACGACGATGCCATCTTGCGACAGGCTATTGAACAGCCGAACGAAGGCGTCGTATTCGACTTCGTTTCCGTCACCGGTGAGGAGGAACACGTCCGAACTGTCCGCCTGGAGTGGCGGGTGACGATTGTGTGACATTGATCTGAGTCCCTGATGGCTGCGTGTGGTGGCGACGTGACCGACATGGTGAGCGCGCGACCTGCCCGGATGCCAGCATGTTCAACAGTCAGTGCCACGCCACGTAGACGATGATAACGCGTCAAGTAATACTTTGTGCCTCTCCTGTGGCATCCTTGCCGCCCTAGAGGGCGACGCTTCCCGAGGTTCCGATGTTGCTCCGGTCACTTCCGATGGTTGGGAATCTAAGGTTTGTGACCGACGGCACTGGCAGTGCCACGCTACCGATACTCGTCCCCGGCGTGGGGTAGCGAGTTATCTGGTTGGTTTGTGTCGGTCGGCGCGGTCGGCTCACTGTTTTGATTTCGGCTCTTGCCGTGGCAAACACCGAGTCGACTGCCAGTTTTCCGCGCATATCGATTGATATGACGCGATGGGATCTGAACCTTCGCCATGCACAGTGAAAGTAACCGAAGACGGGCGCTGTATCCCCGCGCTGAAGCGCGAGGAGAAAGCCCCGCCCTTCAGGGCGGGGAGGATGTCAACGAGCGCCGATCTCTGCTCTCCGGCGCCACCATCGGCGATCCTCCCGGTTCTCGTCGCCGAAAAGATTATATCAAACTAACTGTAAGTACAAGATGCGGCATCGTCAAGGCACCGTTGACGATGGCGCCCTGCAGCAGACGGGTCACGAGCCGGTTGAGGTAAGGCATCGTTCACTCGCATGGAGATGCACTCCTCGGCGTGCATCTCCCTTCCGGTCACCATGAACCGGGGCACCCCCCATCCCCTCTTCATTCTGGCGAACCACCGTGGACGCCAACGGCCCCACGCGTCGCTACAGTGAACCAGTCTCTCCCATGGCGTCGACACGGCCGGCATGAGTACCAACCGCTATGACGGTCGACCCCGCAATCGCTCACACGCATGGGATTACTCGATGATCTCACGTCGACGCTGCTGTCGACTCACGAGGCCACGCAGATCGGTGTGTACGGCCCGCCGAACGCGGGGAAGACGACGTTCGTAAATCAGGTACTCGCCGACTGCGGGGAAGCCGCGTCAGGCACGACGAGCCATCGTCCCCACGAGACGCGAACGGCCGATCGGACGACATCGGTCGACATTGCGGGTAAGACAGGGACCACAACCATCGACATCGTGGATATGCCGGGCGTCTCCACGACCGTCGACGAGGCGACGTTCCGCGCCCACGGACTGGACGAGGAGACGGCTCGACAGCGCGCGCGAGAAGCGACCAGCGGCATCTCGGACGCCCTCCGCTGGCTTCGAGAGGACATTACCGGCGTCATCTACGTCCTCGATGCGACGCGTGACCCGCTCAGGCAGGTGAACACGATGCTCATCGGAATGGTCGACAACGAAGCGCTTCCCGTCTTGATCCTGGCGAACAAGACCGACCTCCCCGAGGCCGACGTCGAGCGCGTCCGCGAGGCGTATCCCACGTACGATGTCGTGCCCGTCTCTGCACTAGAAGGAACGAACCTCGACACGGCCTACGCACGTATCGTCGACACATTCGGGTGAGTGCGTAGGCCTCGCCCGCGTCCGAGGCCGTCTGCCGTACCTGTTTCACGGCGTCATCCGATCCGGGTCGCCGATATCGAGCGTGCGACGCGATCCCGCGAACGCGGTGGCCTCGTGGGTACTCCGCGGGTCGGTCGAGCGTCCTCGGGGTCAGTCCGTCGGGCTATGCCCTCGACGCGACAGCGATTCCAACCGTCACGCCGTTCGATTGCGTGGCCACCACGAGGGCGTTCACCCGTCGCCCGCTGCTGGCTCGCCCCGTCGCGTCCGCTCCCCATCCTCTAACGGACCGCCTCGCAGCTTCGGCTGCCGCCGGTAGGACCACCGACGACCGCGACGCACCCACCACGCCCGAAGTTGTTTACTACTGGCCGCGATAGTACTGAGTATGGTAAAGTCGACCGTGCGGTTTCCAGCGGAGGTGCTGGACGCCGTCCAGAACCACGTCGACGACGGCGAATTCGCTAACCAGTCCGAATTTCAGCGATTCGCCGTCGAATACCTGCTCGACAACATCGAGGAGGACTACGACCCGACGCTGGCCGAATACAACGAGATCCGAACGACAGCACTGAACACCGACTCGAACGCGGGCTCCGACGGGTCGGTCGACACGCGAGGCGACGACTACCCCGACTTCCTCCAGACAGCGGCTCGCGTCCGACAGTACGCCGTGCGAGGCGATGCCGACACGGCGTATGAACTGATCGACACCTACTTTCCGCCCGAGAGCTCCGCGGCGATGCTCCTCGATCACGTCGTCCGCGGCGTGCAGTCCGACATGGCGGCGACCGACGGGGCCGACGAGTCAACCGAAGTGCCCCAGTCCGGCTGACGACGCCCGCTGTGACTCTCCCGGGGTTCGTGACTGCGGCCCGGCAAAGAGGCTATGAGGCTTCACGGTGCATATCGGCGTATGCGACGGACCTTCATTATCCTCTGTGCTGGCTGGCTGGTCGTCGCCGGGCTCAGCTTCGGCGTCGGCGCTGACTCCTACGCGCTGGCCTCGCCAGCCGCTGTCGATACCCCCGACCGGACGGTGACCGTCGGCGGCAACACGTACCAAGTCACGAACGCCGTCCGCGTTGCTGGCGGGACGCCCTTTACGATTCGACCGACTGCCCCGGACAACGCAACGTTCGATCTCTACTTGTACAACAGCGACCAGGCCGTCACCGGGATCAAGACCGACCTCACCGACGGGAGCGACCCATCGTTCGCTACCGACGACCGCCCGCCCGGATCGTACGTCGTAGCCCTGTTTTACCAGGGTCGATTCGAGGCGATCCTCCCCGTCGTCGTGATGGGCTATCGGGTGAGTGCGACACACGACGGTCCCGTTCGGGCGGGCGAGGCCCTGACCGTGACGGCCGAGGTACGCGAAGAGCCGGCTGCGCCGAACGTCAGCGCCGTCGAAGCCGTCGTGACCAACGCGTCCACCGACCGAGTCGTCACGCGCGTCCCGATGGACCGACAGGCTGCCGGCACGTACGAAACGTCCGTCACCGTCGATGCGGCGGGCGCACACAAGGTGTACGTGAACGTCCGTGGCGAGCAGCGAGTCCGCGGCCAACGCGAACTGCTTGGCTTTAGCAACGCCGTCTCGCTCACCGTCACCCCGGGTGCGACACAGACGGCGACGCCATCTGCGACGCCGACACCAGCGTCAACACCGACCCCGACCACACCGTCGACGACGGCCGCGCCCACGACGGCCGACCCGATCACGCCACGCGCGGCGACGGCGACGGCGACCCAGACCTCCGCACAGGGTGGCGTCCATCTCTGGGCCGCCCTCGTCGTCGGCGTCTTGCTCTTGCTCGTCGGTCTCGCGTCTCGGGTCGTCTGAGAGACCTTCTCAGCGGCACAACGCCCCCGTCCGGCCCCCAAACCGGTGCGCGCCCCGCGCGTACGCGGCACCGACACGGTGGCTCGCGGCTTTTGTAATCCGCTCAGCCTCTGCCGGTAGCGCTCCACGCGAGGCGATTTTGCGGGATGAAGACGGGCGGTTTACAGAACGCCCCGACCCAGACAGGCTCACCTCCCGAACAAATGGTTGGGTTTTGCAAGTCCGGTACGTAACCGATGCAACAGCTACGCCAGCGTGGTTCGCCCACGCTCGCCACGCCACATTCACACGTTGCTTTCGGGGGCGTGATACGAACGACCTCCCCTCCGAAGTCACTCGACGGTCACGCTCTTCGCGAGATTTCGGGGCTTATCGATGTTCCGGTCCTTGTTTTTCGCGATGTGATATGCGAACAGTTGCAGTGCAACGTTCGCCACGAGTGACTCCATTCGCCCGATATCCGGAATGTCGACCGTCTCGTCACAGAAGGCCGTGCTCTCCTCGATACTCGCCATGCCGATCACCGACGCGCCGCGGGATTCGACTTCTTTGACATTGTTGAGGGTCTTCTGTGGCTCCGTGCCCTCGGTAAGCAAGGCGATCACCGGCGTCTCGGGCGTGACAAGGGCCAGGGGGCCGTGTTTCAACTCACCCGCCGCGAACCCTTCGGCGTGATCGTACGAGATTTCCTTGAGTTTGAGTGCGCTTTCGAGCGCTACCGGATAGCCGAGATGGCGGCCAATAAAAAAGAAGGACTCGCCATCGCCGTACGCCGCTGCAAGGCGTTCGATCTCTCCCTCTGCATCCAGGATTTCCTGTACTGCACCGGGTAACTCGCGGAGATTCGAGAGAAAGGTCGCGGCGTCGTTGCGCGAGATCGCGTTCCGAGTGCGGCCAAGGTAGACACTGAAGAGTGCAAGCGTCGCCACCTGCGAGACGAAGGTCTTGGTTGCGGCGACACCGATTTCCGGACCGGCTTGGATGAATATCGTGTCGTCGACCTCGCGGGTGACGGTGCTTCCAACGGTGTTGGTCACGGCCATGGTCCGCGCCCCCATCGAGACCGCCTCGCGGATGGCCGACAGGGTGTCTGCCGTCTCACCCGACTGCGTAATGGCAAGAGCAAGCGTACTTGCGGGGTCATCCGCGCCCGTGACGTGATACTCGGATGCACGAGTGACTGTGACCGAGACGTTCGCAAGCGTCTCAAACAGGCGCTTGGCGAACAGCCCGGCGTGATAGGAAGTGCCACAGGCGACAAGCTGAATCCGGTCGATATCAGCCAACACTTCCTGGTCGATATCGATATCCAGATCCACCTCGCCGGCGAGTTCGTCGAGCCGGCCCGACAGCGACTGTCGGAGGGCGTGTGGTTGCTCGTGAATCTCTTTGTGCATGTAGTGGTCGTGACCGCTCTTGCCGGCCGCGGCTGCGTCCCACGTGACTTGTGTGATGGGGCGGTTGACGACTGTGCCGTCGTTGGTGATCGTGACGCCATCCGGAGTGAGTGCAGCCACGTCGCCGTCCTCGAGATACGTCACTTGTCGGGTGTACTCGACGAACGCGGTAACGTCGCTGCCGATGAACATTCCGTCATCGCCGTGGCCGATCACGAGCGGGCTATCCTGTCGGGCGAGCACGACCGCGTCACAGTCGGCGTGGGTAACGGCAATCGCGAAGCTCCCTTCGAGCCGGTTGATCACATCACTGACTGCCGGGTAGAGGTCGCGGCCCCGTTCGAGTTCCTCTTCGATGAGGTGAGGAATCACTTCGGTATCGGTATCGCTGGTGAAGACGTGGCCACCGAGTTCCGCTTTCAATTCGTGGAAGTTACCGATGATGCCGTTATGGACGACTGCCAACTCACCGGTGCAGTCCGTATGGGGGTGAGCGTTGTCGTCGGACGGTTCGCCGTGAGTCGACCATCGCGTGTGCCCGATGCCGTGTGATGGATCGCAGTCGGTCGGGACGGCGACGTCATCGATCGTCCCCTGCCGTTTATACACCTCGACGGTATCATCGACCAGCGCGATCCCGGCCGAGTCATAGCCTCGATATTCGAGATTCTTGAGGCTCGATTTGAGTACGGCTGTGCTGTCACTTCCGCCGATATACCCCGTTATTCCACACATGGTTTCCCTTGATTACTCACGGCTGGCACGGTGCCTGCTGCAGAGTAGCACTACATGAGAACGTATAATGATAACGGTGATTATGTTTATTCGACCCCATCAGGTGCTCGGTCAACACCGACTTCCCGGCATTTCGAATTCATGCGGAGTGTGTCGATTGCTGTGACACGGGTACTGCTGTCACACAATGGGCTTGCGTGACTCGACCGGTGAGAGAGCGGTGACGCAGTGAGCGCCCACCCGCTCACGATGGTCCGAACGGCGTGTTCGGAGCCGTATCCAACGCGTGAGCATGCCCGCCCGTTGGAGCGAGGAGGGCGTCATCCGCGCCGAACGTGTGTGTCGTTTTCGACGCGGCCGGAGACCGTACACCCAAGCTCAACCGTGGTGTGATTTCCGACGATCGCCCCGGGGTCGAGCGTTACGTCAGCGCCGATAGTAGCATTGTGCCCGATCAACCCCCCGAACTCGACAGCAGAATAGACCGACTCATTGAGGACGACATCGGCGCCACCGCCCCCAATCGTCGTGTGTGCCCCGATGGTGGCACCCTCGCCGATGATGCAGTCAGTCAGCACGCAGCCAGGTCCGATCGTCACGTCGGAGAAGACGACCGAATTGGTAATTACGGTGTTCGCACCCAGTCGAACGTTCGCACCCAGCGTCGTCCCGCGCAACACACGGCCACCCGACGCGATATGTGTATCGGCACCGATGGCAACGGGGCTGGTGATGGTCGCATCCGGATGCACCTGTGCCGTAGAGATAACCTGTGACCCGGTGGTGCTCAAGATCCCGTCGTTGGCATCGAGCAGATCCCAGGGGTGTTCGAGTTCAAGCCAGAGCCCATCGTATCGGAGTGCCCGAACCGGAAGCTTCCTCAAGTAGTCCGCGAGCGTCTGTGTGAGCTTCAGTTCACCCCGGCGCTCGGTCTGGCGAATCGCAGCGAAGATGTCCGGCCCAAATGCATAGATGCCCGCGTTCACGAGATTCGAGGTGACCTCGTGTGTGGCCGGCTTCTCGACTATGCTACTGACGTACTCCCCGTCCAGTTCGACCATCCCGTAGCGCGTCGGGTCATCGACGGACGTGATGACCATGCACTGATCACCCGTCTTCTCGCGTCGCCGAATGAGGCGTTCGATCAGCGCTTGCTCGACGATCCGATCGCCGTTCACGACGAGAAAGTCACTGCCGAGATAGGGCTCGGCCGTCAGTAGCGCATCACCCGTCCCGAGCGGGTTCTCTTGCACGGCGTACGTGATGTTGGGGCCGTGGCCATCTTGTTCCCGCTCGCTGAAATGCGTCTGAATCCGTTCGCGCTGGTAGCCAACGACCAGAACGACCTCCTCGATGCCGGCCGCTGCCAGACGATCGACGACGTGGTCGAGAAGCGGCTTTCCGGCAACGGGTAGCATCGGCTTTGGCCGGATATCAGTCAGCGGGCGAAATCGCTTCCCCTCGCCAGCGGCCAGAATGACGGCCTTCACGGCTCGACCCCGCTCCTTGCGAGGGCCCGCTCCGGTGGACAACCTATTCTCATCGTCCCCGATAGGGCGACGGTGCCAATTAAACATAGGGATCGGCTGCGATTCCGCATCGTACCCGGTGTGACCGTGCTCAGGTCTGCCTGGCAATGACGCGGCCGTTGTGCGCCCACCCGCATGGCCATCAGCCCGCCTCTCCTGACGGTGTCCGTCGACGACCTAGACGAGTCATCGGGGGTACGATCCCGCTCAGTCGCTGGCCGCGAACGTGAGCAGATGGCGGATGACGCATCCGAGCTGTCGGGCGTGTTGCCACGCGATGCCCCGGGGCTTTCGAATCGATCGGGTTTCGATCTGGACCTCGCCGAGCCTCGCCCCTTTGGTGGCCGCTTCGAGCGCGAGCGTGCCACAGGGACAGGCCGTCTCGAGGGTGAGCCTCGTCGCCAGCGAGCGACGGATCGCCCGTAGTCCCGATCCGGAATCGGAGATATCGAGTGCGAGCTGTGTCACCCGATTCAGTAATCGCTCCGACGGCCGAGGGATCTCGTCCCGGGCGCCGAAGACCAGATCGTACCGGTCACGACAAACGGGCGTGATGACTTTCGAGACGTGCGCGGGTTTGTGCTCGCCATCGGCGTCGTACGTCACGAGTACCTCGGCGTCTGCCTCGTCGAATCCGCGCGTGAGTGCAGCCATGTAGCCACGGTTCGTCTCCTGTTCGACGACCGTCGCTCCTGCCTCCCGCGCTTCGGCCGCCGTCTCATCGCCCGATCCGTCGTCGACAACGAGGACATCGTACGCGCCGATCAGCTCCCGCACCGTCGGTCCGATTCGTCCGGCTTCGTTGTACGCCGGGATGAGCACCGTCACGTCTGCCATGTTCCCAACACCGTGGCCCTGCGGTGTAGCTCTCCCGCTCTGCTCATTGCCCGAACACTCCTCGTCCACGACACGAGCACGACAGGAGTGTGAGACGGTCTCGAGACGAATGGACTTACTACGGCGCTCGACTACGGATATCTATGCCGCAACGGACAGCACACGACCAGTTGCTCTCGGTACTCGACCTCAAGGAGTACGAACAGGTCGCACTCGAAGAACTCCTGATGCTCGGACGGACGACTGCGCCGGACCTCTCAGAGGCGACCGGCATTCCACAGGCACGCATCTACGGCGTACTCGAGTCGCTGGCCAATCAGGGGTATATCGAGATCATCCCCGGCCGGCCGAAGGCCTATCAGCCGAAAGCCCCCGAAGGTATCCTCGACCGGGCTACGGAGAACCGCCGACAGGACTTCGAGTCCTACCGCCAGTCGATCGACGACGTGCGAGCGGAGTTCATCGAGACGTTCCGCCCACTCTACGAGCAAGCAAGCGAGGAAGTCTCGCCGACGAGCGAGCTCTTTCACGTCGTCGATGTCGGTGATCCGAGCATTGCCGAGACGCGGGCACTCTATCGTGAGGCGACCGAACAAGTCAACATCGTCACGAAAAGCTTCGAGTACTTCGACCGGGTGCGGCCGTCATTCGAGACGGCGCTTGAGGCTGGGTGTGCCATCGACGTGCTCGCTCTCGATCCAACCCATCTCTCTACCGACAACCAGCGCATCCAGCGCGAAATCGTGACCGAGATTGCTGACCGGTATCCAGAAGCCTCGCTCCGTTTCAGCGAGCACCGTCTCCCCTGGCGTGGCACGCTGATCGATCCGGACCTGACCTATGAGACCGGTAAGGCAATTCTGCTCGTCGAAGAGAAACACGTCCCACTGCATAAACGGCAAGCGGCCGTCACGGAAAACGAGTCGTTCGTCGCGGGAATGAAGCGGTATTTCGACCTGATCTGGAAGTACGACAGTCTCGATTCGTCTCCCGCGCCCTGAGTTCGCTGCCCTCGACGCTCAGGCCTTCTCTCTGATTAGTTTTCTGACGCTGTCTGCGACCGTATGGCGCGTCTCCCAGCCGAGGGTCTCGTGGGCGGTTGCCGTATCGACCTGGAAGTCAGCAACGAGTGTCTCGTTCCCCCGAGGGTTCGCAACGAGTTCGACCGCCGTCTCGATGCCAGCCTCGTCGACGGCGATCTCTGTGACGAGTTCCGCAACGGCTCTGACGCTTGGGTCCTCGCCGCTCGCGATTTCGTATTTTTCGACGCCTGTCTCACCCTCCTCAAGTTGCGTTTCGAGCCGCTCGGCACTCCGCACGTAAGCCCGCGCCACGTCGTCGACGTGCACGTAGTTTCGTGACTGCGTCCCCGGCTCGTAGACCGTTAGCGGCTCGTCGCTGAAGACACGGCTGACGAAGAAATTGATCACCGTGCCCTTCGAGACGCGCTGGCCGTCGATCCGGTGTTCGCCATAGAGATTCGATTTCAGGTATAGATGCGCGGGAAAGGCACCCTCGGCGAGTGCGTCGACCGCCTGCTCGCCAAGTACTTTGGTCCGTCCGTACCAGTTGAGGGGGTCGCGGGGCGCATCGACGGTGATCGGAAACCGGTCGGGGTCGCCGAGGACCGCCATGCTGTAGGGAAAGACAAGCCCTGCGCCCGTCTTCTTACAGAACCAAGCGACGTTGGTCGTCCCGGTGACGTTCACTTCATACGCGAGGTCGCGCTTCGTCGCACAGTCGTCGACCCCGCTGATGGCGGCGAGATGCATGACGATATCGGCGCCATCGAGTGCCGTCTCGAGTCGCTCTCTGTTACGGATGTCGACGTGCGTGACCTCGACATCGCCAATCTGGCGGACGTCACCGAGATAGAAGTTATCCAGCGCGGTAACCTCCCACTCCGGATGTGTCTGTGCAAGCAGGTAGACGACGCGACTGCCGATGTAGCCCGCCGCGCCAGTGACGGCAATCTCAAGCGGGTCGTGTGGGGAGTGCTCTGTCATGTGTGTCGTCGTGTATTGCGGTGAATTTCGCGGCGAGTTCGTTGATCCCGTCTCGAAGCGTGATTTCAGGGGCGTAGCCGGTCCGCCCGATCCTGTCGAAGTTGACGTGATACGACGGCCCGGGATGCTCGTCCCTGAGGTAGGTGATGTCGAGGGCCGTCCCGAGTTCGTCTCGGACGAGTCCGGCAATCTCGCTGATCTGGTAGTTGGCGTCGTTAGCGCCGACGTTATAGATCAACTCATCCCACTGCGCCGGCTGGAGCGCGGCGTGCTTGTACGCACGCGCCGCATCACGGACGTGAATGAACGGCCGCCAGTTCGTCCCGTCGCCGTAGACGGTGAGCGGACGGTCGGTGAGGCCCCGGAAGACGAACCGGTTCACGACCAGATTGAACCGGACGCCCGGCGAGTAGCCGTAGTTCGTGGCCATCCGCAGCGCAGTCGCGTCGAAGCCGTGCTCGGTCATGCGCTCGCGGAGCAAGGACTCCGAGGCGTGTTTGGTCTCTGCATACGGATTCAGTGGGTCCGGCTCCGTCTCCTCGGTGATGTTCCGGCTCGCCGCTCGTCCGTAGATGTTACACGACGACGCGAGAACGACGTTGTCGACGTCGAACTTCCCGGCGGCCGTGAGGACGTTTCGGGTGCCGTCGAGATTCACCGCGACGGTTTCCTCGCGTCGGTCATGGGTACTGTCCGCGCCCGTGATGGCGGCCAGGTGGACAACGGCGTCAGCCCCACCCATCGCGGCCTCGACATCGCCGTAGTTGCGAACGTCGCCGCGATGGAAGACGTATCCATCACGCGCGTTGAGGCCGGTCCCAAAGAGGTTTCGTGGAGAACTCATCGACAGATTGTCGAGGACGCGCACCTCGTCGACCCGCTCGTCCGCGAGGAGTTGTGCCAGGAGTTCGCTTCCGATGTACCCGAGCCCGCCCGTGACGAGGACGCTAGTCATCCGTCGCCGTCGCTGCCTCTCCGTCGACCGACTGCTGGCGGTTCTCGAGCACGTCCGGCAGGAAGCGGTCCTCGTAGGCGGTGATCGTCTCCTGATAGCGCGTCAGCGTATCGAGGATGTCATCGACGCCGGCTTCGAAGCTCTGTGCCTGCTCGTCGATCAGGCCCATATACCGGGTGTTTTCGATCTCCATCTTGTGGCTTTCGTCCTCGTCGCGCGGGTTCTCGACGTGTTCGACCTCCACATGCAGCCCGTGGTCGTCTCCGACCTGTTCGATCGTCGTGGCAATCTCGACGATGCTGATGGCACGCGTGACCTGATTGTACACCACGTGGTCGGCCTCGCGCTCGTCGGGGGCCATCAGGGCTACCTCCGCGAGCCCCTCGACGGCGTCCTCGAGGCTGATGAACGGCTTGCGCTGTGCGCCCTTCCCATAGACCGTGACGGGGTAGCCGGCGACGGCCTGTGCACAGAAGCGATGCGCAACGGTCCCGAAGTAGTAATCGAAGTCGAAGCGGGTTTTGAGGCGGTCGTCAGCGCGCGTTTCCTCGGTCTCGGAGCCGTAAACGATGGCCGTCCGGACGTCGGAGATCGGCACGTCGAACTGTTTGTTCGCCAGTCGCATATTGGCCGCGTCAAAGCTCTTCGAGTTCCCACACCAGATCGGTTTTCCGTTCCGACGCACCAACACGATTCCGCCGTCGACCGTACAGCAGTAGACGGAGCCATCGTACTTCTCTCGCCCGAACGCGTTACCCCCTTGGTTCGTCTGGAAACACCACGTGGGGCTAATACCGACCCGGTATTCGCGTTTCGTTTGGTAATTGTTTTCGTCACTTCTGTCGAGGTCGTGGACAGTTGCTCCGTACCCCAGTTTGAGTGCTATTTCTTGGACATCGGCGGCGAACCGTTCGCTCGACGTATAGAAGGTCCATCCGCGGCCGTTGTTAGTTCCGTCTCCTTCGATGAGTGTTTCGAGCAGAACTTCGAGGTGGTCCTCGGACAGATTCCGCATCCATTCCGGAATGTGCTTTTCATCCTTGAATTGACGGAGATACGTCGCCAGCTGGTGATCGCTGAGTTCGATGTATTCCTGTTTGGAATCGATCTGGTGTCTGACTTTCTCGCGGTCGAAGCCAATATCCTCGAACAGCTCGATCAGTTCCTTCGCTCCCGTCTGGTAGATCCGTACGTTACCCGTTTGCTTGGCCTTGCCGACCGTTCCCTCGGTGAGCCACCACCCGAAGAACCGGATCCATGCGTCCAGTTCGATCTCCCGCGACTGGAGCTTGATCATCTTCGTTTGATTCACTTCGCGATCGCACCCCGGAAGTTCGAAGGTGTCCGGATCGGTCCCCTCCCAATCAGGGAACGACGCGAAAAAGCACGGATGTTTGTACTCATCGCCCAGCTGATCGGCCTCGACGATTTCCCGGCGATTCTCGAACGTGGCGTGACCACCCTGTGCCCAACTCGTCCCGATTAGCATACGATGGTTCGGCGTCACTTTCAGGTCGACACGTCGGTTCGAAACGGTGACCATCTCGCCAGAGTAGTCGTACTCTTGGATGTCTGATGGGACCGTCCAGCCGGTATCCCCAGTGTCGGCGTCCATCGCCATCACTTCGTCCCGTTCGCTCAGCTCTTCGAATGGCTTCCAGCCGTCTTTCGTCAGAATTTCCGTCTCATCGTCGTAGCACTGGTGGTACCAACTCCCTGCCATAGAGGGAAAGGGGACTTCGTCCCGTTCGCCCTGGTTCTCCATCGTCGCGCCACCCTCGGGGATGGGGAACTCCGGCGCGCCGTAGACGCCGGTCGTCGTGGTTTCGATGAAGTGGGTGTCCGTCAGACCGTGTTCTTCGAGGCCCCAGAGGAGGTTGCGGGTCGCCTGCAGGTTGTTTCGCTGGGTGAAGTTCGCGCGCTCGCCGTTGATCTGGGAGTACGGCGCGGAGGGTTGGGCCGCCGCGTGGACAATCGCGTCCGGTTCGTGGACTTCGAGGAGTTGGTCAGTGAACTCCTTCTCCGTGAGGTCGCCCTCGACGAACGAGAGGTTGGTGAGGCCGTGGACGGCTTCGGCGGCGTCGAGACGGGCTTCGATATCCGCGACAGGGGTGGCGGAGACGCTGCCGATCTCTTCGACCCACTCTCGGCGACTGAAGTCGTCAACGAGAACGACACGGTCGTCGGTTCTCGAGGCGATACGAAGTGCTGTTGGCCAGCCGACGTAGCCGTCGGCACCAGTCACTAGCAGCGTCATTTGTTACTCAGTATCTGGGTACTAGCCATCTTATTTAAAAATTTTGATTAATTAGTAAAGCATCTGGCAAAATTAGGCTAAAACAACGGGTGGGCGTGACTTGCGGTATCGCTTGGGTTGCCCCGGCGCAGATAATCAAAACTGTGATCCGGAACTGCGAGTGCAGCGAGAGAGACCGTCCTCAGACGGTCATCGATTCATTCTCTCCATCTCGTTCACCGACGCAACGCTTTTGTCATCTACCTCAGTGTATCGCATATGGGTCGATACCCTCGGGCGGCGCGAGCCGCGCGAATAAAATGCATCCCGTGTAACGCGCCGGTGACTGAAACTGTCGATGGTCGGACCGTCTGCGTCGCCTGCGGAAGAGAGACTATCAGCCCCTGCGAGTGACGAAAGGACAAACGGCAATGAGTACGAATCAGCCTACCACGGACGCCGTCGAACCAGCTGCGGAGGCGCGCACAAGGGCGGAGGCGCACACTGACGCCGACGCCGCGGACCTACTCGTTACGGCGGACAGTGACCGCACGCCAACGCTCTCGGTCATCATGCCGACTCTAAACGAGGAAGACGGGATCGGCGAATGCCTGCATCGCATCAGGCAGGCGGTGGTCGACCTCCAAGTGCCGACGGAGATCGTCGTCAGCGATAGTTCGACCGACCGCACTCCCGATATCGCCCGTGACCACGGAGCGATCGTCGTCGAACCGGATCAACCCGGCTACGGTTACGCCTATCGCTACGCGTTCAAGCGCGCTCGCGGTGACTACATCGCCATCGGAGACGCTGACACAACGTACGATTTCACCGAACTGCCCAAACTGTACGCGCTCGTCGAATCGGGTGACGCCGATATGGCGATGGGAAGCCGGCTCAACGGGGAGATCAAACCCGGCGCGATGCCACCGCTGCATCGCTACATCGGCAACCCACTGCTCACGAAGTTTCTCAACGTCTTCTACGGCGCAGGGGTGAGCGACGCCCACAGCGGGATGCGCGTGTTCTCCCGCGACGCGCTCGAGGAGATGGATCTGCAGACGACCGGGATGGAGTTCGCCAGCGAAATGATCATGGAAGCCGGCGCGAGCGATCTCACCATCCGCGAAGAGCCCATCACCTATCACGAACGGGAAGGCGACGCCACCATCGAGAGCTTCCGGGACGGCTGGCGACACGTCCGGTTCATGCTCCTCAACGCGCCCGGCTATCTCTTCTCGGTCCCCGGATTCCTGTTGACGATTCTTGGCACGCTCATCATGGGCATTGCCCACTTCGGCATCTCGCTTGGCGGCGTGACACTCGGCACGCACTCGATGATCGGTGGGAGTCTACTGACCCTTGTCGGCTTCGAGGTGCTCGCACTCGGGGTGTTCGCAACCGTGGCTGCCGATCCCGTTCGAAAACCGTCCGATCCCGTCACGACGTGGCTACTCGATCGGGTCCAACTCGAACACGGGGCCAGCGTGGGGGCGCTCGTCGCCGGGGTCGGGGGGATCTACATGCTCGTTATGTTCGGACGCTGGGTCAGTAGCGGATTTACGCAACTCCCGCTGCTCACGACGAACGTGCTCGCGCTCACGGCGATCGTCTTCGGACTGGAAGTGATCTTCAGTTCCTTCTTCCTCAGCGCAATCGGGGAGAGCCACTGAGGTGCGCCCGTCTGCATCGATCCGTTTGCTGCTCGGGTTTTTGTGAGTGCTGGACAGACCTTGTCGGCTGATCGAGAGAGTTCTAGCAACGGATCGGTACGACTCGCCATCTTCTAGTCGTTCGAGTGCGTCTACGAGTTCAAAGTAACTGTCCTCACCGTCGTCAGGTTCGACGATGGGCTGTAGGTCCCCGCCGTCGTTGTGTCGGAATCCTGCAGGGACGTTTCGACCTATTTTCCTTGGTCGCTCGCTCGCTTCACGCCGGCCTTCACGCGCCGTATCAATTGTTGTCGCTCTTGCTGATACACCATGCCGACGATATCAGCGACGGACCGACCGGTGCCGTCCGGTTTGACCTTCTCGACAGCTCCGTCCGTGATGTGAATTGTGACGCCGTGTTCCTCACAGGCGTCGAAGAATTCCTGCAGCGTTGCACCGCGCCGAGAGATCCGGCTGATCTCCCAGACGATGACGTGGTCGAACTCGTCATTTCGGATCGCGTCCAGGAGGGCGTTGAATTGTTCGCGCTCGTCGTTCGATCCGGATTCGATATCGACATACTGTTCGACCCTGTCTTGGGGGAGGTCATGCCCGTCGATGTACCGGGTGATCGAATCGCGTTGGTGCTGGTCGTCTTGTCGATCTGTAGAAGGGCGAATGTACGTCCCGACTTTCCCCGCGTTCTCCATGCCTCACTTACCGCCCGTCCTACACTTAAAGTTCGGATGTTGGTTGCAGGCTGCAAGCAGACATGTGCCTCGTTACAGGGGTGTTCACCTGAATTCGACTCGGTCAATACTGTCGAACACTTCCCGCCACTGGTCGGGCATGTCGCTACTCGTATACTCGCCGTTGTTCGCTCGCTTTAGGACTTGGCGAGCTTCCGTGTTACTGAGGGTCGTGAGGTTCATTTCGCTGACCGCGTGTTTCCGGGACCGTTCTGTGCTCATCACACGATCTTCCCGTATCGCCGTGTAGACGTAGTACCAGAACCACATGTCGCCTTCTTGCTCGATTGATTCCGCCGATGGACTCGACGCCTCAGGGGATGCAAAAAGTCGCTCAGTGAGTGATACCCCGGGAAGTGTTGCGACCGTGTTGAGGAAAGCCCGGCGTAACATACTCTGTCGACAGAGGATGAGACACAAAACCCTTCCCCCAAGTGCAGTGACACCGGAATTTCGAACTAATCACGAAGGACTGTAAATGGTGGGCGTGCGAGCGCGAGCTGACTACCCAAGCAGGAATCGACTCCCGCTCACACGGCTCCCATTCGCGGGGAGGAATCCGAATTTGATAACGAACCATAATACATCTATCGCCACATCCGCTGAACCGTAATCATACGTTTGTTGACTTTAAAGTAGATGGCTGACTAATAATGAGATATGAGTGCAGGGCTTGGCGACCAACTTGACCCGGCGACTTACTTACCCGACGAGGATCGTGTTGCTGTTGAACCGGAGGCGTACCGGTTCGCAGGTATCCTTCTTTCTGCGGCGTATCCGAGCGTCGATTTCCAGCACTTCTCTCGCTCCGGATTGGCTGGCAGTGCGCTGTACATAGCGTCGGTGGCGGTGTCTGGGCGAGGCCGGGTGTCGCAGGAGGAAATCGCCAGTTCAGTCGGGACAACGAGAATGTCCATCCACACGCATACAGCTCGACTCGCCCGATTAGCGACAGAAGAAGTCGATCTCAGCACCTATCCAAGCATATCACCAGACGTACTGCAGCGTCTTGCGCAAGGACAGAGTGTTCAACGAGTACTGCAGGAGAGGGCTGGTAGGGGCATCGAACCCAGTTCTCTGCCCTAGCTATTGGGGGTCATTTACGCCGAAAACAGAGCAAAGTCTAATTATTCTGACTACCAACAGCTACTAGAAGACTGATAACTGTTGGTAGTCATTCAGATTACACTTTTCTGTGTCTCTTCTTGGAGAATGACCCTAACTAGAAACAGGGGACATTCGCACTCACTCATCGAAGGAAGGCCCCGATCTGTCTTTAGACGTGATCATATTCCAGGTTCGATTCGCGTCCTTCACAGTCGCCTGAACAGGCTGATCGAGGAGTCGCCGCCCACGGGCGGTGAGATCATAGATTTCTCCCTCAGACGTGACTGCCCGGCTAAGAAGGTCGAAGAAATACAGCTCGTACAAAATTCCCTGTGTCGCGTAGAGATTCATCCCGATTCGATCTGCCGCTTCTCGTGGGGATATCCCGCTTCGATTCTCCAGTTTCTGAAGTAAGTCATGCGCCTGTTCGGTCACAACCACGATATCGCTCGGAGTAACTTCCTCGTCAGCTTCCGCTGATAGCTCACGAGCTAGTTCGACAGCCGACTCGACGAGTTCGCCGAACAGTTCGGATTGCCGCCGTTCGTACTTCTCCTGTTTCGAGAGGACAAACTCTCCTTTCTCCGTCGTGACGTGCATCCCGGAGTTCTTGGCCGGACCGGGTTGTTCGAGCAACCCCATCTCGCTGAGTTTCGAGAGTTCTTTCGAGATGTAGTTCGGTGATTTGTCCAGCGCTGCGGCGATGTTCTTGCGCGTTTCGCGGTCCTCGCTACAGAGGTAGAGGATCCCCCAATCGGTATCTGAAAGCTCCATTTACCAGTCTCCTGTACGTCTGTCGTATTAGTAATTATGGACTGGGTGCGAACACAATACCTACACAGAGACACAATAGGTTTACTGTAAAACTTTATAAGTAGCGAAGCCATAGCGGGGAGTAGACACGATCTGACGGGCCCAGAACGAAGGTGGCGTCGGGACGAAGTGAGCGTCCCGCGCCTTTGGGTCTCTCGTCGTGCAGCACGAGGTGAATACAGTATGCGACCCAGCTCAACGTACGCGTTAAGGCTACTAAAAGAACCGGGAAGTCACCCAACTCACGGTGGTGGTCGATGAGCGAAAACGGCGACAACGCTTCTGATACTGCCGATCAGGAGCCTGACGCTGATGCCGACACCACCGATGACGAGGAGGTGACTCCCGACCAGCAACTTGCCGAGATCTGGACCGAGTACGAGACTGAACTGCGGGACTTGGACGGCGGGCAGGGAACGCGGAAAGCAATCGAGATGATCGAAGAGATGTCGGCGATCCAGGCCGACGTCGAGGTGAATGGTTCCGACAGCGGTGACCGGATCGAGTTGATCATCGAGGGGTACGTCAACCAGATCGCCGACCGAAAATCGTACCTCACTCGCACCTCGCTCAAGGAGATCTGGGACGAGGAGGTGAGCCGTGCGAAGTCCGCAGCGAGCGTGGACGACGAGCTCCCTACGCAGTTCTGTCCTCTCATCAGGGAAACGCTGGAAAGCGTCGAGAAGAAGGTCACGCGCGACAGCGACTCGTCCGAGGCCGAGTACACGCTCGCCTTCGACGACGGCCGAGACACGAACTTCTCCGTCCCGCGTGGCAGCCTGTTCAGCGAAAAGAAGTTCTGGGAGGCATACACCAGCGCTAGCGGGCAGTACCCGCTTCGCCCCGATATGGAGGACGCCGAGTGGGGCAACTTCATCGGGTCAGTCATCGAACCACTGGAGGAGACGACCTGGGAAGACGGCCCGCGAACCACCGCGTTCTACCAGCTAGAGAATCTCGTGGCGAGCTCGGTCGCCTACGGCACCCTCTCGGACGCCGTCGAGCATGGAGGTGTGTACGTCGATGATGAGCCTCCGAATCACACGGAAGTCTGGGTACTGCGGGAGGACATCGCCCGAATCCTGCAGACCCACGACATCTCGGATCGCGCGTTGCAGATCGAGATCTCCTCCCGAGACGCGCACGCCGCAGCCGCTCGGAACGATCCCGACGACGAGGACAGCACTGGCGGCGGTGAGTCTGTCAGTTACTCAACGCACGTGAACGGACTGTGGCAAACGTTCTGGCAGCTGGACGCCGACTCGTTCGACGATCCAGACGCGTACGTCGAGGATCCAGACGACCGCCGAGACCGTGAAGACGCGGCCATCGACGCAGCGACCGGGACGAACACAACTGGCGACAGCAATGAGGCGTCCTCCGATAGTGTGGATGAGGACAGCAACGATGATGGTGAGTCGAATGACGACGACAACGATAACGAGGTAGACCACGCTCCAGGTGAAGGCCACTCCTCCGAGGCACATGACGAAGATGAACGGCGTGACGACGCTGTCGGTAGGAGTGCTGATGATCAATCTGAGGATGTCGGTGACACTATTCGATCAACAGAGATAGGAGACGATCAACAGAGATAGGAGACGGAGAGTGTGCCGACCGTGTAGACGAAACAGACAACGATTCGAACGACGACTACGGAATCACTGGTCGGTACGGGCCGGGTAGTGACGAAGAGGACGGGGACGGAGGTGAGTCGGATGCGTGAGGTGGACTCGCTGCCCGAGTGGTGGAGTCGTGCTGTTGCAGCTCCGGGCGAGGTGCTGTCGATGGCCGACGGCTGGGAAGACATGGCGCTCCCGCTCGATCTCGTCCGCCGACTCCCTGAGAAGTTGCGGAACGCCGTGATCCGGGAAGGAGACGTCCATCCGCCGACCGACAGTGTGCGGCTCAACGGTCCGCCGGGAACTGGGAAAACCACGCAGATCGCCCTCCGGTTGGCCGTCCTGATCGACGTCGAGGGGATTGACCCGGCGGAGATGACCGTCGTGACGTATCGGGTCGATCTCGCGGACGCGGTGAAACGGAAACTCCGTGCTTGGGGCGTCGTCTCTGACGACGCCGAACTGGAGTTCTTCTGCACGATGCACGCGGCAGCGAACAGAGCGACCGGGCTGTTACAGCGCGATCCGCGAGAGGCAGTTCGTGACGGAAACCTCGGAAACGCGATGGGCTACCGCGAGCGAGCGTTCTACTGCAAGAAGCAGGACATCCAGTTCTACCCGCCGAAGAACCGACCGTGGGAAGACACGCGCGGCCAGTTGCTGCTCGGCCTGTTCGACTACATGCGGAACAACCTACTGGACCCGACGGATGAGGCGGACGTCCGACAGTGTCCCTCTTACGACGACTTGCGGGAGAAGTGGCCCGGCGTCGATGTCCAGGCGGAGTGGGAGAAGTACCAGGACTTCAAGGCGCAACGCGGCTGGCACGACTTCTGGGAACTCCTCGAAGCAGCGCTGGACGGCTCGTCGCTCCCGCCGACGCGGGTCGTGGTCGTCGATGAGTACCACGACGCAACGCCCTTGATGGCAGCTGTCGCCGAAAAGTGGTTCGAGCACGCGGATACCGCCATTGCCGCCGGTGACCCGCTACAGGTGGTCAATCAGTACGCCGGCTCCCATCCCCGGTTCTTCACGGAGCGGCTGGACCACCTGCCGGAGATCCTGCTTGATCGAACCTACCGCGTCGGTGAGGAGCACTGGCAGTCGGCCACGCGGATGCTCCAGAAAGAATTCACGCCGCCACCGGTCGAGCGCACCGGTCGGTCGGAGATCTTGACGTACAACGCGCCGCCGATCAAACCGCCGGAAGGCCGGACCAGTGACTGGACGACGCCGAGTGAATCCACGCCCGGGTCGCCAGCGTGGCTGTACAACGAGTTCATCGCCGACACGGAGCGGTCGATCCTGTACCTCGCCCGAACGCGACGATGGGCGCGGGGCGTGTCGGTGGCGCTGGATCGCGCCGGCATCATCCACGACGGCCAGCGTGGTCCCGGCGGCTGGGGATGGGACGGTCATCGCCTCGACGTCTTCAACGCGCTGAAGAAACTGGAGCGGGTTCCGGCGACGTACGGCGACGCACACCACGGCCGCGGACTCGACGAGTACGCCACCGACGCCGCCGACGCGATCAACCTCCGGTTCACAGCCGACGAGTTTGCCGAACTTCTCGATCACGCCAACGCGCGGACGCTCACCCTGTCCCGTGACGACGCTGAGGACTTGGCTGCGGAACATCGCCGCGAGGAACGTGTGGCGACCATCCGTGACGTTGAGGAGATAGCGACGTCGGAGTTCTGGCAGCAGTACACCACTGGTGCTGCGAGCGTGAAGCGGCTCACGAAGGGCGACCTGACCGATCACGACCTGAAGGCACTCCGTCGAGCACTCCCGCGGTACGACGACGTCGTCGAAGACACGCATCACGTTCGCGTCCTCACCATCCACGCGAGCAAGGGAGCCGAGGCCACGGACGTCTGCTGCTTCGATGGAATCACAGGGAAGATCGCCCGCGAGATGGATCGGTCGGAGGAGACGCGCCAGAACGAAGCTCGAACGTGGTACGTCGGCCTGAGCAGAGCGTCAGAGCGACTGCACCTGATGTACGACGCCTTCCCTGGGTCCATCGACCATCTACCGGGGAATCTCGCGCCGCAGGCGGCAGCGTCCGCTCGGCGGCAGGCGAGCGAAGCGATGACGGACGGGGGTGCTGACGACCGATGACAACGGAGCGGAGTGCGTCGACACAGCCTCCAGACGCGTCGGCGGTCACGGGGAGTCCGGTACGCGTTGACGAGGTGACTGACGAGCACGTCGTGTTGGAGCTACCTGACTCGGTGCACGACGCCGACCGTGTGATTCCACAGGATCTGATCGAGTTCGGGCAGACGGCCCGGAACTGGTTCTGCTGGGATCTGGAACAGAAGCAACCGCGTGCCCCGTTCAACGACGGTTATGCAGGGACAGTGAAGTGGGGCCGGGATTCGATTTCGTGGGACAACCGAGTCGGCGGACGGTTCGGCGACGCGATGGAGGCGCTGAACGGAACCGTAAACGGCCACGTCGATCCGGCGTGGTACTGGGGGACGACAAACCACGGCGAGGCCGTGGAGCCACGTCCGTTGTACCCGATGGTGATCGTGCCCCACGCAGACTTCCAGCCTGACGACGGGCCGCTCATGCTCGTTGATTTGGACGACGTGATCGACGTTCGGGACGACGGGACAGGTATGATGACCCGGGAGGCGTGGGACATCATTCAGTCGCTCGGCGGATACGCGGAGGTGTCACGGTCGATGACCGGTGCGCACGTCTTCGTGAAGGGACGGATTCCCGGCGACGTCGATGGGCGGAAGATCATGGAGGAGTTGAATGAGGGCGGGCACGTCGAGATCTACGGATACCCCGCCAACGGTCGGGTGGTCGGGACGACGTGGCTGCACATCGAGGATACACCGCGGCACACTGTCCCCGAGGCACAGAACGTGATTGACGAGTTGGTCGATGAGTACGTCGATGATGAGGATCAGTTGAGCGACCAGGAGCAGGCTGCTGCCGTGATCGAACGGTACCAGTCCCAGATTCGGGGCGACCAGAGTGGGGGTAGTCAGTCAAAGTACTACGACCTCGATCCGGTTCCGATAGCGAACACCGGACCATTCCGGACGTACGGGAGGAACGGTCAGGGTCCGCATCCTGTCCACGGGGCGACGACGTCCCACGACAATCCCGGGCCGGACGACGAAGACAGCACGAACTTCGGTGTGGATAGCCAGAACGGGTGGAAGTGCTGGGCACACGACGACGGTGGGGGTGCGCTCCAGCTGATTGCGGTCCTCGAAGGCATCAGGGACTGCGGGAATGCCGCGGACGTCATGCAGGATCCGGAGGATGCGCTTCAAATCTGTTTGGCAGCGCGTGACGAGTACAGTTCTGACCTAGATGACGAAGACCCGCCTACAGTGGCGTTGAAAGGTGTTTGTGAGGTTCAGAATCTGGATTATCCCGAGGATGGGGCGCTCGATAGTGGGACATACGAGATTGCTCGGGGGCTGTACGATGCTATGAGATTCTCTGCAAAGGGTTGATGATCTCACTCACCCAGAGATCAAGCGAACTGTGTGGCTAAATGACAGCGAAATTAAATCGTTTAGAGGCCCTCAACGTAGGATCGTCGTGCCTCACGGCGCTCGGACTTCTTACACATATCGTACCACAGTTCGATGGTTTCCGGACTCGCGTCGCATCAGCCCGAGATCACGTCAGCTGTCGGGACGCTGTTTTCCCGGAGATGAGTATTATAGCCACGTCGAAGGGGATGTGGCGAGACGGACTCTGGACAGTCATACGCAGCATTGTTTGTTTGCGCTGCCAGGCATGCCTCCGGATCCTCTCCGACTGGGCACTCTTCACCAATTGAGCAGGGTCGAGACCACGCATACACGTACTGACGGATTGTACTCTTCTGGAGTCGCCCGTTGCCCGTCGTGAGTAATGGCTCTCTGCAATCGTCGTCGGTTACGTCGTTTCGTTTGGCTTGGATATAGCCGTCGAGGGCTTTCGCTGCTTTACTCGAAATACTGATTTCGCGTTCGCCTGCCACACCATTATTCAATCGTGTTCCCCGTTTCCTCACGGTTGACTACCTTGATGTAGCGCTCATCAGAATCATAATCATCGAGATCGAATGCGTACAGGGTAGACTGTCGAACTCCAGTTTCGGCCAGGATTTCCCAGACGATGTGTTCCTTGGTAAAGGGTTCATACTTAGCGAGATTGGCCACGATCTCCTTTGCCTCTTCGCGGGGCAACCACGTGTCATTGACCTTCTCTGTCTCTGAGATGGTCGGGAGGATAACGAATTCGTGGAACGCCTTCTCGAATACTTCTCGCCGCTCGCAGTACCGAAAGAACTTCCGGAGCGATCTAGATATCATCCAGCCAGTCTACGCTGAAGCAATCGAGTATGCTGCTGATGCAACTCTCCTTCAGGAAGAGGTAAAGTTCCAGTTCTTAATTTAAAACTGAACGTTAGTATATCTTCAGGATCACAACGCCAAAGTACTGAGAGTACAAATTTTAGTTCATGACAAAAGTGCTGATGTATTCTCCAATCTATCCCCCTCAATCCGGTGGTGCTGCCTCCTATTTTTCGAATCTAGTTAATAATATAGAACAAGATCATGAGGCGGTTGTAATAACAACAAAAGTGAAAAACGCAGAGGGCTTATTCCATAACGGCCAGCCGGGGATCTATAGAATAATACCGCGTCTACACCGTCTTCCGTTGTTCCTACGAACTGCGATACCCTCAATCATTGCATTTATTGTAGGAATGTATTTTATAATTTTCAAGGATATAGATGTAGTGCATTCCCATTCCACTGCAAATGCTGTGCCCGGCTTAGCGATAGCAACCACCTTGACGAGAACTCCATTGATTTTTGATTGCCGAGACGCGGATTTCCCGCTCTGGATGATCACTCTGGGGAACTCTGTCCACTGGTTTAGTTGCAGTTCAAATATTGACCAACGACTTCGGCGAGCAGGGGTTCCAGCAGATAAGATTACAAGAATCCCAGTGGTTAACCCAGATTATATTACAAAATATGCTACGAAAGAAAGAAAGGATGAATTCACAGTCATTTTTGTGGGGACAATTGCCCGATTTAAGGGAATAAATCTATTATTGGATGGGTTTGAGATACTTCAGTCACGCCATGATGACGTAAACTTGGTAATAGTTGGAAATGGCCCAGATATCAACGATGTTAGAGAGCAGATCCAGACGTCTCCTTCTTCGGATTCTATTCATCTTCAAGGACAAATGTCACACTCTGAGGCGCTTACTGAAATATCGAAATCGGATGTACTTGTTCTGCCATCTGAGCGTGAGGGACTTCCTAGGGTGATCGTAGAAGCATTTGAGCTAGGAACCCCCGTCATATCAACTCCCGTTGGAGGGGTACCGGAGCTCATTGAAGACGGGGAGACCGGATTATTAGTCGAGCGAGAACCAGAGAATATTGCGGACGCTTTGGACAAATTGTATTCTTCTCAAGAACTCCGAGAGCGACTCTCGAAGAATGCATTTAAACAAACAGAGGATTGGAACTGGGAAACAGTGAAGACTCGTGTTAATAAGGTCTACTGCGATGTATCTCGGTAAATGTACAGTCTTGTAGTCGCTGATATCCTTGTTGCGAACGCTAACGACGAGAACGGTTTCGGATCTCCCAACTCAGCACTTACATGATATTTCAGATAGTAGAGACGGATAGCTGAATTCGGGTATCCATGTTGGTAACTTAGCTTTGCATGTTAGCATCGGTAGTTGAGTGAACAAAGTGGTGGCCGATCTCGGTCATGAGGTCATCGATACCACAAGCATCGTTGTTTCGAACCACGAGAGGGGGTTGTAAACGGCTTCTTTCAGGGAGAGTTCAAGGCTCGCTTGAAGCGGTGCCACTTTCGAGCGAACGTCCCCAGGCGCTCGACTCAGGATCAAGACGAACGAGACTGTAGGCAGCCATGAGAAGGTGCCGCTGGCGACTGGCACTTCATTGATCTGCATCTCGCAGTCTCCCAAGCTGAGATCCTGCTTCAAAGCCTCGAAGAACGACCCAGACGGTGTCGCCTTCGCATAATCGTAGAAGTGGCCGACACCGGGGACGTCGTCCCCAGCTTTTTCGGTGATCGTGTCGTCAAGAATAATGTAGCCGTCTGTTGACCACATGTTTCTCCGCGTTTCTGGAGTTCGTCGAGGTATTCGTGGTTGAATTGGTCTTCGTCCCTGTCTACTTGGGGAGGAGCTTGTTGAGTGCGTGTTTCCTTGATCTGAAGGACTTCCGTACGATGTCCGCCACGGTCTTGTTCCGGCCAGCAACAAGACCTGTGGCGTAGGTTTTGGAGTAATGACGTTGTGTTGGAGAATGCGACTCGAACTCGTCAAACACGTTCGTATGCGATACAAACTCCGTCATCTGCATTATCCGTCCTTGCCACCGCCTAAGTCACTCCCCTACATCAACGTAAAGATTTGCTGTCATATACTTAGATTAATGACTTAATAGTAGTTTTATTAACTCCTCCAAGAAGGAAAATGAGAAAACCGTACAAAAGAACGCCAACAAAGATTGTCACAGTAATATGAACGAATGGTATTATGGTTAATCCAATTGACATACCAAGTGAGGATAAGACGACTGCTGCCAGTCGTCTCCAAAAGATAATGAACGGAAAACGTCGTTGTAGAATAACTTGTATCAAGAGACTACTTCCAACATATGTTATTGCCGTTGCAGCTGCTGCTCCAACTACACCGAAGTATGGAATAAGCGTGAGGTTTAGTCCGACATTCCCTATCGCGGCTAAAGATCGTATGATAGCTACAGGTTTTGTTTCTCTCGCCGCGAATAGCGTCGTACCATGGAGTTGACTTAACCCGAAAAAAAGGATGCCAAGGCCGAGTATGAAGACGAATTGCGCAGCTTGCCTAGCCTCTTCAACACTCATAAAATATCCGAATAATGGTTCGGAGACAAATACAAATCCTACAACACTGGGGATTGCCAAAACCAAAAAATAGTGGGTAGCTGTTGAGAGATAGTTCCCAATTTTTTCAGTACCGCCTTCAGCGGTGAGCCGCGAGAATTCCGGGAAGAACACGTTTCGAATAGGGGTGACAAAAATAAGTAACAAAGAGGCCAGACCATATGCTATTGAGTACATTCCAACGGCGGTTGACCCAATGAAGAAGCCAATGAGTAGTCGGTCTGCTCTTGAATTGACTTGGGAGGCATATGTAGAGACTGTTAACCATAGGGAGTATTTAAGTATATCTCGAACCTGACTAATACCAGGAGTCGTTAAGCCAATATCGGATATAATCAAGATTTGCAACAAGAATGCGAATATTGATTCAACAATCACAATTATAATAACAATTTCCCTTAAAGACGATTGGAATACATATATAACAATCAAAATTGACATAAGTCGAACATAGTCGGGACCAGCTTGGAGTAATGCTGCAAGCTTATTGCGCATTTGGGCTCGATAGTAGCCTCTTCCGAGTTCAGAGAGCGCCGTTGAAGGGACAAGTACACCACCGGCTACGAACACATATTTGTATTCAGTTGAGCTGAGAGTCAGAATGGAAATGGTTTCAGCATTCAATGAAATTAGGAGTCCAACAGCACCCGAAGAAATAGCTAATACTGTTAAGATACCATAGTAGAGTCTATCAGACTTACGGTCTGAATCTTGAGCAAAATTCACATACCCCGGAACAAGAGCAAGGCTAGATACGATCGTCGCTAAGGCTGTAACTGCCAGAAGTTGTACGTATACACCATATCCACTGACGCCGATACTAGTGGTCAGAATCGGGATCATGGCAATATCTCTAATACGAGAGGATAAATTGAGAGCACCACTTACAATCACGTCTGTAGATAGTTTGTGCCCAAGCGAGGTCATAGAATGACTCCTCTATAGGGTCCTCACTTGGCTAATTTAACTGCTCTCACCAAAGCATTAACTTGTTTTTCCTTCTCTTCTTCTAATTTCCCTCTATTTATTCGGCAAAGTTCTTTATCAATTTCTCCTACAACAAGCTTATCTAATAATTTTCGACGGTTGGTTTCATAATAGAATTTTACTTCTCCCCCAAATACTAGACCAGGAACAGAGGCGTGGATTCTGTCGGTGTGAATCTCCTCTGAATTTTTGTATATGAGAAGATAATCTTCTAAGTTGTCGGAGATGAAGGTATTAGGCCGGGAGAGTTTGCTTCCGTAGCTTTTCCCATCGGTAGATATTGGCGTATAGCTCCGAAGAAACCGTTTTCCAAGACCAATGAATGGTGAGTCAAACGCAGAGTGATGCGGTCTAACTACCTCATGTTGGTATTCGACTTTAGGCTCGTCAATAATATCAAATGTAGCGGCACTAAAGCTTTTATTCAATTCTGGCGGATCATGCCAATCATCAATAAAATATGCACAGTCAATCCCCTTATGAGCGTGAGGCACCTCATCAGAATAAATATCATAAGCGAGATCATTTCTCGATATCAGAGAGTATATGTTAAGTTCGGAGATTGCTCGTTTAATATACTTTCTCGCCTCTTGCGAATAATCACCACTGCCCGCACCTAATAATATGATTGGAACATCTCTATTTGAGAGAAATTTGAGAGTAGAATAGTATGTTTTTAGCGCGGGTTCGTACAACATACAGCCAGGAAGTATGGCAATGTCCGGGTCAAGATGTTCAGCAGGATGAAAGTGGTCACTTTTTAAATCTGATGTTTTTCTGAAATGCTCTGTCAAAATATTTGAAATTGTTTTCATTCTCCGTTCCTCTACCAGTTTTGTATATCCACCAACCGACACCAAAGTAGAATCCGGGAAAGCTTTTGAGACAATCGCTTCTGCTCCCCGATCAATAAACCCATTTCCGATATTTGTTAACCACGATTTGAGTATGAGGATTCTCATAACCCAACCTGTTGCATTCAACATCATAAGTCATCCGTCTTTAGCTAAGAGGAGAACAACGTGACAGCGGCGACTTATCGAAGCTTCTTTTCGAGAAGGATGAGGAGACGAAGAGTGTGTACAACGATTCCACCACACCTCGAATTATGCGTCGGCTCACTACACTGTTCCCCCCCGAGTAACTCGAAGAGCACGGTGAGGAACTCGGGCGTGGTCAAGCGAGAGAACAGGCTTCAGGTTCCAATCCTTGTGTGGGCGCTCGTGTTCGGCTTCGCCGCAAGCGAGATCCGAACACTCGCTGGGTCCAGACGGAGCTACAACTCGACAGCCAACGAGACGAGCTCATCGGGAGGATCACCGGTTGACACCAACACTCGCGGATTACCTTTGTCACATCGTCGAGCAAGGTATCGACAAGGTCGCTGTCCCCGACGCTGTTGACGCTGATATCGCTCGGTTCAGGGACGTGATGATCGCAGATGGATCTGCATCATTTCACTTGATGCTCTCTGAATAATGTCTATCCTCAGAGGTAGGTTTGATAATCCCTCCCCTTTAACTTCCGAGATAGGATGTCGTTAATGAGGAGACTGCTAGTGGCACTACTACTTGTTACCGTTGTCGGGGTTTTTTTATGGGTCGGTCTAGATGCAGTCATGCGCGGTGTTACCGAGATGGAACGAAACATGGGTGGAGCGAGACAGGCTGCAAAGAATGACCGGATGCCGGAAAGAGATAAATAGGGATTCATAGTTTTTGAATTCCACATTATTGTTCAACGGTGAATGGTGACGATGTATTTTCAGTACTATAGTCTGAGTTATCAGTGTCGATCAGCTACGACGGATAGTATTGTTCTAACGTAGCTGGAGCAATCACATGCTCTGTTGAATAGCGCTTGGGTAGACTGCCAAAACTGGGTCGGCGCGTGAACGGTTGAGGTTCGCAGTCTCAAATTCGGTGTTGCCTCCACCTCCAGGCATTTCAGTGGAATTCACATGAAGTCACTCTCGGACGCTTAAAAATAGCCAAACACCACGTTGACGATCTGGACCTACCCGACACACTAGATGGTATCGATCGAATATAATTTAACCCAAGCCATAGTTTAGAGACTATGCTCAATGTTTTTGAGGGTCTCCGACGGGTTGGCTCAGTAACTCCCCGTCAGTTTCATCAGTATGGATATATGATGCTGGATTATGTTAGCGTTGCGGCTGAGCACCTGGGGGAAAATGAATGGACAATCGAAGATGGGGGAGAAACGTTCTCATTTAGATTTGATGATGGGGCGTCCCTCATGTACTTGCATAACGCGGTCTCGGATGGGGTTATAGTCCACGAGAAAATCCCGACATCCCTGTTCGATTTGACTTACGATTTCGATGTCGCTTTTGACATTGGCGCCCATTATGGCATATACACTGTTTTACTTGGTGTCTTGAATCCAGATCTGCCTATCGTAAGCTTTGAGCCAAATCTGAGGAATGCCGCACTGTTGGAAGCTAATATTCAGGCAAATGGACTGTCTGCGGAAGTTGATACACGTGTTGTATCTGACTCGGAGGATACTGTGACCTTCTATAATGTCTCCACACCGGGTTCCAATAGCCACGGGACAGCACCAGCAGACGGGTTGCCAACAACACCGATCACAAAACGTTGCACCAAGTTGTCTGAGATCATTAAAAACCGTAACGCCAGTTCAGCATTTGTAAAAATCGACGCAGAGGGGGAAGAACTTCGCATATTAGATGACCTATTACCCGCAGTGGACTCGATTAGCGGGGTCGTTGAGGTCCATCCTCAACTACTTGAGTGTGAGTCTGGAGAGGTTTTATCTTTATTAGAAAAACACGGCGCTTCTTACGACCGTCTCAGTCACGTTGAGGAAGCATACTGGTTTACAAATATAGACTGACTACAGACGGCATATAACCAGTTCGCTCTTGTGAAGCACGTTGTTGATTTTCAGAGCGCGGCATCGAGAGCGTGTTTGAGCGCTTCGTCGCCTGGTCTTCTGTAGAGTTCACGGCGGAGTTCGAAGGATCTGAGATACGGCGTGAGCTTGTCTATGGAGACTCAACTCGCCGCCTCAGTGTCCTGTACGAAAGATCGAGTTCCGCCTCGATCTGGCGAATACTCGTGTTGAACCGTGAAAACACGTAAATCGTGAAGTACCACTCCTTCAGCGTGAGCTTTGAGTGAGCAAAAATTGTCCCGGCCTTGTCGTTGAACGTCCGACTGCAATTCTTACACAGATATCGCTGATACACCCGATAGCTGCCGTTTCTGACCGTCAGGTCAGAACGGCAGCGGGGGCACTCGACACCATCACGCCAGCGAACCGGCTGCAACAGGTCCGCTGCAGCCGATTCGTGTCGGAATCGGCTTACAGGGAACATATCGGACACCGCTGACGCTGTGCCCTTGCCCTCTTCGACTTTCAGCCGCAGCTCTCGCAATCAACAATCTACTTCGCAAGAGCGTAATCAGTAAGTCCTGACACGAACTATTTATGGAGCGACCTCCATGTGGAGTGCCACTCTGAGTCAACGCGACCGTTGATCAAGCACACAACGAACAGACATTGTTGGAACGATATCGACCACCTCTTCGTTTACTCAATAGCCGATGCTAACGTATAGAGCGAGTTCTTAAACATGCTATCCAAGAAACACTCTGAAATCAACAAGTGCTACCCAAGAGTGAGAGGACATAATCGATTCCCGTAAATGATTAGGACTTACAAAGTGTTTCTACGTTTGATGTCAAGTGCCAAGGTCTGCTTTATACACAACAAAGTCATGGACTATCGCCTCCCTCTGTTTAAAAATTTAAATAAAGAGATCGATGTTGATTTCCTTATTTTCGACCAGGACAATATTGATAACTTAGATGCGACGGCCGTAAACAAGATAACTCTACTTGGAAAAATTGCGTTTTCAAACTACGATGTTATTGTGTGTCCCGATTTTATATTCACTGAGTCCCTTTTCACCTCCATCCTCGCAAAAATAAAGGAGTCTACTGTCGTTCTATATACTGAAGTTTGGGATATGCCAAATGCCTCCATAATGGAAACTATCCATAAAAAAACGGTTTTAAATATAATTGATGAGTTTGTGGATGCCTATGTCGTGCCTGGAAAGAAGTCTAAACATTACATTCAACGAGAAACAAACTGTGAAAAAAATGATGTGTTTATGACCCGGAGTGCATGCAACATTAATAGCGCAAAACCCTCGGACAGCTCATTGGATAAATTTACTATCTGTTACGTTGGGCGACTAATACCGCTAAAAAGAATTCAAGACGTTCTATACTCAGCAGAGAAGTCCCAATACGCTGATGATATCATTATAAAAATCGCCGGAACCGGTTCTGAAGAGTATTTAGAATATCTAAAAGAGATCGCAGCCGAAATAACTCCTGATACTGAATTCTTGGGCTGGGTTGATGATGTTACAGGTGTCTACGATTCGTCTGATGTTTGTATTTTGCCAAGTGAGAGGGACTCATTTCCATTAACTGTAATAGAATCTATGAAAAGATCAACACCGGTGGTTGTCTCCGATGGGGTGGGAGAGGCAAATGATCTTGTAATAAATGGCTATAATGGATTCGTAAACTCGGTGGGGGATCAAGAAGGTATAGCGGAAGTGATTGACCTATTGATTGAAAGACCTTCTTGCCGAAACAAATTGGCAGAGAATGCCTATTCAACCATCAATAGTGAAGTGTCCTATAACCAGATGGTGGGAAAATTCATAGAGGCAATTGAATATGCGACGAAATAAAATCCTTGTTAGCACGGCTATCCTCGTTACTGTAGCTTCAGTTGTGGCCTCCATATTATCTAATCAGTTATTTCCATCCATAATATTTGGAGCTATAATTTCATCCATCTTGCTTGGAATCCTTGCCGTTACTACCCATTCCCACTTTGTCACACTTTTTACTATCGTCTCTGTCTCAGTAGTAAGAAATATCTCGATATTTGCTTTCCCCGCTTCAGTAATTGGAATAGATCCAAATAGGGATATCCATGTTATTTCTAGGATCGTAAATACTGGAACAACAGATCACCTAGTTATCGGTTTCTACTCCGAGGCTCCTTTCTACTACCTTCTCGCGGGGATCTTTGAGATTGTATCTAACGTCACGCACGAATCTCCATTGTTCGTATATTCAATCTTAATGGGCGTACTCATTCCCTGTACCTCATTTATAATAGCAGACAGGCTATCAAACAAAAAATTGGCAAATTTGGCTGCCCTTTTTGCATCAATTATTACTCTTGGAGTTAAATTTGCATATTGGCCGGTTCCGCAAACTCTAGCGGTTTTATTCTGTTATATAATATTCGTACTTTGGATAAAAAATAGAACTAATAACCGTGAAATGGGAATCTCTCTAGTTATCCTCGGTGTGCTAGTCTTCACCCACAAAGTACCTCTTCTCTTTCTTTTCTTTTCATTTTCTACCGTAAGTATAGTCGCATTCGCATCAAATTACATATATAAAAGGAATATACTCTACTGGCTGTCGGTTTGTGGTATAATGCTTGCTTGGCAGGTGGTTGTTTCTTCTATAAATAATACAGTCATCCAAATAGTTGGGCTATTTTTAGGACTATTGGCCTCCTTATGGGCATGGGAAAATGATGCACAAAACGTTATGCTGAGGAACAATGCCAATCGACACTTCCCAGGTGTTTTCTTTGCTATACTATCAGGATTGTTTCTCATTGTTCAATGGATTTATGCTACCACGTTTATACAGAAAGGGGTTTTAAAAATCTCCACGTTATTTTCTTGGAGAGACGACTTTGCTCCAGAACCAATAAATCCTTCGTCAGCAGCTGCTGTAGATCCCGGTCAGTTAGATTTCCTTTATCACTATTCCGAAACTCTTCTATTTATGCTAGGGGTAGCAATACTACTTGCAAGTTATACTATACTTGAGCAAAAGCCTGAACCATATTTAGTATCGTTTATAGGTATTGGGCTGGTATTAACCGGGATTGTTTCAACAGACCCTAATGCAGGATCACCATTTCGATTCTTACTATTTATTATCCCTCTGGGTGCAGTTATAATATCAATAAATTTTCGGGAAAAATTACCTCTGAAATCATTTAGTGGTACCCAAGCCTTAGGCCTTATCTTTGTAGTCCTTCTTCTATTATTCCAAACTTCCTCCATATTCTTTGTTCCCGACTATAGCGGAACCCCTCGATCATACCTTGATCAGTCAGAAATGTCTGCAAAATCAAGTATAGATGAGTTTGGTATAGACGGAAGAATTGTATATACTGATCAGTACACTACTTTGATTAGGACGTCTCCTGACCCAGATTTAAATTACAAACAGAGTGAAAACCTATATTTGGAATCGTCGTACTCAGAACTGGAGAAGAGTAGTTATATTTTGTACAGAGACGAGAAAATAATACGGTTGAATGGGAATTGGTGGAGATTAAAATGGGGTTCGAATATGTTGGATCGTAACTTTAGTCGGATATACTCTTCAGGAGACTCTCATATATATATAACTGATGCGTAATATCTGTAACCATCGGTAGTGGCCATTCAGCGACTTCGAGTAACAAGAGGTCAGTTCTGTCCATGAAACTCACAAACCGCCTCAATCACCTAGACCTGAAGTGTCGTTGTGACCTGCTGAATGTAGTATTGGGCGCCACCGTACTTATCGGGGGAAACATCATTAACTAAAAGCAATTCCATCAGTTGAGACACTCTCGATATACGTCCAGGACAGGCTGGATGCGGCTCTCCCAACTGTATTCCGAGATCACCGTTGTTCTGGCATTTGCGGCGAGACGTGTCCGCTCGGTTGGTTCTTTGATTAGCCGCGTCAGGGTGGCGGCGATGTCGTCTGCCTCGCGTTGAACGATTATTCCGTTCTGTCCGGATTCGATAATCTCCTCGACGCCGCCGGCAGGAGTGACGACCGGACAAAGTCCGGACGCCATTGCCTCAAGTAGCGTGAGCGGCAAGCCCTCGGTGTCGGAGGGGCGACAAAAGATATCTGCCTCTGCCATCACCGCCGGGACTGACTTAACGAACCCACGGAACTCAACCTGGTCGCTAATATCGTTTTGTTCGACGAACGTCTGGCACTGGTCGGCTAGTGGCCCGGTGCCAACGACGAGCAATCGCCAGTTGGCGGGCCGATCTAATTCACTGACCGCTTCCAGCAGCCGCAGGATACCCTTGTTCTCAATCAATCGCCCGACGAAGAGGATAGTGGTTTCTTCCTCTGAGGAATCTGTGTTGCTCGGCTGAAACTCGTCGGTATCGACGCCGTTGTAGATGGTGGTGGCAGAACCACCGGTTAGATGTGATACTGCATGCAGCGCGGCCTCACTCACGCCGATGACGGCGGTGCTCGTCTTGAAGACGAGGCGGCCGAGCGTCTCTTCGAGTACCCGGGCAGCGATCCCAGCCGTGCCGGTGATCTCGGAGATGTCCCCCAGATGGACCGTTGTGACCAGTGGTGGTGGGGATGAGCACAGGTTCAACACAACCGCGGTACTCCAGGTCGAAAAGAAAAACCGGTTATGTGCGTGGACGACATCTGGCTGGAAGCGCCAGATCACCCACCACAGTACGAATGGAAACAGTGGCGAGATCCGCGCTTGGACACCGAGTAGTTCGGTTAGATCAAGTGAAGGCACATCGATCACACGCACATCCGATTCAGCGAGTTCTCCGTTCTCGCCCTCCAGTGCGAGCACTGTTACATCCACACCTTCGTCGGCAAGGCCGAGTGCGAGTTCGGTCACAACCCGCTCGACCCCGCCAGAAGAAGGGGGAAGATAGTCGGTCGTCAGCAGCACTGAATCGGGGTTACGCACGGTCACTTACCTCAATTAACAACTGCTCCAGATCATTTACGGTCTGGTCCCAAGAGTGCTGCTGAGCCCACTCACGAGCATCATTTCCGAACTGCTCACGGGCCTCGTCCTCGAATAGCTGGACTACCCGCGAAGCGAATGCGTCGTGATCGCCTTCTGGGACGAGATAACCGGTTGTGCCGTCGCAAATCGAATCACGAAGGCCAGCAATATTATTGCCGACAGCTGGCGTGGCACACGCGTTAGCTTCGAGGACTACAATTCCCCAACCCTCTATACGACTCGGGGCGATATATACCCACGCTGACTGGAGCAACTCAACTTTCTGATCCAAGGAGACGAACCCATGGAATGTGGCCGTTTCCGTACGCTCACAGTATTCCGCGATCTCCTCACGGAGTGGTCCGTCACGACCAGCAACGTCGAGTGCCACAGGCTCGGTGGCCTGATCGGTTATCGACTGATGGATCTCGGGGATACGATCAACTCCCTTGTAGCGTTCCAGTCCCCCAATGTAGAGAATACGCGGCGTTTTGGACTCCGAACCGGGGGTATACCGATCAGTATCGATCCCGTTAGTGATCTCGGCGACTGTCGCCGGATCGTGGCCCCGAGAAACCAGTTCCGCGGTCGTGCTTGGGCTCACACTGACGGTTGGATTCTCACGCTCTCGGAGTACACCTGCCCACTGGGCCAGGAAGCCAAACAGGTTCTGAGGAAACGGATGAGTTTCGAAAAACGAGTCGATGGCGATATGATGAAAGATCGAGACTCGTGGCCGGCGGGTGAAAACTGGCCAGGGAAGCGGCGTATTGACGGTGTAGACGACATCCGGTGAGACGCGATATTGGTACCAGTAGAAGTAGATAGAGACGAAGAGATACGAGACCACCACATCCCATGGGGAACCAATTCGGTCGTCGATCCCAACGCGGCGAATAATGACACCGTTGTCAATAACTGTCCGGTCCTGGCCTTCGTCTGCCCCCGTCAGAAGGTAAACGCTATGACCCCGGTCGGTAAGGCGCGTAAGTGTTTCTTCAAGGTTGTGTTCCGACCCACCGGCCTTCGAGTGGTGCCAACTCCGCTTGTTAAGAGCCAAAATACAACGTCGATCAGTGCACCCCTGATCGACCTCAGATGCGGACACGATATATGTGACGACTTTCCGTGTGTGTTAATTCTTTTCGGAAATCAACCTGACCCTTTCGTCCCGTTGTTAGCGTGAATCTTTTGACCAGCGAATCAGGTTGTATATGCAGTAATGAGTAAGAATGTGGTATTGCTGGTTATGGATACGGCCCGGGCGTCGGAAACACGACACGTTCGAGAATATCTCTCCGACTCGAAACTTGCTGATCTCGCCGCTGAGGGGACTACCTACACCGAAGTATTTACGAGCTCGCCGTGGACCCTCCCGTCCCACACGTCACTGTTTACCGGGACATACACCTCAAAACACGGAACCCACGCGGGACACAAATCATACGACGGACAGTTTCCAACGCTCGCTGAGAAGCTCTCAGCAGCAGGTTACGAAACCATTGGAATCACAAATAATGCCTGGGTCACTGATGAATTCGGCTTGGCACGGGGATTCGAGAAATTCCGCAAAGTCTGGCAGTACATTCAAACCGAAACCGATCTGGGCGAGATTAAGCTCACTACCCACGGCACCGATCAGATCATTGAAACCGCAAATGCGCTCCTGAACGGTGATCTGATAGCGAACCTTATCAACACGTTCTATGGAAAGTTCCTCTATCGGCGCTCCGATTACGGAGCGGCACGGACGAATACACTCGTTGAGCAGTGGCTCACTAACCGAGAGACGGACGATCCGTTCTTTCTATTTCTCAACTATCTCGAACCTCATCTGGATTACCAGCCACCAAAGGAGTGGGCGCAACCGTTTCTCCCAGACGACGCCACCTACAGGGATGCGATGGCAGTTCCACAGAAACCCTGGGAGTACGTCGCCGGCACCCTGTCTGTATCAGATTCGGAGTTTGAACTGTTACGAGCGCTCTACCGCGGGGAGATCGCGTATCTCGACCACCAAATCGGTGCCCTGCGGTCGCTGCTCGACCGACACGGCGAGTGGGAGGATACCGTCTTCGTGATCGTCGGGGATCACGGCGAGAACATCGGCGACCACGGCTTGATGGACCACCAGTACTCCGTCCACGACACGCTTTTGCACGTGCCTCTAACCATCACTGGTGGGGCGTTTGTGGACGGCGGCGAGGCCGACCGACTGGTCCAGATGCTGGATCTGTACCCGACGATCCTGAATATCGCTGGCGTATCGGTACCCGATCACGTCCAAGGGGTGTCGTTCCATCCTAACGCGGTGACCGAGCCACGAGAGCAGGTCGTAGCCGAGTATTGTTCACCACAACCGACAATCGAACGCCTGAGCGAGCAGACGGGGGTCCCCCGGGAAGAACTCACCCAGTACGATCGATCGTTGCGGGCACTCAGAACCAGCGACTACAAGCTCGTTCGGGATTCGCGGGACACCGTCGAGTTGTTCGATATGACTACAGATGGCGAGACCGACCCTTGTACAGAGCCGAAGGTACGAGAGGAACTCGAAGCACGGCTCGATGACTGGCTCGCCTCCTTCGAGCAGAATATGGGCAATGGTGCGATTGATATGAGCGATAGTATGAAACAGAAATTGGAAGATTTGGGCTACCTGCAGTGACTTGAGCTAGTTGCTCGATGGTTGTACTCTTATGTAGGCCACAATCGATATTGGTTCCATAATAAGTACCGACGAGGCCAAGATTATACCGTCCGCCACGCTTGATGAGTGTATCGCGTATCGCAAATTACCGATGACCCCGCTCACGAAGCACCTTCCCAATCTGGTTCCAGTCCGTCGAGACGTACTTCATCGTCGTATCCAGCTTCCGGTGTCCGAGAACCTTGGCCAACATGTGGACGGGGATTCCGTCTCCGTTCGGATCGGCAGGTTGTGTCCCGTTCGCTGAGTGGGACGCCATCGAATGGCGAAACGTGTTTGCGGTCACGAGCCACCTCGTGTTCCCGTTGGCGTCTTCGGTGATCGGTTCGTTGACGCCCGCCTCTTTGGCCTGCTCTTTCACGATCCGACTGATGTAGCTCGGCCGCATCTTCGGCTTCTGCTGGGTGAGAAAGAGGTAGTCGGAGTCGGCTGCCGGCGCGTATGACTGGCGCTGCTTCTCGACCCACTCGCACGTTAGGTAGTCCAAATTCTCGTGTAGTAGACGTATCGGATGTAGTTTTTGTCGCCCGCATTTACCTTCGCCGACGTGATTCGCATCTTGCGATTCCCGAAGTGGATGTCCGCAAGCTGGATGTTGGCCAGTTAGACTGATCGAACGCCGTATGTTACAGCAATCGTATCACCAGTTTGTTGCAGATGGCCGGCGAGCCGGGATGCTCGACAATCTTCTGAACGTCCTCGGGAGAGATGGCCACGACGGCGTCGTCCGTATCGCCACGCTGTTGGAGCACCTTGACCTTCTGTTGGAGCGAAACCAAGGGAAAACTGAACAAAGCAGCGTCGAACGTCCCGAAAGGGAAATGGACTACCCGATGGGTACCCCGTAGTTCTGATGTCGCGCTAGATGTTCGGTGATACGTTGTCTCGGTTGTGTCGGGAGAGAATTCAGATGGTCAGAATCTCCTATTAGGTTGCATCGGCGTCTTGTGCAAGTCGCTAGTTCGTCAACTCGATGTCCTTCTGTGAAGGACTCGTAATCACTTCTGCCAGAGTATCTGTCACTCACACGAAGAGAAGAACCCGGTTTTTTGACCTAGAGACTACGTATAAAGATTGCCCAGCAAACAGTTCCTTCGAAGAGAAAATATCTGGATTAAACTCTGGCACACATAAAGAACGCACAGATCAGTAGTCCCAGATGATTGCCTCGAAGATTTGGTGCGGGCATTCATCTGGGTGATTTATCTCAGCCTCGAATTAGGCCTGCTCAATCGAATTATTCTGGAAGGCAATTAACTGGGTTCTTTTTCCGTCTCCAGCACAAAAATCGCTCTACACGGCCGAAAATGGGGGTTTCAGGCGTCGGATCGGAGCCAAAAAAGCGCTCAGAGGCGGTTGGATGGGATTGCCTGCTCGAGGCAATCATCCGGGTCCACTGGCACCTCACCAGCCAGGCGGTACGCTTCTTGCGGCACTACCCCGAAGCGTGACCAACGGCGTTCCAAGCCACGGCTGCTCTGCGATTCTCACTTGACAGTAGCAGCTCTCAACGCACGATTCAATTCCGTAGTGAAGCCAGTCACAGCGAAGGAGTTGCGGGATAATATTGAAACGAGCCACCAGCGCGCGGCGGAGCCGCGTCGCAACCACACGAGCTGTGACCGGCGGCGTATAGCGACGAGAAGCAGGTATTTACGACCGGGTGATGAGTGAAGTATATGCAAACCGTCGTCCTAGCCGCAGGCGAGGGCACCCGAATCCGTCCCCTCACCGCCAATCGACCCAAGCCGAGCCTCCCGGTCACGAACCGCTCTCTCCTCGCACACACGCTCTCGGCGGCCGTCGACGCCGGCGCGACCTCGATCACCCTCGTCGTCGGCTACGAGAAAGACGCGATCGTGGACGCCATCGGCGACGAGTTCGAGCACACGCCGGTCGAGTACGTCGTTCAGGACGTCCCGCGCGGCACGGCCCACGCGGTCCGCACGGCGAAGCCCACGCTCGACGACGAACCGTTCGCCGTGCTCAACGGCGACGTGCTCTACGACGTCGACTCCCTCGAAACCCTCTTCGAGTCCGGTCCCGCGGTCGGCTCCTATCGCGTCGACGACCCATCCAACTACGGCGTCCTCACCACGGCCGACGACCCATCCCAGCGAGTCACCGGCGTCGTCGAAAAGCCCGACGACCCGCCGTCGAACCTCATCAACACGGGCTCGTACGTCTTCCCCGCCGACGCGCAGGCGTGGCTCGACGTCAACCAGAGCGACCGCGGCGAGATGGAACTCACGGACGTGCTCGACCGCACCTGCGCAGAATATGACGTCGACGCCGTCCCCTTCGAGCGCTGGCTCGACGTCGGTCGCCCGTGGGAGCTCCTCGAGGCAAACGAGTGGAAACTGGAGGAACTCGACACCGACCTCCGCGGGACCGTCAGCGACGACGCGACCCTGCGTGGGGCCGTCGTCGTCGAGGAGGGCGCACACGTGAAAGAGGGCGTTACCATCGAGGGGCCGGCGCTTATCCGCGAGGGCGCGACTGTCGGCCCGAACGCGTACGTCCGGGGGTCCACCGTCGTCGGCCCGGACGCCAGGGTCGGCCACTCGGTCGAAGTCAAAAACAGCGTGCTCATGGCAGGCGCGACCGTGGGCCATCTCTCGTACGTCGGCGACAGCATCCTCGGTCGCGACGTGAACTTCGGGGCGGGCACGACGGTCGCGAATCTCCGTCACGGCGACGAAGACGTGAAGACCGTCGTCAAGGGCGAGGTCACCTCGACGAACCGCCGGAAGTTCGGCGTCGTCCTCGGCGACGGGGCGAAGACCGGCATCAACACGACCCTCAACGCGGGCGTCATGCTGCCCGCTGGCTCCCGGACGATGCCCGACGAGACGATCCTTCGGACGCCGGCCAGTGACGACGCCGACGCGTCCGAGTCCGAATCAGCCACGAGGCAGACCGACTGAGGACCGACCGCGCCCTGTCGAGCAGGTCGTCCGCCCGGTCGGAGTCACGCGCCTCGGCTGTCAGCCGGATCAGCGGCTGGGTCTCGCTTTCGAGGACCAGGACCCGCCGTCGTCAGGGTCGACACGAGTCCGATCCACTGTCGTGCCATCCTTGCCCCGTCTTCTCTCGTCGGTCACTCGAAGTACGTGATATCTGCGTCTCTGGAGAGAGCTTTTTTCACGATATCGAGATCCTCGATGATGCGGTGTCTGTTGGTGATGCCGCGACCACGGCCGCGGCCGACACGCTCCGACCGCACCACCGAGTGGAAATTAAACTGCTTGAGAATATCGGATACGCGGCGTTCGGATACTGTCTTGGTATCCATAGCGGTCGCGATCTGCGTGTACTGCTCGTACACTGCCTGCGTTGGGACAGCCCCCTCTTGCTGTTCCGCCTGGAGAACGAGCGCACTAAGCACCAGCTTCGCTAGCTGCGTTTCCCCGTCGATTAGTTCCCGCACCCGGTTAATTTCGGTCTGTTCTTTGGCTTGCCGAGCGTGGGCTTCTGTGACCATTTCTGCGTCTTCGTCCTTTGCGATATCACCCGCGATCCGAAGGATATCGATCGCTTTGCGAGCATCGCCGTGTTCGCGAGCAGCCAGGGCCGAGACGAGCGGAATGACGTCGTCAGTCAGGACGCCCGGCTTGAACGCTTCTTTCCGGCGCTCGAGGATTTCGTTCAACTGATTTGCGTCGTATGCAGGGAAGACGAGGTCGGTATGTTGCAGACTCGATTTCACGCGCTCGGAGAGATTGTCGGGATAGTCAAGCTGATTCGAGATACCGATGATTCCAACCCGTGAATCGACGATTTTCTGATTTTCGCGAGCCCGTGAGAGTGTGCGGAGCACCTCGTCATCTTCGAGCATGTCGACCTCGTCGAATATCACGAACACAATGTCGGTCATCGTGTCGACGATCGTCCAGAGTCGCTTGTAGTAATCTGATTTCGACAGCCCTCGAAGCGGAACGGTGACCCCCGTTTCGTCAGCGTCGTTCAGTTTATTTGCGATCGTTTTGACCGCAGCCGTTTCCGTCGTTTCCTCACCACAATCGAGAATTACGGTCTCGACGGACGTGCCTCGCTCGGCAGCCTCAGGTTTGAGTCGCTCCGTGACCATCCGCGCGGTCAGGCTTTTTCCCGTCCCAGTTTTTCCGAAGATGAGGAGAGCAGTCGGTGCTTCACCGAAGATTGCCGGATTCAGTGCATTTGCAACTCGCTGCATCTGTGTATCTCGGCCAACTACTTTGTCTGGGTCGGGCAAATGTCCGATTTCGAGTAAGGTCTTGTCGCGGAAAATGGGCCGGTCGTAGCGAAACAGTGGGTCGCCGTCATCATCAGGCGAACCGTTCGTGCCGTCCGTTCCGGAGGGGTGTTCCATGGACTGACTCTTCCATTCGAACTCATATAAATATACAGTAACATTTCGTGTGTAAATCGTTCTTAGAGCCGCTATGTAAGCTAGAAAATGGACTTTAACTTGTAGATACATTTGAAGTCATACTTCGAGTGTATCGCGACACACACGGTACCGTTTCGAGTGTAAGCTTTGTCAGAGGGAGATAGAATACTCCGTAGATGTGGTCCGTTATCCGAGAACACACACACACCCCCGCTTCGAGTGTAAACACGCGAAATCAATCGAAAAATACGAATCAAACGCCGAATTTCTAGAGGATGACGCCACACGCTTATAGAGGCCTAGAACACGACCTCGTATCGGACCACCTGCAACGACCCCGACTCACCCGAAACGCTACCCTGCTCACATCGTACCGACATACACTCGAAACGGTGGTGTGCCCCCATGGAACATCCAGTCGAATACACTCGAAGTCCTCCCCCGACACTACAACGACGTCTGATAGATGCCGTGCACCGCTCGTCAACGAGCATACATGACATATCTCAAACTCCAAACCCCACAAATACAGGTCGCAGACTCGCTCGATACCACCTCAAAACTCATCTCGCGCCAACGTGTTCGGAGTTAATAAGTCACGCCTCAGCCCGACTAACGACCGACCGGGCCGTATCAAGCAGGTCGTCAGCCCGGTCGGGATCGCGCGCTTCGGCCGTCAGCCGGATCAGCGGCTGAGTCCCGCTTGCCCGGATCAACACCCAACCATCATCGAAGCCAATGCGGACGCCGTCGATCGTGGTGACGTCGTCGTACGCCGCTACGACGTGGTCGCGCACCTGCGACATGCGCGTGCCCTTCGCGTTGGTCTCGATACTCTCACGCCGAATTGGATAGCGTTCGACCGCTTCGAGCAGCGAGGAGAGCGGCCCCGCCTCGTCGACCAGTTCGGCGAGTTTGCACGCGGCGAGCGGGCCGTCCGGACAGAGCGTCTCGTCGGGCCAGATCCACGCCCCACTCGGCTCGCCGCCGAAGACCACCGTCTCACTGGTCGCGCGCTCGGCGACGTGGACATCACCAACTCGCGTACGCGTCACGGACGCGCCAAGGGGCTCCAGCGTGTCGTCGACGGCGAGACTCGTGTTGACCGGCGCTGCGACCTCGTCGCCACGTGAGACCGCCTCCCGGGCGAAGAGCGCAAGCAGCCGGTCGCCGGAGACGAAGCGCCCGGTCTCGTCGACGGCCACCAGGCGGTCGGCATCGCCGTCGTGGGCGACGCCGAGGTCGGCGTCGGTGGTCGCGACCTGTGCTCGCAGCGATGTCAGAGTCTCCTCGGTCGGCTCGCTCGGGCGTGCGGGAAAGGAGCCGTCGGGCTGTGCGTTGATCGTCTCGACGGCACAGCCGAGTCGGTGAAGCGCGGTCGCGGTGACGCCGCCCGCACCGGTGCCGATGTCGACGACGACCGAGCAATCGCTAACCTCCGTGCCGGCGTCGACCAGCGCCTCGGCGTGGCGCTCGGTCGCCCCGTCCCACGACCGTTCGTTTCCGATCCCGTCCCACGTGGCGAGGTCGTAGTTCTCGGCCTCGACGCGGCCCGTAATCTCCGCTCGCCGTGACTCGTCGAACGCCTGTCCGGTGGGTTGCCAGAGTTTGAGCCCGTTATCGGCCGGCGGGTTGTGCGAGGCGGTCACCGAAATACCGGTGTCTGCACCCCGCCACGCAACACTCCGAGCGATCGTCGGCGTCGCCGCGAGGCCGATGTCGATCACGTCCACGCCACACTCGCGGAGTCCTGCGGAGACGGCGTCCGAGAGGATCTCACCGCTGTGCCGGGGGTCGCGGCCGATCACGGCGCGGTCGATATCGGTGCTCCCGACCGCGCGTCCGACCGACAGCGCGAGGGCAGCCGTGACTGTCTCGCCGATCGGTCCCCGTATGCCGCTCGTTCCGAACATGGCTGGAAGTGGCATATGAGGGAATATATAACCGCTTGCCGCGGAGTGAGGGCTCCCCCCGGACCGACACAGGTAAACTCGTGTCGAGGTGTGTGCCATCCGAGAGTCGCTCTCGCCACCGATCCACAGTCGACAGCCTGACCGACGCGAGGACGGGAGTCGCTGCCCACTGAGCTTCATGAGTCACGCCCGCTGGTCGTGATACTGGGCTGGTACGAATCTCGGTCGAATCACTCGCCGATAAAGTTAATTCGTATCGGCCGAGTTACTATGGTGATAGTCGGCCTCCTTCGGTAGTGATGCCTACTGGCGATAAGCCGACCGCGACCGAGCGTGCTGTGCTCGCAGCCGACGATGGTCGCGATAACTCGACGGCCGTGTTGACGACCGTGACTGGCGCTGCGAACGGCGGCTACGCGTATCATCGTATCGGCGCCGACGGCCGTCCGCTGTGTGGGGCCGGTGGCCCGGAGACGGACCTAGTCAGGGTGACGATCGCGGCGGCCCGACGACGCAACACGGCCCCGTGCCAGCGGTGTCGACAGCTCGCTGAGACGGCGCCGGACGAGCGCTGATACGCACGCCTGCTGCAGGAGAGCCCGCACTGCTTGGCCTCGCGCCTAACGCGGACAATTATAGTCTCGACCGTTGTCTGGTTGGTGTGGCCATGACTGATGATCGAAAGCCAACATGGGACGAGCCAGTCCAGCGGACGCGTGATGAGTCCCGGGACGGCTCCACGCCCGTCCTCGTGCAGGCAGGTGAACCGACCGGCGGAGGCTATGCGTATCACGATATGAATACCGACGGCCGCCCGTTGTGTGGCGCCGGGGATCAAGAGACGGAGTATATGACGGTGACGATCGAGGAGGCGCGGCGCCACGGCAAGTCGCCGTGTCAACGGTGTCGGCAACTGCCGGATCTGAGCCACAGAGAGTAATCGACCACGACGGAGCGACACGCCGCCGCCGCAGCCCCGCGTGGGGGCGAGCAGTAAGCGTCTGCACACGGCTGTCTCGCCGGCCAGTGTCGGAAGACAGGCAGGGCGGCGCGGGAGCGATGTCTGTGTCGTCCCGCCGTGCGCTCGAAGATGTCCGACCCACAGCGACCGAGCTGAACCGTGGCGCGGTCAACCGCGCCGCTGCGCACGGCCGGAGGAACCCGGGTTGGATCGCGCTCTGCACGGCGACCTGCTAAGGATTGCACGAACGATGCTCGGGATGCGGACGTGCGGGGGCGTTCGCGCCACCAGGTTGAGGCGAATGTCATGCACTCGCGCCCACGCACGCCATCGGATTCTTTTCACGGCTACAGCCGTCGGCGTCCCCCTGCCATCGCTGTGGCAGGCGCCAAGCCAGGAGGTGAGAGTGCCCTTCGTGGCTTCATACTCGGGGGACGCCCGCCAGCGCGGCCGAGAGGCGCTCCACGGTACGCTACGGTCGAGTCTTCATGTGCCATACTCGCGAATGCCCCCGCAAGGAGCGGTGATCTGCTCGTGCACGCGACGATTGACACTGTGGATGACGGAGAGATTGACCTCCTCCGGCCCCTGCAGACGGTGGTATGCGCTCTTGACATCCTCCCCGCGCTAACGCGCGAGGATTCCACGAAGTGGAGAGGAACTCTCTCGTGTCGCTTCCCCACTGACACGGCGAATACGACCACGACACCGGCCGCGACAGCCAGTGCCAGTGGAGCCACACCACGAGGATCAACGGCGCGCCACATGGCTACACGAGTCGAGAGGGGAGTCTGGCCCGCGCTCCACAACACGACCTGTCGGTACCGTCTCGAACACGCCCGAGCGAGGCACGCCTGGAGCCACCTCTCGACGGCTGCGCAGACTGTCGCGACGTGTGCCGTGTGGTGTCTTGACTGACTACGACGGCTGGCACGTCCCAATCCGTGCCCCCCTGATGCGTCGGCCCGAGTCCGAAGCGTGGGGCTGCACTCGTCGCGTCGTGATCGTGAGCGGTTTCATAATCGGATGCCGGCTGCTGATTTGGGGTGTTCTGTCGGTCCGGCGAGGGTGCACGCTCCGTTGCGAGCAGTGCGGTTCGTCCGCGTACGGGGGCGAGCGCGGAGGTGTGTCGGGGACGCGGTTTCGACGCGGGTGGTGTCTCGGTGGCGTGTGGCGCTCGCCATAATTGGGGTTTCAGTGGGTTCTTCCGGGCGTTCAGGCCGATTATGAAGATTCTCTGACCGCCGGAGCGACGCGCACGGCATAGTTCCGTCTCTCTCCAACCCGAACGCCGATGATGAGGTCGCCATCGAGGAACCACCTGGCACGGCCGTGCTCGACGCCGGGATGATCGAGACGGCGACCCGGGTCGGGGAGACAAGATAGTTTCGCGATATGCTATTTGCATATAATGGGCGAGGGTATATAAGCGAAGTTCTTGTGCCATGTGTGGCCATGACAGACAACGGGAAACCGACGCGGGATGAGCGTGTCGAGCGGGCGGAGGCGGAGTCTCGGGAGGCGTCCACGGAGGTGCTCGTGTCGGCGAGTGGCACGGCCGGCGGGAGCTACGCCTATCACGATATGAGGACGGCTGGGCGGCCGCTGTGTGGGGCGGGAGACGAGGAGACGGAGTACGTCACGGTAACCATCGAGGAGGCACAGCGCCGAAACAAGGCGCCGTGTCAGCGATGTCGATATCTCGATAGCATTACCGAGCGCGACTGAACCTCAGACATGCTGTCGGCGCGTTCGCTCGCTGCACTACTGTGACAGCATTACAACCGTCACACTGTATCGGTAGCCCGGAACACCGAAGCGACGGACTGAGTGGGAGGACTCACCGTTCGCACTGATGCGAACCGTGCCCAGCACGCTGGAGACCGTGCCGACCGCTTCGCAGTCGCCTGCGATGAGCAGGTGGGAGGCAGCGTTGACCCTGCTACACGCGCTGCAAAGCACGCCATCGGAGATACTTAGGGCGGCGACCCATGACGCTGGCCACGCGAAAGCGTACTCGAGCCGCTGAGGAGCCGCGCAATCCTCATATCCCGTCGGGGACTCCCGCGGCTTCAGCCGTGGGAAGAGGTCAAGCTGGCAACAACGGGGACACCAACACGCTTCAGCACATTCCACTGGGAGCGCCAACTGGGAGCATACAAAAGAACACGCTCTTGTGGCGGAGATTATTGGTGAGTCATAGCGCAGTTCCGAGGATGGTTTTGAGCGCTTCTTTCCCCGGTTTGCGGAACACTTCTCGACGGAGCTGAAACGCTCGGATATACGGCGTGAGTCTGTCTTTAGACACACCTCGATGCGGCGAGAGCCACCGTCGCGCCAGCGACGCGTGGCTCTCGCAGGTGTTCACGTGAACGGCTCCATCAACGTACTCGCCGTCACCGTGGACGACGTATTCACGGGTGAATGCGTCGTCCTCGTCAAGTGGATCGTATGCCCGAAAGCCGTCTGTGTAGACGGTTACCGACTCCTGCTGGCGGTCGGCCAGCAGGAGTCGAATCCCCGATTCGGTCGCGGCTTTCGTCGGGATCACGTGTCGTTCACCACTGCCGCGATCAGCGAGAACAAACACAGCGAGCTTGTCCTCAGCGTATGTTCCACGTCCGCGCGTAGACAGGCCACGCGAGCGCGACGGCTGGTCGCGCTCGCGGCCCTTGAGACCTGCTTTCACGTAGAATTCATCTATCTCGACCGGGCCTTCGAGCTGTAGTCGAGGCGCGTCCAGCGCCTGCAGGAAGCGCTGGACGCGCCGGTAGATCGTCTTGTATGAAACGTCAATCTCTACGTCTAATTGCCTGAGACTTGTGTTGAAGCGGATGTACGTGTAGACGGCGAGAGACCACTTTCTGAGCGCCACCGAAGAATGTTCGAAGATCGTGCCGGTCTGATCGTTGAACGTGCGGTCGCAATCCTTACAGAGATACCGCTGAAACACGCGATAGCCGCCGTACCGAATCACAGATTCGCCACGGCAGCGTGGGCAATAGACGCCGTCGCGCCAGCGAACCTGTGCCAGCAGGTTCGCGGCGCGACGCTCCGAGACGAACGTCCTGATAGGGAACATTGTTCGTCGGGTGACGCGGTCGCGTCACCCTTGCCCGCTGTGACTTCCAGCTACTGCTGAGAACTCACCAACAATCCTCTACCCAAGAACGCACCAACAATGTTCTTCACAAGAGCGTCTCTGTGAACTCCGCCGCGATCGGGATCTTTTGCCCGGTCGAGACGATCGTACAGCCGTAGCCGTAGTAGTATTCGTCGTCGGTTGGATCGTAGCATTTCGACGCGTCTTGATCGGCAGGCATCGCCCTCACATCCGTTGAATCGATACAGTAGGTCAAGTCGAGCAGGCCGCGGACGGCGGCCTGCTCGACGAGTCGGTCAAAGACTTCGTCGACGACGTGTTCGAGATCGGTGAGGAAACGATCGACCACGTCTCTCGACGGCGGTCGATCGAAGCCACAGCTCAGCCAGACAACTGTGTTTTGAAGCTCTCGTTCGACGGGACGAATGCCGTAGATGTCGTGGTAGTAGCAGTGGAGAAAGCCACGCATCAGCTCTGGTGGTTCGTGCTCTCGTGTTCGCCCCGTCTGCGCCGGGGCGAACACGTCGAACTCTTCGAGAAACTCGAAAGAGAGGTGCTCAGACAACGCTAGCGTCTCGGTTTCCGCGACATTGAACAACGAGTCTACCGAAGGGTGATCCTGCAGGGTCGCTGGGCTCATACCACCTCAGCGTTCACCCTGCTCTTTCGTGTGATAACCGTTCTATGACACCCTCGTAAGTCGTTACCGGCACTTGGCCAACCCGTCTTGGCAAAGTGTCGGTGAACAGTTACACTAAACAGTATGATACAGCGTGACGATGTCGTCGTAGTCGACCCGGCCGTTCCCGTTGAAGTCGTAGGCGACCGCGTTCTGGTTGATCGCTGCGTCTTCGAAGTTGTCGAACAGGATCGTCACGTCGTCGTAGTCGAGTCGCCCGTTTCCGTTCAGGTCCTCGTACGCGCCGTCACTGTCGATGTCGGTCGGGGGCACGCCGTCGACCATCGGTGGACCCGCTGTCACGGTCGCACGGCCGGCCGCGACCGACATACTTGTGCCGTTGTCGTCGTCGAACCGATCGATTACGACGGTCAGGGTGGTCGTGCCAGTGCCGTTCGCCGCGAGGGTGAGTTCGGCGAGCGCGCTGTCGGTCGCACCGGACTGAATCTCTTTTTCCACGTCGGCGACGGCAAGCGTGACCGAGGAGTCGTTCTCCGTGATCTGTGGCTCGCGGCTCAGCAGGCTCTCGGGGTAGCTCGCAGCCTCGACCTCCGCGACAGTCGGGTCGGAGACGGAGACGGTCAGTGTGCCGCCGGCGAAGCCGTCGGGGGCCGCAGAGAGCGTGATGGGAACGACTGCGGCGTCACCCGACTCCAGCGTCACGTCGGTCACCGCAACCGTCGGCGTCGCGGGCGTACCGTCGGGGGCGTCCCGGTCGAGTTCGACGTTCAGCACCGCGGTGTCGAAGTTCTCGTACTGACTGCTGTACTCGGCGTCGGTGTAGGGGACGTACAGATCGACGCCCGACCCAGCCGCGAGCGGATCGGTCCCGAACGCGTCGAAGTCACTCGCCGGGACGGTCACAGTGACCGTTCTAGCCTCGCCGTCTAACTGGACGTCTGTCGTGGTAACGCGCGTGCCGGTGCGATCTGCGAGCACCGCCTCGTCTTCGACGCCCGTAACCCGGGCCGGGACGTCGACGGTGAGGGTGGTGTCGGTGTCTGTCTCGGTTCGAGTGACCGCGTTCGCCCCGAGCGTCTCGTCGACGCGCCGCATCCGGTCGCCGCGTTCCGTGTCGACCTCGTCGGCGTCGATCCGTTCGCGCGCGCTCAGGTACGCGAGGACGCCCTGAGCCATCGTGGTATCGGTGTAGATCTTCACGCGCGGTTTGTCGGCGAGCGGGTAGCCGCTCCCGCCATCGGCGATGTAGGAGTTCGTCGCGAGTGTGTACGTCGCGGAGTCGTTCACTGGTTCACCGTCGATGGTCAGGTCGCGAATCTCTCCGTCGCCCTCACCGGGTGAAGAGCTGTTCGTGTGCGGCACCCACTCGAAGGTGACGCCGGCGACCTGCTGTTGGATCTGCGTGCCGTACTGGTAGTCGTACTCGAGTGGCGTAATCTGACTGCGGAGAATCTCGCGCAACTCCGCGCCGGTCACCTCGACCACGACGATGTTGTTTCCGAACGACAGCGTCGACGTGACCATCCCACGGGTGATCTCGAACTCCTCACCCGCGCCGTACTCGCTCGGATAGAGCGTGTCGCGGATGCCACCAGCGTTCGTGACGGCGACGTCAGCACCAGTGTAGTTGCGGACACCGTCCATGAGGAGCGCCCCCGTCGCGGTGTCGTCGGTGTAACTGGAGCCGACGCCGGTGTGCTCTGGCATCTCCGCGCGCACGACGGGCGTGTCGAGGTAGTTCTCCCGGAGTGGGTTGATGTACGCTTTCCACGTGTCGTTGCGGGGCGTGTCGGTCGTCACGTCGATTAGTTCGCCCGATGCGTCGGTCACCGTGTTGTTCGCGGTGTCGACCGTGAGCGTCATCGTCGCGATGGCGTTCGCCCGGCCGCTCGTCTCGGCGATGAGCACGCCGTCGGTCTGCTGGGGCGGATACCGTTGCTGGTCGTCGCCCGAGATGAGCGCGTCGATGCCGTCGACGTTTCGCGCGAGGGCCTTCGAGTCGGGAATACCGAGCGGTGCGAGCGCGACGACCACATCGACGTTCTCCTCGGTACGGAGCGTGTCGGTCACGTTCTGTGCGGCCACGACCGGGTCTGTCACCTCGTAACCGTTCCGAGAGACGACGCCGTCGGTCTTCGAATCGATCGCACCATCGGTGACTCCGAAGTAGCCGACGCGGACGCCGTCACGTTCGACGACGGTGTAGTCCTGTGTGCCGGGGAGGTTCGATCCGTCGCTCGTTTTCTCGACGTTCGCGAGCAGCCACGGGTACGTCGACTCCGCGGAGATGTTCTCGAAGACCTCGAAGTCGTTCGTACCCGCGTCCTCGTCGTAGTCGAGTTCGTGGTTCTGGACGACCTCGGCGTCGGGATCGATGAGGTTCAGCGCCGTCACCGGCGGTTCGTAGCCGTTCTCCAGGCCCGCGTAGTTGCGAAGCGCGTGGGGGCTGACCTCGTCACCGCCGCCGGCGACGAACACCGGGCCCTCGCTCTCGGCGCGCTGTTGGTCGATCAGCGTGATCATCCGACCGAGGTCGTCGTCGCGGGCTCCCGCCGCCGCCTTGCCGATGTCGTTGTAGCCGACGAGGGTGATCTCCGTCGTGTCCGTGCCGGTGTCACCCGTTTGCCCCCCGAGGCCGGTTATCACCTTGGGCTGGAGTTTGAACGCGCCGAAACTGTAGTAGATCGGTCCTTCGACAGCGTCGACGGACACACCCGACGTCGATGGCGTGGCAGAGTCACCCGTGTCGACGTCGTCGACGGCGAGCGAACCGCTCCCGTCCGTGACCGCCCACTCACCGTACGGGCCCGGTGTCGACGAGACTGTGAGGCCGGAGACGGTGACCAGGACGCTCTCGTACGCCTCCTGGCCCGCTTCCGCAGTAGACAGCGAAACCGCCTCGGGCACCGCACCGGTCCCGGTGACGTTGACGGAGGCCGACTCCGCCGTGAGATCGAGTTCTGTCAGACCGTAGTGCTCTTTCAGGAGGGAGGTGACCTCGACCGTGTCGCCGACCGAGACGTCGGGTGAGCCACCGCTGTACGCGAAGAGACCGCTGTAGGCGACGTCCGACGCGGAGGCGTTCTGGACAAAGAAGCCGTCGGGCGAGACGGCCGTCACCGTCCCAGTTACTGTGACGGTCTGGCCGGCGTACGCCGACGCGCCGTCGCTCGTGGTGTTTGACTGGAGTTCCGAGATCGGTATCTGACCGTCCGTCGTTGTCTGGGCCGCGACGGGTCCCGCGCCTCCGACAGGAAGCGTCGCGACGAACAGTGCGACGACGAGCAGAACCGTGACGATGCGTCTGTGTGGCCGTGTAGTGTGATTCGAGTCCACACAGGGCCCCTGTTACCGAGCTGGTATAAATCCTGATAATATACTTACGTATTGAACGATACCGAAACGACGACGTTAGAGGCGTACGTAGTGGTGGATAGTACCGAGAGGGTCTCGTGACCGGCCTGCAGACGGCCGTCGAGTGAATCGACACGCGAGCGTGGAGGAGGCTAAATCATTTACGCTCTTGTGGCGTAGATTGTTGATGACTCATAGTGTTTATTGTAAGTCATTACCGGTGGATCGCCGGACCGTCTTGGTGACCCACCGGTAACCAGTTACAATAAACACTATCACAGCGCAGTTTCGAGGATGGTTTTGAGCGCTTCTTCACCCGGAATTCAGAACACCTCACGGCGGAGCTGAAACGCTCGGAGATATGGTGTGAGTCTGCCTTTCGAGACGCCCCGATGTGGCGAGAGCCACCGTCGCGCCAGCGACGCGTGGCTCTCGCAGGTGTTCACGTGAACGGCTCCATCAACGTACTCGCCGTCGCCGTGGACGACGTATTCACGAGTGACTGCGTCGTCCTCTTCAAGCGGTTCGTATGCCTGAAAGCCATCGGTATAGACGGTCAGCGACTCCTGCTGGCGATCGGCCAGCAGGAGTCGAATCGTTGACTCGGTGGCGGCTTTCGCAGGGATCACGTACCGCTCACCGCTACCACGATCCGCGAGGACGAACACAGGTGGCTTGTCTTCAGTGTACGTTCCACGTCCGCGCGTGGACAGCCCACGCGAGCGCGACGGCCCGTCGCGCTCGCGGCCTTTGCGTCCCGCCTTCACGTAGAATTCGTCGATCTCAACCGGTCCCTTGAGATGGAACTGGGGCGCGTCCAGCGCCTGCAGGAAGCGCTGGACGCGCCGATAGATCGTCTTGTACGAAACGTCGATTTCGACATCTAGCTGTCTCAGACTGGTGTTGAAGCGGATGTACGTGTAGACGGCGAGAAACCATTTTCTGAGTGCGACCGCAGAGTGTTCGAACACCATGCCTGTCTGATCGTTGAACGTGCGGTCGCAATCCTTACACAGATACCGCTGAAATACCCGATAGCTGCCGTACCGAATCACGGATTCGCCACGGCAGCGTGGGCAATAGACGCCGTCACGCCAGCGAATCTGTGACAGCAGATTCGCGGCCCGACGCTCCGAGACGAACGTCTTGATTGGCATCATCGTTCGTCGGGTGACGCGGTCGCGTCACCCTTGCCCGCTGTGACTTCCAGCTACTGCTCGGAACTGACCAACAATCCTCTACCCAAGAGCGAAAGAACAAACCAAACGCCGGCAAAGTCTTATCGCTGAAAGCGACTCGACGACGGCGCAACGCTATACGAGCTGGCTCGTGGGGGAATATACGATCCGTCTCACGACTGACGGCCGAGAGGCGTTGCGTGAAATCGACGTCGGCGTCGATGTCGCCGTGTTGCATCGCAATCTGCCGGCCGTCTCGGGCCGTGAAGTCCTTTCGAAGATACGTGCTGACGGGCACAACTGTGGCGTTCTCATGGTTTTTGACCAACAGCCCGACGGCGACCTCGACGACATGGCGTTCGATGAGTCGCGGCTCGGGCCGGTCGAGCGCGACGACTTCCGCGAGACCGTCGCCGACTTGATCGAACGCGTCGCAGCGGCCGACGACGTCCGACAGTATCTCGCCCTCCGGGCAAAAATCACGCTGCTCGAGTCGGCCTATCCACCCGACACGCTCGCTACCGACGCGCAGTATGCCGAGCTCACCGCGCAGGCCGACGCGCTCGACATCGAACCGGCCGATATCCAGGCTGCCGGTCCCCGCGCCTTCCGTGGAATCCAGCAGTACGCTCCCGATTCCGCCTCGCCGACGTGACAGGGAAGGGGTAGTCGGGACCGGGCGACTGTCCGACGGCATGTCGAGACCACCGCCCCCGGCACACGGCCCAACCGATCCCTGCCGCGCCTGCTGATCGAGTCGACACCTTGGTAACGGTGGCTCTCCCATCGAAGAGTGGCATGGCTACCCGACGACGCCAGCGGTTCATCCACGCGACCATCGCGTGGATGCTGGGCGCAATCATCGTGCTAACGCTCCTCGAGTCACTCACGGGTGAACTCTTCTTTGTCGTCTCGCTCATCGGCTTCCTCGTCGTCGTCGAACTGACCGCGCCGTTCAGCGTCACGCCGCGGTGGCGGGCGCGGCTGAAGTGGGTGATCGCCCTTGGACTCCTCGCGTTCAGCTATATCGTCGTCAGACGGGTACTCGAGATCCTTCCCCCGGGGGTGGTGTGAGCGATGCGAGGCCCGCGCGACTGGGGGTATCCGGAGTGGGTGCTCGCCGGGGTGACGGTCGCCGTCGCGATTGCGATCGTCGTCGCAGCGAGTACGTCGGCCGCGGCCTTCGGGGTCTACAACGCCGCCTGGGACGGCACGTCGGGTCTCCAGACGGAAGCGGAGGCCGTCGGGACGGAGAGCCGCATCCTCCTGAACACCTCCTCGTACGACAGCGCAAACGCCACGGAGACGCTTGCCGTCGTGCTGGCACCCACCGACCCCTACAACGCGTCGGAGACGCGGCGCGTGCGGCGGTTCGTCGAGCGAGGCGGGACGCTTCTCGTCGCCGAGGACGTCGGCACGGGCGGCAATCGGCTCCTGACGGCCGTCGGGGCCGAGGCGCGCGTGAATGGCTCGCTCCTTCGAGACGAACGGCACCACTACCGCTCGCCGGCGATGCCGCGGGCGCGGAACGTCTCCTCGAACGGACGCTTTAGCAACATCGACGCGCTCACGCTCAATTACGGCTCGGTCGTCGACCCCGCTAATGCGACCGTGCTCGTTCGCTCGTCGGCGTTCGCGTATCTGGATCGGAACGGCAACGCACGCCCGGACGACACCGAACCCCTCAACCAGTATCCGGTCGTGACGAGCGAATCCGTCGGCGAGGGACGCGTCATCGTCGTCTCCGATCCGAGCGTCTTCATCAACGCCATGATCGATCGGCCGGGCAACGCGGCGTTCACGCGACACCTGCTCGCTCGACACGAGCGCGTTCTCCTCGATTACTCACACGCGGGGAGCCAGCCGCCGCTGGCGGTTGCCGTCCTCTGGCTGCGCCGGTCGCCGCTTTTGCAACTCCTCGTGGGCGGCATCGGCATCGCCGTGGTCTGGGGGCTGGGAACTCGTCGGGCGGCGCAGGCGCGTCCCCCGTGGGCTCGTCGCGACGCAGGGCGGGACACACCGGCGCCCGAAGACGGCGAATCACGGGCACGAACGCGATCACGCAACATCGAGGCGCCGCGAGGCCGGGTGATGGCAGGAACTTTGTACCGCGACGGTGACGAACAAACCGATGAGTGACCCGGCGGACGTGTACCAGGCAGTCAGCGAGGAAGTCAGTACCGTTCTCGTCGGCAACGAACCTATCATCGAGCGCCTGACGATCGCTGCACTCACTGGCGGGCACGTACTCCTCGAGGGAGTGCCGGGCGTCGCCAAGACGACGATCGCGGATCTGTTCGCCCGAGCGTTGGGACTCGACTTCCGGCGGATTCAGATGACTCCCGACATCCTCCCCGCAGACATCACTGGCACGCAGATGTACCGCGAGCAGACGGGCGAGTTTCAGGTGCAGCGCGGCCCCGTATTCGCCAATCTCGTTCTCGCGGACGAGATCAACCGCGCGACGCCGAAGACACAGAGTGCACTGCTCGAAGCGATGCAGGAGCGGCAAGTGACGATCGAGGGGGAGACGCTGACGCTTCCCACACCGTTCATGGTGATCGCGACTCAGAACCCGATCGAATACGAGGGGACGTTCGCGCTCCCGGAGGCACAGCGCGATCGCTTCCAATTCAAACTCGTCGTCGATGTGCCCGAAGCGGGCGACGAGCGGACGATGCTCAACCGCTTCGACGACGAACCGGGCCTCGGCCCGGAGAGCGTCTCGCAGGTCGTCGAGCCGGACGCGTTACTGGCGGCGCGACGTGAGGTCGAAGAGGTACACGTCAGCCCGAAAGTCAAAGAGTACATTCTGTCGGTCATTTCAGCGACGCGAACCGCTTCCGACATCGAGTACGGCGCCTCGCCGCGGACATCACTCATGCTGCTGAATGCGGGAAAGGCCAACGCAGCGATTCGGGGGCGGGAGTACGCGCTTCCGGCCGACATCAAAGCTATGGTCCCCGACGTGCTCAGACATCGGCTGGTGCTGAATACCGACGCAGTGCTCAGCGATCGATCGATCGAGTCCGTCGTCGACGACATCCTCGGGACGACGCCGGCGCCAGAAGCTCAACTCGACGTGCCACAGCCGGACGGACAGTCCCCGGCGGACGGCGAGACGGCGGGCGCGGAGGCGACCGAGGGGGCGGACGATTGACTGGCCCGGACTGCTCGCGGCGTCACGCCTCGGCCGTCGCTTCGGCTTCGGATAGGCTCGTATCGGAATCCGACGGCGTCCACCGACACGTCACCACCAGCGAGTCCGGGTTCTCGCCCGCCGTGGTTTCGACGACGATTGGCTCGTCGAGCCCGTTGGCGAGCCCGACCGCGAGAAACGACGCCACTGGATGGTCGAACTCCGTCGTGTCGGCGTACGTGTTGCCGGTCGTCTCGACCGAGAGGCGGCCGTTTGCCACGTCGAGGTCACGCTCAGCCGACTCGACGAGCTCGAACGATTCGACCAGCGCGTCCGTGAGTTGATCGACCAGTCGGGCGGGCGACCGCCCGAGCGAGCCGGTGAGCGTCGAACGGAAGTCTCGAAACAGGCCGCTGCCGGTTGGCGTGAACGCCACGCCGCGCCGGGCGCTGTCATCCGGGACGACGAACACCGTATCGAGGTCGTCGCCCGGGGGGAGCTCGTACTGCTCGTGTTGGGGAACGAACAGCGTCGCGGTCACGGGCGATGCTCTCGGTACGTAAATCCGGTGATCGCTCACCCCGAGTTCCGCACAGATGGCGGCCTCCGTCTCGGAGGCTGATTCGTAGACGCGCTCACCGACAGAGGCCGTGAGGAATCGCCCGGGCGTCAGGTAGTAGATCATGACGCCGCCGAAAAGGCCGGTGCCTCCGAGGGCAAACAGGACGGAGCGTGTGGTGGGAAAGAGCACGCCAGCAGCGAGTGCGAGCACGCCGACGAGGCCAAGCGCGAGTGCCGTCCGTCGATAGGTGAGCCGGCGGGTTCGCGCGTATTCGCGGCGGAGTCGGTCGTTTTCTTGCTGGAGCCGCCGGACCTGCGCACGCAACGTCTCGGGGTCGGTGGCGGCGTCCGTATCGGCCTCGCCGTCCCGGTCGTCAACGTCTGCATCCGTCTCCGCGTCGCGTTTCCGCGCGGGACTACCGGGCGATTCATCGCGGCCGGCCGATCGACTCACGTCGCCACCTCACCGAGGACGACGAGTTCGTAGCGATGCAAACCGTACAGACAGAGCGCAAGCACACAGAGCACGCCGCCGCTCAACACCCAAAGGTCGATGTCGAGACCGGTGACGCGGATCCAGCCGACCGCACCACCGACAGCACCTGCAGCGACGGCGAAGCCCCCGACGACGCGGCGTCGTTGCCGGGCGATAGAGCGGTCAGTAACTAAGCAACCAGCGAGAGTGAGTGCAACGGCTACGACGCCGGCCGGCGGGGCACGGCCACTCAGTCCACCGAGCACAAGCATCCCGGCTGCAAAGCCCATGGGACCCCCGGCGACCAGACGGACACCTGCAGCGCACGCGCCGCCGACGAGGCCTACTGTCCCACCGACCAGCGTCGCGACGCCGACGAACAGCGCGGCGCTGACGAATTCGGCCAGCGTGGCCCGCAGTGGCGTTTCGATACCCGGTGCGTACCCGTCTGTGGACAGTACCATGCGTGTGGGTTGGGGTGAACTGCGTTCGTGACTGTGCTAAAACCATCGGTGATCCCGTCTCCGCGGGGATGCCCGCTCGTGGTCCTGACTACGCTGGGCGGGCCACCGAGAGCGCTCGCCTTCGTGTCGGGACCCTCTCTAGACGACAGATGTGGGCTTCCCCCTTATTAGCGTGAGGCCCTGTCGGGCTACCTAATTGACCTCCTCCCGCGCCTAAAGTCGCGGGAATCCCACCATAGGATTTCAGGCCGAGCGCGGCCCTAAGGTTTCAAGACGCATACGTTCCAAGTGTCTCTTGCTGGGTGTCAGCATCGGCTTGGCTGTCTTGTGGGACGGTCAAACGTCCCCCTTCCTCAGCCGAGTCATCGCCACTCGTGTATTCTCTTGAATGGCTCTCTCCGCTGAGGTAGCGGTCTGCAATATTGAGCGCGGCGTTCACGTCTGCTTGGTACTCCGAAACCCAACACTCCGAATTGGAACACTTGAACGTCGCCTGCTTCGGACGGTAGCCCTGTTCTCCGCAACAGTGGCACGTCTTCGAAGTGTACGCGGGATTCACCGTCTCCACACGAATCCCTTTCTCAGCCGCCTTGTAGCGAATCTGAGCGTGCATCTTCGCAAATCCCCACCCGTGAAGGCGGCGGTTCATGAACGCGCCGTAGTCCATGTTCTCACGGATGTGCGTCAAGTCTTCGAGTACCAACACGGGGTTCTCGAATTGGTCGGCGTAGGCGACGACCTCCGACGTGACCGTGTGGAGGATGTGGTCGATGTGTCGCCACAACTCGTCGCCGTAGGACTCTGCTATACGTTCGCTTCCGCGTTTCTGAAGGCGTCGGGTCGCCGTGAAGTACGTCTCACGGAGTTGTCGGACTCGCTTGCCTTCGTCGTTCCAGAGGTTGGGTGCAGTCGGGGAGCCGCGCTCGTCACGGTGACACACCGTTAACAAAGAGGCTTCCCCGATGTCTACCCCAATCGGCGTCTCCGCCGAACTGGTTTCTCGCTCCTCCACGTCTCGCGTGGCGACGATGTGGAAGTACCACTCACTGTCGCGGTTGAACAGCCGACATTCACCCATCTTCGCGTCTCCCGCGTGCAACGCTTCCAACCACTCCCGTTGTTCGGGGTTCGGTTGTGCGGGCAACCAGAGGTGGTAGTCGTCGTGGTGCGGGATTTTGACGTACCACTCAATTGCGTTCTGCGGCTTGTGGTCGAGCTTCGGGCCTTCATTCGTGAACCGAACAGGGTGGTCGTCGTGAAGCTCTTTCGCGTTGTAGCTTCCGCCACAGAGTTGTGGGACGTACTTCTTGAGCGCGTTCTTCGCGTAGCCGCTCAGGTCGTAGTTGACCACTACGTCGTTGGCCGCTGACTGTGTGGTGCAGTTGGCGTTGAACGCGGCTTCGAGCGCGTCTTGGTACGCTTGTTTCGTCTCACAGAGTTTGCGGTGCTTGTGGGCGTTCGGCTCCACAAGCTTGAGTTCCAGCGTCTCGGTGAGTTCCGTCACTGTTCGTCCTCCTCGTGACGCTCGATGTACTTCTCGACAGTCTCGCTCGAAACGTGTCCCGCTGTTCCTGCGTAGTAGCCGCGTGCCCACTTGATTTTCTCGCCGTCGTGGTCGGCGTGTCGGTGGTTGTATTTCCGCGAACTGATGCCTTTGAACCAGTTGGCGAGAAGTGACGGGGCGTGTTTCGGCGGGCTACTGACGAACAGGTGGATGTGGTCGGGTTGGACGGTGAGGTCGATAATCTCCAACCCTTTCTCGTCGGCTATTTCGTGAAGGATGTCTCGCACACGGGTTGCAACGTCACCGACGAGTACCGATTGGCGGTACTTCGGTATCCACACTATGTGGTAGTTGAGGTTGTACGTTGCGTGCCGTGTGGTCTTCATCCGTACTACACACTATGCCTCTGTGGTGTCTTAAAACTATCGTACACGGTGGGAAATCCAGCCGTGCTATCATCGGTGGGGATGTACGCTATTGTCCGCTTGACCCGCGCCTGAAGACGCGGGTATGCGCTCGCACTATGTGTCATGCGGACTGCCGCATACGAAGGCGATGGGCGTCAAGGAGCGCGTCGAGTCGGTTACCGGGGGCGACTTCGAACGCAGCGACACGCGAGAACTGATTCAATTCCTGACGAAAATTCTCGAACGAACGGTAGCGCTCGTAGGCGGCTTCCCCGTCCACGCTCGCGTCTGGCTCGTAGAGCACGCGCGGCGCGAGAAAGAGCATGACGTAATTCCCGTTCCGGCGCGCCAGCTTGACCGTCTCGCGGAGGCTTGCCCGCTTCGCGTCGTCGGTGAACAGTACCGTCCAGAGCGTGCCGCGCTGTCGAGTGTCGATCGTCCGCATCGTCTGGAACAGACTGTCACCGGAGAGTCGCGACACGTACGCGTTCGTACTCTCGAGATATGGTCGAAGCGTCGTCGCAAAGCGCGTGTCTGACTGCGATAACCGGGAGCGGATACGCTCCGCGTACTCGGGGGCCACCGCGGTATCCGCGGTGACGCGGTGTCGCGGCCGGTGGTGGTCGGCAGTGGCGGGGGCCGGGAGCGCCGACAGATCGAGCAGGCGGCGCCGGATCACTCCGTACGCCGACCGGGCCGCGGTCGACGGCTGACGAGTCGTGATTCCGTTGTTGCCAACTGTGTACAGCCGGAGCGGATCGTTCTGTTCCTCGGCGGCGCCGGCCGCACCCATCGCCACCTCGCGGAGATAGTCCAGCATCGTCTCGCCCTCGCGACCGACCTCGAGGGTCGACCGGTGGTCAACGACGAGAACCGTCTTGCGTTCGGTTTCGGTTTCGAACTGCTGGATGTGGAGATCAGCCAGTCGGGCCGTTGCCTTCCAGTCGATGTACCGCATACTGTCGCCAGGGACGTACTGTCGAATCTGGTCGGGGAGGAGCCCCGGTCCTGTTTCTTTAGTGGGGTGTTCACCGAACAGTGACTCCACGCTCTCGCCGCCCTGGCCGACGTGTAGGTTCCGCGGATACCGCGGCTCGACCGTCACCGCCGGTTGCGGCCCACGAACGAGCGTTTCCGCGTAGCAGCCACCCGCACCGCGCACCTCGACGCGGGCGGCATCGAAGTCGAACTCGCCGGCGACGGGCATCGTAAGCGTGAACTCGGTGCCGACGCCGGTCGTTCCGGGAGCGAGCCGGACGCGCCGCGCTGCGACCGACGTCCCTCGGGCACTCGTCGGTGGACGCGCCGTCACCGTCACCGCGGAGGCAGTCGGCACAGCGAGTTCGACAGTCAGTCTCACCTGTACCGTTTGTTCCACGGGGAGACGGGGTCGGTCGAGATCGTACTCGATCCGAAGGCCCTCGTCGATTTCGCGAAGCGATCGGTACGCGGCGTACTGGAGACCAAGCAGCCACGCTCCGATGCCGATGGTCCCGAGCAACCAGCGCGGCTGGGCAGCGAGCACGGCGAGGGCGGCAAACACGCCTCCGATGCCCGCAACTGTCCAGAAGCGCCGCGTGACGTTCATGTCCTCTGCGCGTACAGACGCCCGACACACAATTGAATGTTCGGTGTCGGCAGCGGAACGATAGGCCGACGAGGATCGCCGACGAGGCGGTGCGGTGTCCGAGTGACTCATGCCCGAACTCGACCGCCCCGGCGATGGCAGCGACTACATCGGAGTGACGCGGTTACGCGCTTGCCAACCGATAGAGGTGGCTAAAACGGGAGTTCACTGGTCGCCGCCACCGTGCTACTCAGTCCGACAGCAAGAGTACGTCCACCGGCAACGGGAGATCGGGGGGGTTCTGATCTGCCCGGGATGATTGTCACTCAACAGTGACCGGAGAGCGAAGGAAGCGAATTTATACGGGTGGTAGAAATATATGATCGTGATCCGATCTTCTGTGGGCCTGTGCTGTGGACGCCGATTGGCGACGCCGCTCGTTGCCGGGATCCTCTTGCTCGCTACAGTCGCCGTCCCGGCATCGGGGACCGCTGTGGCGTCGTCCGACGCGGCGTACGCGAGCACACCGTCTCCGACGATCGAGGCGCCACCAGTGACCGCACAGAACAACACCACTGTCAGACATCGCAATCCGGCGAACGTCAGCCAACTCGGTGATCTGCAGGCCGTACAAGCGATGCTTGCTGGCTCCCTTGCGACCCGGCTCGAAGCCGGTGCGATCAATCTCTCTCAACGCGAGTACCAGCGGGCGCGTACCCTGCTCGGGCCCGAGTACAACGACTCGCTCCGGAAGCTCGTCGATGTCGCCGGCGACACGAGTCGCTCGGATGACGACGAGACCGCGGAGCAGTTCGCCGAAACCCAGGGCACGCAGCGGTCGTACACGGATACCGTCGAGACGGTTCGAGATGTCGAGGCAGCCTATCGAGAGGCGAAAGCTACCGGCAACGATCGGCGGGCGCGCGCTCTAGCGCTGGACCTCGCTCGGCAGATCGCCCGGGCAAATCGGACGAGTCACGAGTTGCGCGACGAGTATCGTCGGCTCGAAAACCGGACTGGGGCGGACCTGAGCGGAGCGACCCGGGCAGTCGACGAGACGCAGCGAGATCTGACCGAACTTCGGCGCGACATCGTGTTGAGCGAGCGAATCCGAACTGATCTCGAGATCCTACAGACTTCGTCGACGGCCTCGTTCATTCGGCCACTGCGACTGCAGGGCGAACTTCGAACGACCAACGGGACGACGATCGCGAACCGCCGCGTCGAGTTCAGCATCGGGGCCCAGCGCATCCGGACGACGACCGGCCCGGACGGCACGTTCTCTTTCCTGTACCGCCCGGTTCGGCTCCCGGCGAACACGAGTACGGTGACGGTTCGTTACCTACCGACCCGAACATCGAGGTATTTAGGGGCGACACGTACTGTTCGCGTCGACGTGCAGCAGGTCTCGGGAACGGTGTCCCTCGGTCGTGCGCCATCGACGGTCGCCTTCGGCGATCGAGTTCGCGTCACCGGCACGCTCCGCGTCGGTGACCGCCCCGTCGCGTCGATGCCGATCAGCCTCGAACTGGGCCCGCAACGGCTGGGGGTGGTGCGAACCGACGAGACGGGGCGGTTCACCCTGTCGATGCGGATGCCAGCCGATATCCCGTCAGGGACGCAGCCGCTCTCGGCGGTCGTCGGCATTCGAGATCGGGCGGTTACCGCAACGGGCTCGAATCAGTCGGTCGACGTTCTCGAAAGTGAGACGGCGCTCTCGCTCACGGCCAACCACCGACAAGGGCGGACGATCCAAATTAACGGATCGGTTACGACCGCGGACGGGCGTGCCGTCCCATCACAGTCCGTCGACGTTCGGATCGACGGCACGCGAGTCGCGACCCTGACGACGACCGACCGCGGTCGGTTCCGTCAGTCGGTCACACTGCCGGTGAACGCCACCGCTGATGGACAGCAGGCCGTCACTGTACGAGCCGTCTTCACCGGGAACGGAACGAATCTCGCCCCCGCATCGACGACGACGACGGCGCGGTTGCCGGCGCCGGACGCTGCTGAGACGGATCGCCGCATCGGCTCCATCGTGAGCACCGATGGGGGAATCAACCCGATGGCCGTCCCCGCAGCCGTCCTCGACGTCGTCACGTCCCCCTCGATTCCGACGTGGGTCTGGCCGCTGGCCGTGGTCGGGATTGGGGCGCTCCTCGTGATCGCCAGGACGGTTATCGAACGTACGGATGCCGAACCGGACAGCGCGCCGGCGGCGACAGCGACGGGCAATGCCGACGCCAACGACGAGGGGCACGCCGATGCTACCGCGGACGACCCGTCCGAGACGAACGCCGGGGATGCGGCTGGGGACGTAGACGCCGACGAAGCCAGCCCGCGCGTCCCTGCAACTGCCGCGGCTGCACAGCCGACGGCGCGGTCGCCGCTCGACGTTGCCGAAGGCTACCTGGACGCGGGTGACGAGACGGCTGCCGTCGAGGCCACGTACGCGATCGTCCGTGAGCGACTGACCCACCAACTCGACCTCTCGGTGGGTCCAGCACAGACACACTGGGAGTTCGTCCAGCGCTGCGAGGCCGGGCTCGGCGACGATGCGCTATCGGCACTCGAAGACCTGACGCGCACGTACGAACGGGCGGCCTACAGTCCCGACGCGGTCACGACAGCACGCGCAACGGACGCGCTTGACGCCGCCCGGCGACTTTGCTCGGCGCCGGAGTGAGCCCGCCCTGAACACCGCCAGCGCGAGGAAAACCCGGCGTTCACGCCGGAGAGGATGTCATTGTCCGCTCGCCGCCCCTCGTCTCAGCACCGTGACCTGTACGAACGCGTCACCACCCCTCTCGACCCGCCAACAACGTAGGCCCGTAATTTGTCCCGAGAGGGGGCTCGCCGCCACTTCCGCAAACTGGATGCACGTGACCTCCGGGACGAACTCGTTGCTGAACGACTTATCCTCTACAGGCGGAGCAGGCCGAGTGCCTCGGGGCTTGACCCCGAAGGTGAAGGCCGTACGCTCTGCTAAACGTGTTCCGTGCGGTCGATATACTGCTCAATCGTGTCTGTCGAAACGTCGCCTGCCGTCCCAACGTAGTACGATTCCTCCCAGAACCCACCGCCCCACAGATACTCCTCCAAGAGCGACTCGTGCTGTTCCCACATCACTCGTGCCGTGATGCTCTTGACCGTTCGCACAATCTCGCTCGGGGCGTGCTTCGGATGGGCTGACAGAAACAGGTGTACGTGGTCAGGTGAGATGTGGAGTCGTTCGAGAGACGCGGTCTCTCGTGATCACGAAAATCTCCGATTTTCGGACGACGACAGTATCTCGTAATCGTACTCGTCACACACGTCGCGGAAACTCGCTTCCAATGAATCTTCAATTGGTTCGAGTATCGCGTGGCGGTATTTCGGGCACCACACAAAGTGGTAGTTGACGTTGTACACCGTGTGGTCCGACCGCTTCTCACCCATATCGAACCGTCAACACCAATACAATTAAGTATATCCAAAATATATACTCTAGTATGGTGAATCGTTTTGAAATAGACGGCGAGGAAGTTCTCGACAGTGAGGTCAAACCGTTCGGGAACAGTGCCCACGTCACCGTCCCTAAACGCTGGCGTGGGGCCGACGTGAAAGTCGTCCGAACCTCAGAACCCGACGGAGGAGATGATGAGTAGTAGTACGACAACCGAGTCTGCTCGAACTGCTTCCATCGTTCAGATACTCTGTGAGGCCGAGGGAAAGGACGTTGTTCTTCGGTTCGATGGGTCGATGAGTGCTCCCACGTCGAAATATGACGGGTCATCGTACCACCACGATACACTCCCCAAGGCAACCCTAAACGCAACTATGTCGCGTGCCAGCATCGAAGACGAAGGGGAGACGCTCATGTGTTTTGCAAAAATCTCGCTGGACGAATTAGACCGGGTGGGGATTGACCCCTCCATCGTGTACACAGAGCCGGTTGATGAACAACCAGAATACTGTGTTGTGGATATTAATGCGTCCCGTCAGTGGTGGCTTGATGAGTACGAGGAATTGACGCGAGAGGAAGCAGAACAAGCAATCAACAACGGGCGTGAAGAAGAAGTTCTGCCGCCATGGGATGGCCTCCCCACCGTTACGGTCAACGTTGAACGCACCTTAGAGTGCCATGAAAAGTCGTATGATTCTGGATTTCATGTCCAATATGCCTCACCGACCCACGAGATCGGCCGGCTTATTGACGTTCGAATTAAATGACTACTAATCCCCTCGTCAAGACTCTGGACTTCCAACTCGACATTCAGAGTGGCAACGGGGGCCTGTTGTACGACGCCACACTTGAAGCCCGCTCGGTGTACAACGAGACCATCCGTCTCGCCAAAGAAGGTGTGGATTGGAATGCAATTCCTGGCCGCGTGGCCGACGACGCCAACCTCGTGAAAAACACGACACAGCGCGTCGTCGCCAAGGCTCTCGGCGCAATGGAGAACTACTACGAGTACGACGACTTCGGACAGCCGAGTCACACCAAGGATGGCACGTACCCGCTTCGAGCCAACCACGAGGAAGGGTACAACCTGTCACTCACCGACGATGGTGACGTGGCGTTCCGCATCAGCGCGAAGCCGTACAATCACGTCAAGGGCGTCCTCGAAGGGAGTGAAGCCCACCTCGACATTCTCAGGACCGCACTCGAAAGCGACGAGTGGAAGATTGGGACGGCAGAAACCCTGTTCCACAACGAGAACGCCGAGTTGCACGTCAACGTCACCAATACCGAGCAGACCGTCCGAGACAAGCAGGACTCACGTACGGTCGTCGGTGTGGACGTGAACGAGGACAACGTAGCGTTGACCGCGCTCTCCGAGGGTGGCGTCGAGGACACGTTGGTTATCGATTTTCCCGAAATCAAGTTCGAGCGTCACCGCTACTTCACGATGCGAAAGCGCGTTCAGAACGCGGGGAAAGACAGCATCCACAACACGCTGGAAGGGCGTGAGGAACGGTTCGTCCGTGACCGACTCCACAAGGTGTCTCGACATATCGTGGAGTGGAGTCAACGGTTTGAGAAGCCGTGTATCGTCTTTGAAGACCTCAAAGAGATGCGCGACAGTATCGACTACGGCACGCGGATGAACCGACGCTTGCACCACCTCCCGTTCCGCGCCCTTCAGTTCTATACGTCGTACAAGGCGTCATTCAGGGGGATTCCGACTGTGTGGATTAAGCCCAAGTACACGAGTCAGCGGTGTCCGATGTGCGGGCATACGGAGCGTGCGAACCGTAACAAGAAGCGGTTCAAGTGCCGAGACTGTGGGCATCAAGACCACAGCGACCGTGGTGCAAGCGTCAACATCGCCGTGAAAGGCGTGAAGAAACTCGATTGGAATGTGCCTGCTCTCAACAGCCTTCCCGTTGTTCGGAAGGTGCGACGGCAGGCATCGGGGGCCGTGGACGCCCCGACCGTGACCCACCCGACCGTTCGAGGCTATCAGGCCGATGGTCGAGTGGGAGTATCCGACTAACCCACGGGAAGCCTCGGGGTCGTTCGAAACGGCTACGCCGTTTCGTGATGACGAGAGACCGACGGTCTCTCGAACCACTTGACTCCGAGGCAATTCACTGATTGAATAGTATAAACGTTGGCCCGAGTGTGCGTTGATCGGTCCAAGCGACGGCCTCCTTTCGCTGTCGTGGTGAACTGGACTCCGCCAGTTCACAGTCGGGACAAGGCGGATGCCACGGGCTTGACCCGAAGGGGTTGGCGTACCAATGCCGCCCGTCCGTCCTCCCCGCTCCCACTGCTGTTGAACGGTAGCACCACTCTCCGACACAAGAGCCGATGGACATATGTGCATATTAGCTATATACCGCGACTCCCCGGGGGATGCATATGGCAATCCGGCCGACTAGCAGAAGGTGGCTCACCGACTCGGTGAGACGATTCTGCACCGTTGCAGGTGGTCGTCTCACCGTACAGGCAATTACAGTTGCAGGCAGCACCGGAACGGACGCATCCGCCGGGACCGACACCGAGGTCGACACGAGTTCTCGGAGGTATTTGTGAGCGAGCGACTCCAAGCGATCGGTGCTGTCGTGTGCACCGTTCTGATGGTTACGTCGTTGTTTGCGGGGACGGTTACCGCCGTAGGGGGAGTCCCCACAGATGACCCCCATCCCATCTCGCCTGTAGGTGACCTGTCTGAGTACGTGAGTACAGACGCATCGGAACTCCAGGCGATGAACAACGATGAGCTTTCGCCCACGCGCGAGGAGGTGACTGTCGCTTCGGGGAGCGGGACGGAAGCAGATCCGTACGTGATCACGAACGCATCGGAACTCCGAGCGATGAACGACGATCTCGGCGCGTCGTACGTGCTCGGCAACGATATCGACGCCTCGAGCATCGCAAACTTCGACCCGATCGGTGAATTCCAGAACGAATTCACCGGGTCGTTCGACGGTGACGGATACACGATTTCGGGATTGACAATCAACCGTCCGGAAGAGGAGCGGGTCGGACTGTTCGGCCGGACAGGGCCTGAAACGGCCCCCATCACGAACGTCACACTCGCCGATGTCGACATTACTGGGAAGCAGTATGTCGGCGGGGTGGTCGGCTACTCGAACGCCTCGATACGGAACGTCGAGGTGAGCGGCACGGTGAGCGCAACCGGTGGCGACCCCGCCGTTGAAAGAGTCGGCACTGCAGCAGTTGTTGGTGGGGCTGTTGGGTACGCCAACGATGGCAGCGTCGACCACGTGACGGTGAGTGCCACGGTCACTAGCGACGCCAACCGAGTTGGTGGGGTGATTGGTGTTGCGACCGTTTCAGTGTCGAACCTCGCCGCATCTGGTGACGTGACTGGCAACGAGCGTACCGGCGGTATCGTTGGCGAGGCTGTCTCGGTCTCGAACACCACTATGTCTGGTGATGTGACCGGTAACACCTACAGTGGTGGTATCGTCGGCGTGTCGAACGGTCCCGTATCGAATGCCACCATGTCCGGTGACATGACTACCACTTTCTTTGGCGGCCGTAGTGGTGGTATCATCGGTGAGGGAGGTCCGGTCTCAGACTCGCTCATGTCCGGTGATATGACCGGCGGCCAATACGGTAGCTTCATCGGGGGTGCCGCCGGCTACGCCGATAAGTCAATATCGAATACGACCGTGACCGGGAATGTAACCGGATATAGCGCGGTTGGGGGTGTCGCTGGCTCTCTCTACGGTAGTACCATCGCAACCTCGATTGTGAACGGGAACGTCACAAGCGACGGCAGCCGGGTTGGTGGCCTTGCTGGAGTTTCCGGCGGCTCGACTGCGAACGTGATCTCGGATTCATACGTGACTGGAAACGTCACTGGCAGCGACAAGGTCGGTGGTCTCGTTGGTAAAAACAAAGCCGGTATCGATGGAGCGTATGCCGTTGGTAACGTCACTGGTGAGACGAACGTCGGCGGCGCAGTCGGGCTGAGTGACGGCGGTTCGGCGACTGATGTCTACTGGAACACCGAAACGACCACCCAGAACTCGTCTGCGGGTGGCACCGGTCTGACAACGGCCGAACTGAAAGGCGCTGACGCAGAGGCCAACACGAATCTCGATTTCACTGCCGACTGGCGTGTCGTCGCCTCCCCTACGGCCATCTCGTACCCGTATCTGCAGCCGAACACGCAGGAGCCAGCACCGGGGGTAGAGTCCGTGGTTCCCCCGTTCCTCGGTGGGAACGGGACGGTTGCGGACCCGTACCAGATCGGCAACTGGTCACACCTCGACAGCGTGCGTGGGCTCCCCAATGCGAACTTCACGCTCGTTACCAATCTGGACGAGGAGACTGCTGACTACGACACCTACGCCAATGAGACGGCGAACGGCGGCGCTGGGTGGGAGCCGATCGGGACCGCGGCGACACCGTTCAGCGGGTCGTTCGACGGTGACGGGCACACGATCGCTGGGCTCCGGATCAACCGGACTACCCAGGAAGAAGCCGGTCTGTTCGGGAACGCCACAGACGTCACGATCGAGCGGGTGACGCTTGACAACGTGAACGTCAGCGACGGGTCGAACGCCAGTGGGCTCGTCGGCTACGCGACGGACGTGAGAATTACCGATGTCACGGTGAACGGAAACGTCACCGGCGACTCGGTTGCTACGTTTGCCGGCGGGGCTGGCATACTTGCCGGCTACACGGTGAACGGGACGATCACGAACGTCGCGGTGAACGGGAACGTCTTAACAGACGGTGCCGCTGGTGGGGTCGCTGGTTACGTGATCAACGGCACTGTCGAGAACGCCTCGATGAACGAGAACCCCGATGGGATCGCGACGTACGAGGGAGTCGAAGCAAACGTTTTGGGTCGAACGGCCGGTGGTGTCGTGGGCAGTACGGTGCCCCAGAGTGACGGCAGTGTCTTCACGAGCGGATCGGTAATCCGCAATTCAACGGCGAATGCAACTGTCGCCGGCCAAGCCCTCGTCGGCGGCCTCGCTGGAGTCGGAGAGACGGTCACCGGCTCGACAGCGGATGGGGCTGTCTCTGGGCAGGCGTACACCGGCGGGTTGATCGGTCTCGCGCTCGGAGATGTGACCGGCTCGGCCGCGACCGGTGACGTACAGCGCATCTCGGTCGAGAGCAGAGGCCCTGCGGATACCCACGGCGGCCTCATTGGAGCTACAGGTGGCAACGTCACCGACTCGCGTGCAACTGGCGACGTGGCTAGCAGCAGTGACAACGTTGGCGGCCTCGTCGGGACTGTCGGCCTCTCCGCGCTCGGTGTTTCTCCGCCTGCTGATCTAAGTGTGGTCAATTCGACCGCAACTGGTGACGTCGACGGAGCGGACAGCGTCGGCGGCCTCGTCGGAACGGTCGCCGAAGGGAACATCACCGGCTCAACGGCAAGCGGAGCGGTGAACGCGACCGGCATATACGCCGGTGGCTTGGTGGGTGAGTTCATCACAACAGGTGGCATCAAGACGCACTTCATCGCTAACTCGTCGGCGTCGGGGGATGTCGTCGCCAAAACAATCGCCGGCGGCCTCGTCGGGGCGAGCAATGGGAGCGTCACTGTCTCGTATGGCACGGGGGGCGTTGCTGCTGACAGCGATGTCGGCGGATTAGTTGGGATCAATGCTGGAGCGGTGAACCGGACGTATGCCGCTGGCTCTGTCACCGGGGACAATTCAGGGCTCGTCGGGACTGAGCGCGGAGACGGGAACAGCGCCAACAGCTACTGGGACACCGAGACCACCGCACAGTCGTCGTCGGCCGGTGACGCGACTGGGCTTACCACAAGCGAGCTGAAAGGTGCCTCGGTGAAGATCAACACCGCGTTTAATTTCGCCACGACTTGGAGTGTCGTTGACAACGGGACACACATGTCGTATCCGTCCCTGCAAGCTAACCCGCAACGGCCCGAACCAGGGCTCGAACGGACTGCCGTGTCCGGACCGATCGGCGGCGGCTCCGTCCCGAACGACGGTGACGATGACCGCCCGTCACGCTCGGACGACGATGACGACGACCCGCGATCGGTCGTCTCGGTCTCTTCGGCCCCCAGTCCCGACGGTGGCCAGCCCGACGACTCGTCGGCACCCGCGGGCGGCAACGACGAAGACGGCGGTCCTGGGGAAGCCACCGATCGGCAGACCGTCAGCGTGCGCAACGTCGGTACGGGTGAACGCGTCGCTGTCGCTCTCTCGCCGCCCGGCTCCGACCAGTCCGAGACGGATACTGAGGCCGACGACCAGAGCGGTGGGACAGACGAGACAACGCCCCGGAACGTCCTTCCGGACGGACTCGACATCACGTTCAAACAGCCCGGTGACTACGATCTCGAGGTGAGTTCGCGCGATATCGATGTCTTCGACCGCGCGATGGACGACTCCGCGACGGACGCGAGACCGGACCTCTCGACGGACACGCTCGACGACGAGAGCAAGCGGTTCGTCAGCGAGACGAACCAGCGACCGGTTGGCTTCATCGAAGTCGATACGGCCTTCGACAGCGACGAAGCTATCGAGGAAGCCACCCACAGGTTCCGCGTTCGAAAGAGCTACCTCACGGCCACCGGCGCGTCCGTCGAGAGCGTCACACTCTATCGTGACGAAACGGACGGCTGGCGGTCACTCCCCACGCGACAGACGCGCGAGGACGAGGAGTTCCACTACTTCGAAGCTGATACGCCTGGCTTCTCGATGTTCGCCATCGGCATCAGCTCGCCCGTCTTCGAAACCGGCGCTGCGTCGCTGGACTCGTTCGACGACTCGTCCGGTGAATTTGAGGCCAGTGTCTCTATCGAGAACGTCGGGGACGAGGCCGGCACGTTCGACGTGACACTCGCTGCTGAAGGAACCACACTCGAAACGACGACCGTGACGCTCGCATCGGGTGAGACGGTCACAGCCAATGTGTCGGGTGTCATCACCGGGCCAGCGACCGTTACACTCGCCGGCCAGTCGCTAGGTGAACTCAGCCCCGGTGCCACAGAAGACAAGAATGAGACGGCCGATTAACTGACCACGACGGCAGACGAACCGGCGATAACGACGACCACGGACGCGTCAGACGCACCGACAGTGACGACCACGACGACGACCACGGATGCGCCGGACGCCGACAGCAACGACGACTTGACTGTGGTCGTTGTGATGCTCTTATTACTGTTTGGCCTCTTATTCATCTTCCTCTGGCGGCGCCGCGACGATCATAAAGAGGAGTAGGGAACGGTCGATGGCCCCTTCAGGGTCAATCGGTTAGGACAACCGCGTACACTCGTTCACCTCGGCGCCCCAAGGTTCTGCTGCCCCTGACCGATAGGCAACCGACTCACTGACATCCTCCCACAGCTAAAGACACGGGTTTCCGCCTTGCAGTCATTCCAGTGGTGCGGTCCCGTGGGACTCCCGCGGTTTCAAGCGCGGGAGAATGTCAAGAGTCCGTATGGGAGTGCAGCGCCGTTATGCTCAAGTATGCGTACACCAGTCGAGATGCATGTCTAGGCCGACCATCCTCTCGCTCGGCATAAATCCGGATCTTCAACTGCTACTCGGCCCCGAAGAGGCCGCTCAGCGCCCTCGAGTGATTTGTGAAACAGACACCGACGCCGGAGTTGAGGAGCTCAGGCAAGGGCAAGTCGACTGTATCGTGAGCGAGTACACAGCAACAGACCGCACAAGTCTCCGATTCCTGAACACGGTGCGCGGGATCGACACTGACCTGCCGTTTGTGTTCTACACGGCTCACGAGTCAGCGGAAGCCATCCAGCAGGCGACTGACGCCGGAGCGACCGCGTATTACGTCGAGACGGAAGACCCCGAGCGTCGGTCCGAAATACGAGCGTCGATACAAGAACAGGCGCTGTGGTATCACCATCAGTTGAGTTCGACACCGAGGCCCGACGACTTCATACGGCTCTCGGAACTGCTCGACAGCTCATTTGCTGCACACGACCTCCAGACTGGTCGCAACGTCCAGATTGGTGGATTAGCCGAGCTGGGATATGACTTCTCGGAGATGTCGTGGTCGATTGAGGAGATTTTCGAGCTTATTCACCCGGGCGATCAGCAAGCTGTGCGGCAGAAACATCAGGGAATCCTCGCTCGAGATGAAAGCGCGTTTGATATGCTCACCGTAGAATACGCAAGTTCTCAGAGGTCGTCCGTATTCGTCGTGCCGATGGGACGTACGCGCACTGTCTGATGCGAGGGATCCTCATATTTGACCAGGGTGTGCCGGCGGTGATGTTCAACACACTCAGCGACATGACGAGCGTCGTCGAAAACGAGTGGAACGAACGCACCGAAACCATCCTGTTCTCTACGCCATCGATTCAGACAGCCGCCAAAGACGCCTGCCAAGTTCTGTGTAGCGAGCAAGACTGTAGGGCAGCCTGGGTCGTCAGCACCGCAGTCGACGCGACGCACTCTGGCCTCACGGTGCTCGCCAAATGCGGGGACGAGAACAAATATACCCCGAGTGACCAGACGGGCAACCTAAGCGATCCGGTTACCGAGCGTGCGATTTCCGGCACCGCCGCTCCGGACGATCCCGACCAGACAGCAGCAGACCGTCTCTCAGTCATCACCTCGACTGTCGACCATGACCAGTTCCATTCGGTGTCAGCGGTGCCGCTCATTAATGACGGTGTTCTGTACGGTGCGCTGGCGGTGCTTCGGTCGACCCCTCCGACGCGTGTGTTCACTCAGGGGCTGCTTTCACTCGGAGAATCATTGGCATTCCGGCACAAAATCGAGAACCAACAGACTGCTCTCACTGCTGACGTCGTAACGCGGCTTGCGCTCTCGTTCGACTCTGAGCACGTGCTCTCGGAAATCTCCGCAGACCCCGCGCTGAAGCAGGCCGAAATTATTTGTTACAGCTGTAAATCCTCAAATGGAGGCGATACGTCCTATATTATCGCCCCCGAAAAACGGGACGTGACGGCGACACGACTAGCTGCGGTCGCTTCAGCGGTCGACGGTGTCACGTCCACGAAAGTGATTGCCGGAGACGGAGCGAACTCATCAGTGCTGATAAAGACGAGTGACCGAACAGCTGAGACGGTCCTGCGCGCCCATGCCAGTGTTACACGCCAGATCCGAGCACGAGATGGGAAAACGGTCATCTCCGTCGATTTCTCCAAACGAACGGACGTGAGTGAAGTACTGGACGAGATTCGATCCATACCACTGCCCGTTCGGATACGCTCGAAGACGACACGGCAGGCACCACGGACAACGCCATTAGAGGCTACTTCGCTCACCGAAAAACAACGCGAAGCACTACGGGTTGCAACACTGTCCGGGTTCTTCGACCGACCGCAAGCAGCTACCGCCGAAGACGTTGCTGACATTTTAGACGTATCACGAACGACTGCGCTTCGCCACATCCGACTAGCGGAAAATAAATTGTTCACCGAATTGTACGAGTGACATCCTCCCGTACTAAACGGTAGACGCCGAATCAAATCGAGATCGGAGGGGATTCGTTCCTCTCGACAACTCAGGTGACGCGATTCCGAAACGGGAACACACGGAACGGAATCGGAGACCGAGGGACCGCCGCCGAGCGGCGGCGGTCCCGAGCGTTGCCACTCTGCGAGGGCGTTCTGACCGGTCGCCCCGGTCGGTGGGGCTCAGCCGCTAGCCGTAGTCTGTCGAAAGGACGAACGTCCGGAAGATCCGCATCGAGACCGGCGGTTTCTTCGGAATCGTTCCACCTGAGAGGAGGACATTTGCCAACACCCACAGGTTGTACAGTGACACCGCAAACAGAAAGTAGAACAGTCGTACCGAGAACATCGGCGACGACGTTCTCGGCAGGAAGTCACCGATTTGCCGATACGACGTCTCGATGCCCCAGCGGCGGTGGAACGCCGCCGCGTACGCGTTGGTCGTCTCGCTCTCTACGTCGAGATTCGTGACGAATCAGACGTGTTCGTCCTCTTTCGTTCGATGAGGTACGGCGAAGACGGTGACGTCAGCCGAAGCTGTCGGTGGCCGCTTTCGCTGCATCTTGTAGGCATCGACGACCGTCTCAGCGCCGGCGCTGAGACGGTCTTTCATCCCCTTACTCTGCCGTGCACGCACGACGTACCCGACATCCAGTCGGTCTAACTCCGCAACGACGTGAACCTGATAGAACCCCCGGTCGAGGTAGACGTGTCTGATCGACACGTATCGTCTCGCTTCGGCGATGAGTGAGCGAACGGCTTCCTGCTTCGCACGGAAGCCGTTCGCGTCCATCGGAAGCACGGCGAGGGTGAATCGAACACCGGGAGCGACGATACAGAGCGTCGCAAAGCAGTGCGCTCGGTTCGTTCCGAGGTCAGGATAGGTCGTGAGAACGTGGTCTGTATCGGCTGCCCCGTAGAATCGCCACTCGTGAAGATCGATCGCGACATCAACACGAGCGGGCAGCAACCGGAGTGACCGAAGGACCTGAAAGAGGCGGTCGCGGACGCCACCGAACTGGGCGTCGATGGCGTCCGCGTCGAGATGTCGAAGGTGGTAGAGCAACGATTTCGCGAGTGGGTTCCGAGCCGTCGACGTGACGTCGACCGGCTCGGACCGATCCAGTTGAACGGTCTTGCCGCCCGTATTGGCGAACTCCCGGTCGAAAGCGATTCGAGAGAGGACTTGCTCGAAGTCCTCTCTCGTGTAGGTACCACACGGTTTGATGTCGAAGTCCAGTGCCGGGTAAACGAGTGGTGATGCGGCACGACAGACCTGCTTTGCCTCAGTCGTATCGACCATGCCAACGACTACGAATCGAGTCGTCAGTTAGGTTCGGCAACTACTGTGAACGACGGGATTCTCTCCTCGAAGAAAGATAGATATACACTGGAGGGTTTGATGGCAGATCGATATCGACTGTCCGCTGCTGTTGCCCCCGACACGAACCCTGGCGATACGATGCGGCAAGCTACAGCGTGGCTTACATGTCCGGGCCTGGGTGTAGAAACCACACCACAAGTGTCGTCAGACGTAGCTGGTCAGAGACGGACGCCATCCCGAGTGGCGAATGCATATGAAGGCCTACAACTAACAGTGACGCGTGTCATGGACCTCCAGCAACCGCTCTCGGTAGAGAACGTCACGGTGACCGCCAGCGTCGATAAGGAGTTAGACCTCTCAGCTCTCGTCCTCGGGTTGGGTAGCTCGGAGTGCGAACTCGACCGTGACGTCGGGCTCACGTATCAGCCCGACGGGCTTGAAACGACGGCCGTGGTCTATCGATCTGGAAAGGTCGTCTGTATGGGCGCACAGAGCGTGGCAACTGCTCGTGCGAGCGTCGGCAGTCTGCTGACCCGGCTTAACACCCTCGGCATCGACGTGCCGGCCGACCCGGACGTGCCAGTAACGAACATCGTCTTCTCGGCACTGCTTCGTGGCCGACTCGACCTCAATGCGGTGGCGGTCGAGTTGGGCTTAGAACACATCGAGTACGAACCCGAACAGTTCTCGGCGCTCATCTATCGACCCGAGCGGGTAGATGTCGTGGTCCTCATGTTTGGGTCCGGAAGCGTCATTATCACTGGGGGAACGGACGACAGTCACGCCCGTTTGGCTCTCGACGCACTCACGGACAAGCTCACTGCGTCTGGTCACAGTCGCCCGTGACAGCCACGCCGACACGCCACCGGCACTGCGGAACAGCGTCAGGCGACGCCATTGCCGTCGCTGTTGAGTTGCTGGGACCCCGCAGAGCGAACGCTCCCATTAAGTTCGGCGAGCCTGATCGCGTTGTTGTTGTTCCCGTTCGCGAAGACGATTTCCAGTCCGCCATCGTTATCAATATCAACGCTACTCAGTCCCCCGGTGGGCTGCCCGGACGCGGCCACCGTGGTCGTACTGCCCGCGCCCACGAGGACGATCTCGTCGTTCGCATTGACCGCAGGGACCCGGGGTGTGCCATCACCGTCGAAATCCGCGGGCGACCCGATTTTAATGCTATTTTTCGTGCTGAAGCCGTTCGCGCTCTGGACCGTGTCCGCACTCCGGTCGTAGTAGACTACCTCGTTACTGTCTCCGTCGGTAATGACGATATCGTCGTCGACACCATCGGCATCGAAGTCAGCCATCCCCCCGACGCTGTGGACGCTCGTTCCGTCCCGATTGAGGACGGTCCGTGTCTCGTCTGTCGCCACTTCGTGTCGACGGAGCCGACCGTTGTTGTCTCCGAACAGGATCGCTGGCGTTCCGTCGCCGTCGACATCGGCGACACCGAGCCGGGTCGGCTGAATGAGATCGACGCCACCGTTTTCGGCTTTCGTCAGTACCGTCGTCACGACCCCGGAGCTATTCACTACGTTCAGATTGCCGTTGTTTCCGACGTACGGGATCTCCGCACGCGAGTCGCCGAACAGATCCGCCTGTGGGCCGAGCGATTTCGTCTTGACAGCCGCATACTGCTCGGGTGACCCCGTCGAATCGAGGGCATTGAGCACGTCGGTGTCCTTCCCGTTGTACACGACGGTTGGCGTCTCTAAGTTGGTTCGACTCGGCTCGTCGGTATCACGGTATGCCGCAACGCCGTCGTTATCCTCGTCCGTCGTTCCCTCCTGCTGATCGGTCCGCCCGTCGTCGTCGCTGTCCAAGTCGAGGGCGTCGATCGTTCCATCACCGTCGGTATCGACGGCCTCTCCCGGCCCCGTCCCGTTGATACGAGTCGTCTCCACCGCGTCGTCGATTCCGTCACCGTCGGAGTCGGCCGCCGTCTGATTCGTTCCTAACTGGGCCTCTTGGCTGGCGGTGAGGCCATCACCGTCGAAATCGACGAACTGACCGCCAACGACCCCCGTGTCGGCGCTCACGCTCAGCGAGGTATTGATCGAGCGGAGTGTCCGTGCCCCGGTGACGTTATCGACGAACTTCGTCTCGCCAGATGTGTCTCGAAACAGGATTTCGCTGGCCGAGTCCTGGTCGATGTCGACACCCGCGACTGGGCTCTTGCTGGCACTCCCTGTCGTCAGCACCGTGTCCGTCCCCTGGGTCGTTGCAACGTCGATATTGTTCCCTCCGTCGACGAACGGCACGTCGACTCGGCCGTTCCCGTCGAGGTCCGTCGGTTGCGACGTGAGGCCCACTCCGACGCCATTATTACTTCCGGCAGCCGCGTTCGGGAGGTTCTGTTTCGTCCCGTCGTCGTCAAGGTACTTCAGGCTCTGTGACCCGTCGGCGAACACGATTTCCGACGAGCTATCGTTGTCGATGTCACCCACCGTCCCGACTGCGCCCACGCCGACGGTTTTCACGACCTTGGGGGTCGCCCCATCCGTGGCAGCAATGCGGTACAGCCCCTCACTGGTTGCATTCGCGTAGTAGATCGACTGCGGACTTCCGTTGAACGATCCAACGCCGAGTAGGCTCTTGGTGTCGGTCGGGACGGCGGGGCCGCTGGTGTTAACTAACGTCTGCGTCTGGCCACGCAGGTCGACGGCTTTGAGTCGGTTCTGCCCGTCGACGTAGGGAATTTCGGTCCGCGCATCGCCATCCACGTCGGCCAGTGCTGGCCCGACGACCTGTGCATTGGTGCCCGGAAGCTCGGTGACCGTACTGCCGTTATCGGCCACGACGCGCAGTTCGCCAGCCGGAGTCGTGTCCGCGAAGACGAAGGCGGGCGTCGCCTGCCCACCGGTTCCATTCGAGGACGACCCGTCGGACGATGAGCCTCCGGAAGTCGAGTCGGACGTGCCGTTCGCTGGCTGCACGTCGATCTGTCCACGGACGGGCGCAAGCGCGAACTCGACGGTCAACGGATCGGGTGGCACGTGGTCGTACTTGACGGTCACATTGACCGCTCCGACCCCACTCTCGTTCGTTGGCGATACTTCCACGAGGGCTTCCTTCGGGCCAGCAACGGTGTGTTCTTCGAGCCGACGCAGCGAACTGTTGTTCGCAAGGGTACTGGTAATCGTCCGCGTATCAATGCTGAACGAGGCGTTCGAAGAGGAGGCGCGTAGCCGGACCGTTCCGCGGTCGTCGGCGTTGTTTCGAATCGGGACGGTGACCGTGAGCGGACTCTCGTTGATCGACTCCTGAATGACGGTAAGTCGTGTCCCGTCGGCCGACCGAATGACGGTCTTTCGGCCGGCTCCCGATGTCCGAACGTTCCTCTCGGCCGTCTGATTGATTTGTGGATACTGGAACTGTGGGCCTATCTGGACGCCAACGTCGGACTGGACCGGGCGGTCACCGAACGACGCAGTCAGCGCAAGCCCGCCGGAGGTTATCAAGAGGACAGAGATCAGGACCGCAACGAACCGTCCGAAGCTATCCGGCAGTACGGACCCCCGACTCATCCTGTGCACCTGCCAGGGCGCAGTCTCGGGTTAGCCCTCCGCGGCCTCGTGTCGGCCGGTGCGTGGCGGCCGACTCCGGACGACACCTGCGGTGTCACGAGGCCGGCGGTCCCGCGCTGTCTGCGTTTCGACACTGCGTGTATGACCGACCGCCAACACACACGTAGCGCCGCCTGAGACGCGCATCTCGTCATTGGGACGTTATGATTCGCGATCCACGCTCGAGAGGGGCCTGCTGAACTGGTAGTTCCTGAGCTGTTCCCCCTCGAGCGGTAGTCCCTTGTACAACGCAACCGTCGCACCTCCGGCGACCCCCAAAAAGATGATCGAGAGGAGGACGTACGGGATCATCGCCCCGCTCAGGTTCTGGAGGTTCACGAACGTACCATACCCTCCAATGACGGTCAAGATTGCGGGGATCAGGACCGCGAGCTGATCGTCTATCGCGGGGTGTACTTTCGAACCGAGGTTATCCGCGAGCTTGAATAGGCCACCGATGATGACGAGTTTCACAACGAGCATCACCAGTGGGTGGATGTTAATCGCGGCCCGAATAATTGGGTTCGTTTCGACGGCCGTTCCTGACGCGAGTGCGTAGACGGTGGTAACCGAATCACCCGCCCCATATAGCCCGACAGCGAGCGCCCAGACCATGATGAATCCCCCAATAGAAAGGTGCCACTCCGTCGAGAGGATCCCGACAGACGGGTCGGGGTCGGGGTTGGGATCGCCTGCCGCCTCGTCGACCGCGCCGCGCGCATCGCCCACCTCCGATGGCCGCCGTGGTCCCCCCTGCTCGTTGCTGGGAGTGGCTTCCGTCGTCGCCGTCGTCTGCTCTCCGGCGGTGGCATTTGCACTGGTTCGCTCCGACGGTGTTGCGGCCGCCTCCTGCGTGGGTTGGGACTGCTCCACTTCCCAGCCGGTGTCCGTGTCACTGGTGGCCGGCGCATGACGGCGCGACTGTCGGTCTGCCTCGTGAGTCCCATCACGTGACTGGTGGCTCGTGTCGTTGCTGCGATGGGCGTCCGTCGCTCGAGGCGCTCTCACTCCACCATCCGACGACCGCCGGCGGTGCTCGTTTTCGACGGTCGAACGGTCCGTCGACTGTTCGGATGCCGTCTCGCCCCCCGTCACAGGCTCGACGTGGTCGGGGTCCGGCCCAGCAGTCGCGCCGATGTCGGATGCGTCTTTTTCGACTGTCGAATCAGCTTCCGACGACCGTACAGGCCCCGTCGACATCCGACGAGACCCGTACTCGGTCGCAAGCGGTTGTTCTTGTGCCTGTCTGAGTAGGAGCCGGAGGTACTCGCTCCGCGAGAGCTCGTCCCGAACGCTATCGATTTCGGCGACGAGATCGCGCCGGATCGGGATCAACGCGTACGACGCCTCCCCGTCGGGTGCGTCCGCCCCGTGTGATCCACGTTCGTCCGCCATTAGTTATCCGTACTCATGGGCTCGAAATCAACGGTTATATCTCTAGCGCCTGGTGTCGCCACGTCGGAAATCTCGAACAACAGTTCGAGCGTCGTCTCACCCGGTGTGAGCTTCGTGACGTACGCGTCCGTATCCGACTGGACAACGGTGTCCCCGTCACCGCTCGGGCTGTCGTCGATATCCTCGACGGTGATGACGTCCGGTGTGCCGACGATGATTCGCACAGCTAGCTTGTCCGCACTCGAATTCTCGATCGTCGGCTCGACTTCGAACGCGTCGCCGTTGTTCGCCTCAATGGCGACCTGAAGCTTGGTGTTGTCGTCCCCGATTCGGCTGAACGTCGCGTCGCCGCCAGCCACGCTCACGTCGCTCACCGTCAGCGCCCGCTCGGCCTGTACGTCCACCTGTCCCGACGCGGACGCCGCGTCCAGCCCCTGCGTTGCCGTCACGCCGGCCCCACCAGCAGCTAGGACTGCGGTTGCGGCTACTGCCTGTCTCCGCGTCATTTCACTCATCGGGAATGATCCGGAGCCGGGGGTCCCGGAGTCCGGGGGACTGCGCTGCGTGGACGAAGTGCTAGTTGTCCGTACTCAGCGGGTTGATAGCGACGCCGATGTCGTACGACCCGGGTGAGGCGGTGTCGTCGAGTTCGGCGTCGATGTTGACCACAGTTTCTCCGGTGGCGAGGTTGGCGACAAACGTTCCCTCGCCAGTTTTTACAGCGGCATCATCGTCGGCGTCGGTGTCGTCAACGTTGTCGTCGATGTCGTCCACCGATTCTGACGAGTTGTTGCCGAAGTTCGTGGTGTCGTCGCTGGCTGTCCGCACGGTCACGTCGATGGTGTCGGGCACGTCTACAGCGAACTGGGCGTCCAGTGCATCGTCGGCATTGTTGGTGATCTCCGCCGAGAAACCCACAGTATCGCCATTGTTCAGTTCGACAGCCGCTTGGAACTCGGTGTTGTCGTCGCTGACCCGCGTGAAACTCGCGTCGCCGTCGTCGCTCACGCTGACGTTATCTACGATGAGCGCCTGCTCAGCCTGCACGTCAGCCTGTCCTTCGACGCTGCCGTTCAGACCGGACGCTGCTGCCGTGACACCTGCGCCTCCTGCACCGAGGGCTGCTGTACCGAGGATTACCGCTCGCCGTGACATCTCAACCATTACGGCTCTGTATAGTCGACGCGGTCATATAAGGTACCTGTAATAAGTAGGTGAGTAGGCGCTTTCGGTATTCACAGTGGCCCGCTGTGACGAAAGGGACGCTCGAGACCGATACAGAACAGGGACTAAGACGCTGCGTGCGCAAGTGATAGCACCAACCGATGAACGAGCCACGTGCACTGACGCGACGGGGGGCGCTGACACTGGGCGCTGGGGGGCTTACGCTCTCTGTGGGGTGTCTTGGCCCGTCGCTCTCGGTGCAGGAAATCGAGTCGGAGACGACTGACGGCGGCGCAGTCCTTGCGCTGATTGCAGTTACGAACGACGCCGCTGGCGCTACGTCCGCACAGTTGGCTGTCCAGTGTAACGTCATTTCGGGGGATACGTACACCAAGCGGCGTCAGATCACGGTGCTCGGGAGCCGAACTAACACGTATCGGTTCGAGTTCGACGTGGCAAAACAGGAAGTCGAAAACCGCTATCAGATCGCTGCGGATATCTCGAAAGATCGGCTGAAGTTCTTGGAGCGATTTTAACGGGTGTTAACGCTCGGCGAACCGGCCTCGACTACAGCCGGGGGCATTCTGTTCCTGAAAGCACACCGAGACGGGGGAGACAGGTCAAAACCGAAGAAGAAACAGCAGGCCAACTACGAGCGTCACGACGAGGAGGGCCATGTCGGTGCGACTGCTTTCCCTAGTCGACTGGGTCGCGAGCGTGATCGGTTCCGGGAGCCACTCCGCGACGGTCCAGTTGGTCGCTCCGGCTGGCGTGCTGTCCGGCGTGGCGGTAGCCCGACGCGACGGTGAGGCCGTAGATCGGACACTCGTCGGCTGTGGGAACGCCGTCTCCGTCTCCGTTTGCGTGCGAGCGATCGAGGGTCGCGAGAGCGTGACTGATTCGAGATACTCGACGCCGGTAGCGTCCAGCGTCCGAACGCGGACGCGGACCGGATAGGCGTCCGTCTCGGCTTGCAGCGTCTCGTTCACGTCAACACGCGAGACGACGGTGCCGCTGTGGACTGTCTGAATGTCGAGCACGGATCCGTTCGGAGCGACGGTCTCGACGCGCACACGGGCGATTTTCCCCTGTGAGACGCTTCCGACAGCACTGACTCGGTCCTCGCCACGGAAGCGCGTGCGCCGTGTCTCGAAACGAGTCTCCGGAGTAATCAGGGCCGAATAGTTGAGGTCACGACTGACAACCCGCTGCTGTCCACTCGCATCGGTGGCGACGAGGGTGAGCGTCGGCGCGCCTTCGTCCACCGCGACCGTGTGCGTGAATTCGGCTTCTACTGGCTGCTCCTCGGGGTCGAGCGAGAGCAAGCGATGGCGCCCCAGTCTCGGGTCTTCAGCCGTACTGACGCGAACGGAGCGAATAGCGACGGCGTCGCTCACGGAGAAGTTCACTCGCATCTCAGAGGTCCGGTAGAGCGCCTCGAGATCGGTAATCGCGATCTCCGGCCGGGCCTCGTCGGTTACGGTCAAGTTGAATTCGTACCGTCGAACCTGGTCGAACTGGTCGTAAAGCGTAATCTCGATCCGATTCGTCGTCTCAGTCGAGGTCTGCTGTGGGGGGATGAGCCGAACCGGCCACGACACCGATCCGTTAGGATCCCGGATGATGGTTCGGTCGCGTCCGCCCTCGCTCCTGTCAGCGTGGGTGTATCGGTACGTGTGCTCGATCTCCACTCTCGTCACGTTCGATCGGTCGTGAAGCGTCCCAGCGACCGTCACGCGGGAGCGATCGACGTCGTACGACTCTTCGAGCGACTCCCCGGCAACCGAGATCGGTTTCGTGAACTGCATCGTCGGTGGAGCACTGTCCTCGATCACCGTGAGGCGATACTCAGTCACGTCGTTCGGCGTCTTGCTCACGAGTTCGATATCGTGGGCTCCCGGTCGCAAGTCGAGCGTCACCGCGCGTGAGAAATTGGTCGTATTTGGGGTGTACGACCGATACGTGCGGCCGTCGACGCGAAGCGACAGCAGCGAGATCCGAGCCTGCGACGTAACGGTAACCACGAGCCGTGGGTCATCGGTGGTCGTGACACGCGCTCCCGACGCGACGTGCTTCCCGTTGATCGTAACGTTCAGCTCTGTCACGGGCCTTTCGCTGGCGTTGGCTGTCGGTGCTCTGCCGCCGACGGACGGGCCAGCAGCCGCGGCCGGGCCATCACTCCCGACTGGCTCGGTAGCCATGGTCCCGCCAGCAGCACCACCAAGCAACAAAAGAAGCACACTCGCACGGCACACCCGTCGCAGTGCGGCCGTAGTCATTCCGTCACAGCCGGAACCATTGACTCGAGTGCAGTCCGTGTTGCCTCGTCGAGTGGCAGGCGCTCGATAATCTCGGTTAGCAGTCGGTACTCCGGACGTGCCTCCGCTGCCCGTCCATACGCGTCGAGAAACGCGGCCTGCTTCGATCGGGTTGCCAGATACTCCCGTTTCACATCTGTGAGTCCCCGTCGAGCCTCGATCGATTCGATGTGAGCGGCCAGCTCGTCTCTGTCCACTGGCTTGACGACATAGTCGTCGGTGTCTAACCTGAGGAGTTTTCGATCCGGTGCCACGCCAGACACGATCATTATCATACAGGAGCGACACCCACTTTTGACGGCACGCACGAGCTCATCCCCTTGCTTGCCACCCGGTAGACGCCGATCCAGTATGACGTAATCTAACCCCGTGCTGACGTGTTCCTTCGCCTCTTCGACCGTCGGTTCTTGATAGAGCGTGTACCCCTCGGAGACGATATCGCCGATCTGGTCGGCGAGGAGTTTGGCGGCCATTTTGTCGTCTTCGACGAGCAAGATTTCCAATTCGTCGTGCTGCTGTTTCTGCCAGCGGACGAGCCCTTCGAGCCGATGCACTAACTCCCCGCCTTGCGGGGCCGTCGTGTAGAGTACGTGCTGCTCGTCCTCGTCTTCGTGTCGAAGTATTAGCCCTCGGTCAAGAAGCTCCGAGAGCGTCTTCGAAAGCATTTTTGAGGAAATATCGAGTTCATTACTCAGCTTTGCACGTTGAAGTAGGAGCGTGACGTAGGCGGTGGCAAGGACAGATGATGCCGATCACGGACTTCCTGTCGTGTACGCGCGTGTTCAACGAGTTTGACTCGCTATCACCAGCACAACGGCGTCACGCCAAAACCTACGCCACAGGTCTTGTTGCGGCCAGCAACAAGACCGTGGCGGGCATCGCACGCGAAGTTCTCCCGGCCAACAGCAAACGCGCTCTCAACAAGTTCCTCACCGAGTACGACTGGGACGAACGGGAGTTCAATCACGAACGCCTCGAAGAACTCCAGAAACACGGTGAAACGCGCTGGTCGAAGGACGGCTACATCATACTCGACGACACGATCACCGACAAAGCCGGGGACGAAGTCCCCGGAGTCGGTCGGTTCTACGATCACGCCGAAGGCGACACTGTCTGGGGCCAAGACCTCATCTACGCCTTCTACGCCGACGATAAAACCGCCTACCCACTCACCTTCCGCCTCTACGAAAAACAGGACGAAGACGACCAAGATCACGACACCAAGTACGATCTTGCCCGCGAAATCGTCACCGAACTCGAAGAAGAGGTAGGTGTGCCTGCGGACACCTACCTCTTCGACTCGTGGTTCGCCCACGACTCTGGACTCGTTGAACACATCGAATCCTACGGCAACGACTGGATCGGCCCGCTTCGGAGCAATCGCAAAGTGACCTACGGCGGCGAAGAGATCAGCGTCGATGCGCTGGCAGAGCGCATCGACACGGTTGAGCGCGATATCGAGGACGACACCTACCACATCTGGACGAAGAAGCTTCCCGTCTCCCAACTGGGAGACGTGAAGCTGGTCGTCGCCGAGAAAGAGACCGACGAAGACGAAGAGAACCCGGTCAAATACCTCGCCACGAACAAAATCGACGCACCGACCGAGCACATTATTCGCTCCTATGGAATGCGCTGGCGCATCGAGACGTTCTTCGAGGACTCGAAGCAGGATCTCGGCCTAGGAGACTGCGAGATGCAGACCGACGAAGGTGCCAGTCGGCACTGGCACCTTCTGATGGCTGCCTACAGTCTTGTTCGTCTTGATCCTGAGTCGAGCGCCTTGGGGACGGTTCGCTCGAAGGCGTCATCGCTTCGAGCGAACCTCGAACACTCTCTGAAAGAAGCCGTCTACAACCTTCTCTCGTGGGTTCGAGACAACGATGATCGCGGTGTCGATGACCTTATGGAAGAAATCGACCACCTCTTCGTTCACTCAACCGCCGACGCTAACGTGCAAAGCTGAGTTCATTAGCAATCTCGCCGTATCGAACAGGCTCGGTATGGTATATGACGTACAGAACCTGTGGGTTCCACTTTCGAGAAAAGATTTCTACAGCGGACTTGAGATGGGGGAGGTCAGCATCGGTGCTAACTCGTCCACCCGAGGTTGGTGAGTTTATATACATTGTCAACCTCCAGGTATATGTGTGCATGAATAAAAATTATCCGATCCCACCACGTAACATTACGGTTTGCTCCAAGCGCCTTGACGTCCCTCCGATCTAAAATGTGAGACTGTCACCTCGTTACCGCGATGCCATGACTAAGTGTGTCCAACAGCGTACGCACCGCTCATGCGGTGCGATAAACGTCTGTGACAGACTTCTGTAACAGATACTTAGTGACTATATTACAGCTCAAGCCGCAGACGGATCCCGGCAAACCATGTTCCGGTCTCTTATGTCGATTCGCACTTTTGATCCGCGCTACGCGACGAGGCAGCCGTAGAATAGCGGTCGTCAAACCGACCGCTTCTTTACGTTCGATCAAGTGGTGCTGACTAATGGCCGAGACCGACGAGGGGGGCTGGTGGTTGTTGCTTCCCTCTCAGCTCCGAGACCTCCCTGCGGATTTGGCTGTGACAGTGGGGTGGGTCCTCTTGACGACGCTCGCTGTATTTCTCCCGGGCGTCGAAGAAAGCGCCCTGCGCGTCGTGCTTGGGCTCCCCTATGTTCTGTTCGTGCCGGGGTACGCGTTCATCGCGGCGCTCTTTCCAGAGGCGGGGGACGGCGTGCGCGGCGAAGCCGCGGATACCGACGACGAGCGTGACTCGCAACGGCGGTCGGGTATTGACGGCATCGAGCGGGTTGCTCTCTCCTTCGGCCTGAGCATCGCCATCGTTCCGCTGCTCGGCTTGGTGTTGAACTTCACACCGTGGGGGATCCGACTCGTCCCGATCGTCGTCTCGGTGAGCGGCTTTACGATCATCATGTCGGCCGTCGCAGCCCGCAGACGGCTCGCCGTCCCGGAGGCGGAACGGTTCGCCGTGCCGTATCGGGCGTGGGCGGGTGCGGCTAAAGCCGAACTGCTTGAACCCGAGACGCGAGGCGACGCGGTGCTGAACGTGCTCCTCGCCGTGAGCGTCGTGCTCGCAGTGTCGAGCGTCGGCTACGCGGTGGCCGTCCCGAAGCAAGGAGAGTCGTTCACGGAACTGTACCTCCTCACCGAGGGTGACGACGGCGAGTTGGTCGCCGACGGCTACCCGACCGAGTTCGAACGTGGTACAGGGAGCCCGATTGTCGTCGGGATCGGCAATCAGGAACACCGACCGGTCAACTACACGCTCGTCGTGGAACTCCAGCGCGTCACCGTCCAGAACAATTCGACACGGGTCGTCGCGGAGCGAGAGCTTCGCCGGTTCCAACCCCGAGTCGAGCACAACAAGACGTGGCATCGTCGACACGTCGTGACCCCGACGATGACCGGAGAGCGCTTACGGCTGGCGTATCTGTTGTACATCGGGGCAGCCCCGGCTGAGCCAACGCTCAACAACTCCTACCGCGAAGTGCATCTCTGGGTCAACGTAACGGCACCGTCGTGACACCAGCCCTACGCGCCGACCGACGCGCTCGCTCGTTCGTTCGGGTCACTCACCCCGAGAGCACAGCGAGTGGTTCGAGTCCACGGACGCGCCAAGCGGCTGCCACGGCTGCTACGATAGCCATCACGACTGCAAGCCCGAAGCCGGCGGCGAAGACCCACGGAACGACGGAGACGACGCCCTCGAACCCGACGACCCGAGAGACCACGGCGTTGAGGCCCTGAACGGCTGGGACTGCGACGAGGAGCCCGACCATACCACCCACCACACCGAGCATGAGTGCTTGGACGGTGATGATGCCCGCGAGCGTCACCGTTGACAGGCCGAGCGCTTTGAGTGCGGCAAAGGTCCGTCGCTGCTGTGCCACGACAGACAGTAGCAAATTGACTGTCAGGGCTGCACCGGCGAGGACGGCAAGGAGAATCAGGCTCGCGCCAGCCGCGAGCACGACGGCCTGTCGCCGCACCGTCTGTCTGAGTTGCTCTCGGTTCGTTCGAACCTCGTAGGCGGGATGTGCCCGTTCGATGTCGGCGGCCACCCGCGTTGGCTGTGCGCCATCGGCCAATCGAACCGGGATCATCGTCGCACGGTCGCTGCCGGTCGTCCCGGTAATCGTTTGAAGTTCGCTCAGATGGAGGACGACGACCGGACTCCCGAGGAACTGCGCGTACGCCCCCGAAGTGCCGACGATCCGGAACTCGTGCTGTCGGGCGCTGGCGAGCGTCCCGCCGATGTACAGCGTGTCGTTCACCCCCACGCCGTACCGATCGGCGAGACGTGGGTCGATGACCACCTGATGTGTCATGGTCCCGTTGTACGTCCCGTTGGCGTAGTGCTGGTCATACCGAGTGAATCCGTGGCCCGATTGGATACGGGCGCCGGAGTTTGCCGGCCCTCCGACGCCGATCACCGTCTCGAACGACGACCGATTTGGTGAGACATAGACGGTCTGGAAAGCCAACGCTCTGGCGGTCGAGATGTCGTCGCGGCCGCGCAACTCCGCGGCGACGGTGTGGGCCTCGACCAGCCCGTTTTCGACGCCGCCGACGGTCCCGGGCGCGAACTCGAGGGGGCCACCCGTCACCCAGAGGTCGCGCCCGGCGGCGTCGAACTTCTGCTCACCGGTTTCGATCACGCCGAGGCCGACGCTGGCGAGCAGGACGGCCGCAAGTACGGCAAGGGCTATCCCACCGACAGCGAGTACGGTCCGCGTTCGGTCAGCAGTGAGCTGTGCCCACGCGAGCCCGATCCAAGCACGAGGGCCGGCGAGCGTCACCGCGAGAGCACCTCCAGGGCCGGAACGCGACGATACAGCCAGACGGGATAGAGCGCCGCGACGATGCCGATCCCCAGTGCGATCGCGACGCCGTAGCCGAGCAGTCGCGGATCGACGAGCGCGGGCGCCACGCCGAGGTACTGCCCCGAGACGAGGTTCACGGCTTCGATGCCGAGGACGCCGAGGCTCACGCCGAGGACGCCACCCACGACCGTGATACTCAGTGTCTCGACGAGGACGAGCACGGTTACGGACCGCGCACTATACCCGAGTGCCGTGAAGACGGCAAGCGTCTCGCGGTCGCTCAGCAGTTCCAGTCCCATCATCGTCGCGACGAAGAGGACGCCCACCACGACGCTCGTCACGAAGGCGGCGAGGGCAATGGCCAGCGGAAGACTGGAAAGCGAGGCCGTCTGTGAGAGCCCGGTCCGCGTCACGACTGTCGTCCCCGGATAGACGGCTTCGATATCCGATTGGACGCTCGGATCGGTCGTGCTCACGAGCAACTGACTGGCGGCATCGCCCGACGTCGCCCCCGAAATCGTCTGGAGCTCTGACAGATGAACGATCACGACCGGAACCGGTCCGACACCCGTTGAGACGTCGTTCTCGGCGACGCGACGCACGGTCAGCGTCCGCGCCGTGTCGCCCGTTTCGACGTCGAGTGTGGCCGCGCGCTGGACGTCGAGCACCTCGGCCGTTGCACCACTGATGACCGCCTCACCAGTCCATGGGCCACTGTACGTCCCGTTGGCGTAGTGTGGGTCGCCGGAGGTGAGACCGCGGGTCGAGAGACCGGCAACGGTTCGTGGCGTCTCGGGGACGACGATACCCAGCGCAAGCACGTACGCCCCCTCACCGCCCCCGTTGGTGACGCGTATCAAACTGGTTTCGACTGGCGTCGCGTACTCGATGCGGTCGTCGCGCGTGAGGCGCGTGCTGGCCGCGTGAACGTTGCCGAGCTTGGGGCCCTGCACGGAGGCGGCGATCGCTGTCGGCGTCGTGGCGTCCGGTACTACCCAGTAGTCGACGTCCTCGCTCTGGATAGCGGACTGTGACGCCAGCCCGAGTGCAATCCCGGAGACGGTCGTCATGAGCGCGATCGTGACGGTAACAGCAGCGACGGCCGCGAGAAGCCCACCCGAGGTATTCGTCGTCAGGCGGGCTCGAATCCGACGAACGCCGATTGTCGTAAGTCCGTACAGCCGAGTGAAACGCCTACGCATCGTCGACGATACGCCCGTCACGGAGGCGGATCACGCGGTCGGTCCGCGCCAGCGCTTGGTCGTCGTGCGAGGCGAGGACGACCGCACACGCGTCTGTCGCCTCGTCAACCACGTCAAGGACGCGCGCGCCCGTCTCCGTGTCGAGTTCGCCCGTCGGTTCGTCGGCAATAAGCAGGGCTGGCTCCGTGACCAATGCCCGGGCAATAGCGACCCGTTGTTGCTCGCCCCCACTCAGTTCTCCTGGCGCGTGCGTAGCCCGATCACCGAGCCCGACGCGGTCGAGCAGGGTGTCGGCCCGACGGTGACGCTCGCGCTTCCGGACGCCATGCTCGACGAGCGGCAGAGCGACGTTACCACGCGCGGAAAGCGATGGAACGAGATGGAACCGCTGGAAGACGATGCCGACGTGCTCGAGTCGGAGCGCTGCGCGCTCGCGCTCCGAGAGGGCCCTGGTATCGATGCCGTGGATGGCTACCGTGCCGCGAGTCGGGACATCGAGTCCGGCAAGCAGATACAACAGCGTCGACTTGCCGCTGCCACTCGGTCCGGACACCCCGACGAACTCCCCAGAGTCGATAGCAAGCGAGACGGCATCGAGGGCGGTGACGGTGGGCTGTTGCCTCCTCTTCAGTACCGGGTCGGTGCCGCGGGTGTACGTCCGAGTCACCTCGTCGCACCTGACGACTGGCGCGTCGGGCGCGGACGCCGCCGTGTGAGTGGTCGATCGGTTTGCCATGCGGAAGGGCACTTTTCGTATGTGCCGTCCGCCAACATATATGCTCTGCCTCGTGGCGACGCGTCACTCGCGAGTCGAGACAGAGCGAAAGTCCACAGCGAGAGCCGGGACACGGCTCTCCCGGTGCTGTCGCTCGCGCAGGGACCGGCGTCCGGCCGTCGGTGTCCGGAAGTGCCCTTACCGAATGGTTTTCGAACCGCAATCGGGACAACGGGTGAGCTTCTCGCTCTCACGGACGAGATCGTCCCGACCGCAGTTGAGGCAGATGCGAACGTTCGAACGCATTGATGCTCTAGCTGTTAATAGAGAGTGAGTCAGGTAAAATGGCTTCGTGTTTCATAGAGATTGCGAGGCGGATACCCCGACCCTTGAGCTCGGGGATGAAGCCGACAACCGATGACACAAACCACGCACGATGGCAAGGCCGACTCCCCCACATCTAAATAAATATCTTTACCAATAATAATAAACGTCGTCCGCAACATCCAGCTAAAGCTTGACGTTCCCGAGGACGCTCACAGCGTTCTCGATGAGACGTTCGAGCAATTCCAATAGGCGGCCCAACACGTCGCTGAGGCTGGATGGAGCGACGACCCCACGGAGATCGAGGACATCAAAAACGCGCTCCACGAACAAACCTACACAGCGGTTCGAGAGCAGACCAGTCTGCAAGCCAGTCTCGTCCAATCCGCCCGCAACCTTGCTGCCGACGCACTCAGCAACTGCAAAGACCGAATCCTCGACGACGGTCACAGCGGTGCAGTCACGGCGAGTGCGGGTTCACGCACGAGGACAACTGCACTGGTGACGAGGTCGAGTGCCTGAAGTGTGGAAGGGAACTCCACGCGGATTATAACGCCGCTCGGAATATCGGGTGGCGTCTTGTCCAGGACTGGCTCAAGTCTGGTGCTGGACGGGCCACCAGTCAACTGGCCTTCAAGTCAGGGACGCTGAACGCGAACGGCGATTACACGCCTTCCGCCTTGCGCGGATAGAGCGGGCGTCCACTGACAAGCCTCGGGGCTTGACCCCGAGGCGGTTGACGATAGCAAGCATCAATGGCCGACGGGAGCCATACGTCCTGACATCCTCCCGATAGCCACAACAGGAGGTCGTTCGAGTGTCTGCAATGCAGAGACGAGCACCACGCGGACTACAGCGCGAGCGAGGGCATCGGCTTCCGGTATCTCTGTCGTCGGCAAAACGCAGGCGACGGACGCACCGGTAGGTGCTGCGCCAAATCGGGGGACGCTGAACGTGAGTAGGGAGTACCCGCTCGCTACCGATGGCTTGAACCGGAGTCCACGCGGAAGCCCGCGGCTTTACTCGTGGGGAGCTTCCGCGCTGAGTCTGAACTCCGTAATCCGATGCTTACGGTGGCGCTCGACGGTCTCGACGGCAAAGGGGAGTTGGAACTCCTCGGTGTGCGCCTCGCATCGAACTACGACGGTGTCGTCGCCTACCGTCCACTCCAGCTCGGCGTCGTCCCCCTCAACCACGATGGTGGCCGCCGAGCCGCCGTCGTCGTACTGTCTGACGAGCGGCGGCTCGTCCGCGAGCAGTTCGTTGAGGCTGACGCCCCGACGCTCTGCCTGCTTCAGCAGCCGGTTGAGCCGCTTCATTCTTCGCCGTGCTGCGAACTTCTCTCGACCGCGTAGGCCCTCCGAGTCGCGGTCAGCACTCAAGCTGCTGTTCGGACGCCGTCGCTGTCGTCGCGGCCGTGGCGCTGGGCGCCGGGCGATCGATCGCCGTTGGACGGTTTGCTCGATATCAAACTCGAAGTCGGTGTTGTCGACCGCCTGGAGCAGTCGCACGATGTTCCCTAGTAATTTATCCATGGATTCGTCTGACACTGCTAGCTGCGTGCACGCTACTCGCCGTCCCCCCTCCTGTGCCCGTTTCACCCTTTGACCGCGGCACCAGCACGGGTAACTGGGAGGCGCTCCGGCCTCGGGCCGTAGGATCGCCTGCTCGGTCACGATCGGGATCTCCGCCCGGGAAGCAGTTGTCTGCCACGTGCACACCCCGTGAGCCGTGTCTGCCCGACGGACTGTCTCGATCCGGTGACCCACCGAGTGAGACGACTGCTTCGGTCGCGCCGCATCAACGTAAGGGGAAACGTTCATCGGTGGGACAAGACAGAGATTGGCTCCGCAGTCTAATAATTGTTTACATAACACGAGTCTGGCCCAAATACCACTTTCGGCGGTTCAGGGGACCTGTAGCTGCGTCTTGAACGTTGGCACGTCCGATCGCACGGCTACCAGTCGATGCAGTCGGTCGCGACTCCACAGGAACGACGACTGTGTTCAAGTTATCTCCGAAACAGGCACTAACACCTGCCGTTCAGGGTGACATCCTCGCCGCGCTAAAGGGCGACGCTTCCCGAGGTTCCGATGTTGCTCCGGTCACTTCCGATGGTTGGGAATCTAAGGTTTGTGACCGACGGCACTGGCGGTGCCACGCTACCGATACTCGTCCCTGGCGTGGGGTAGCGAGTTATCTGGTTGTTTTGTGTCGGTCGGCGCGGTCGGCTCACTGTTTTGATTTCGGCTCTCGCCGTGGCAGACACCGAGTCAACTGCCAGTTTTCCGCGCATATCCATTGATATGACGCGATGGGATCTGAACCTTCGCCATGCACAGTGAAAGTAACCGAAGACGGGCGCTGTATCCCCGCGCTGAAGCGCGAGGTTTTAGCGCCCTTCACCGCAGTACATAAGGACCGTGTCGTCATATATACCCATACCCAGAAACAACTAAGTCAAGTCAGAGTGTCAACGAAACCGAAATGGACGCCGTAGAGCGCTTTCAGCAACTAGCCCACGTCCTCGGTCAGGCAGACGGGACCGAAGCCGCGTTCGTCGACATCGAGGTGATGAGCGTTGGCACCGACGCAGAGCCAGCCGACGCGAGTGTAACGCTCGAGGTGGACTTACGCGCCGACGGTTCTACACGTACAGAGGGAGTCACGTTCGCCAAACCGACCATCGAGTCGTTCGACGATGGACAACTGCAGGTAAGTTTCGACCTCGAGGTGACCGACGTCGAGAGCGAGTGCACGAGTCGAAGTTCACCGCCCGTCGCGCGGACCGACGGCTCAGGAGTGAGACACCGACGGGACTCGTCTCCGAGGCGAACGCCCGCGATGCCGGCCGTCGGAATCCCCGCGGTCGTCTCGCCGTCACGACGGGCAACAACCGCTCCGACCGCTGGTGATGACGCGCGCGATACCGAGGACGTGGGCGCGAACGGCGACGCGACCGACGACGGCGTCGCCAACTCAGGCAAGAGCACCGGCTCCGAACCGACCGATACAGCCACCGGAGTCGATGCGGAGGCGCCGCCGACTGTCGAGGGCGACGTGGCGGCGGAGACAGTCGACGACATGCCAGCCGACGACGCGACGACGATGTCCGGCGACGAAGCCACGGTCGACAGTGAAGCCGACGAATGCGGTTCGAATGAGCCCTCTGTCCCAGTGCACCGCGACCCGGAGCACCTCCGAGCCGTATACGATCCCGATAAAACGTTCAAGCAGATGACCGCCGAACTCGGCGCAGACGTCACCCCACAGACCGTCCGTGCCCAGATGATCAAGCACGACATTCACGAGACGCGGACGTACGACTGTGATAGAGTGTCCGGGCACGCAAGTGACCGCAGCGGGGAACGGACCGAGACGGCGGCCGACGACACAACCCCCGACTCGTCCGCCGAGCAGACGGCACCGGACAACGAGAAGAGCACTAACGGGACGCCTGCGTCTGCCGGTCAGGTGTCGAGCGAGACCCACGACCCGGAGCGCACCGCCGCTGCCGCCGACTCCGCGGTGGAGCCCGACTCGCCCAAGGGAGACGGCGACCCGAGCACGCACACAGCCGAACGAGATACGGTAGCGTCCGCCGCCTCGTCGGCCGACGACGCCGGCGATCAGGCGCACCCGTCCACAGACTCCAAAGAGAACGACCTTCTTACCGCCTCCGGGACAGCAGCTACATCCACGGATGCGTCCGTGGCCGAGGGCAGTACCGATCACCTTGCCGACAGCGAAGCCGGTGCTGATACCGACACACCGACGACAGACGACCCAGCCAAGGCAGCCCCATCCCTTCCCGAGGAGTACAGTCATCTAGATGTGACGACGCCAGCGGTGTACGACGCCGTCGAAGGGGCAAAAACGTTGTACGAGGTGGAGCGAGCACTCGACATTGACCGTGACACCGCCCGTGAGTTGCTCTCTGCGCTCGACTTACTCGACCTCGTGACAGGGCGGCTCGCAACCCGAGAAGCAAAGCCAGTTTCGGCGGCGGAGATCAGACAGCGAGCGCAACTGTCAGGTGAGTAGGCATCGGGTTGATTTCCCCCGATTCGCGGAGCCAAAGACATCTGATAATGATATTTTCGGGGACAAACAGTACGACGTTGACATATGACTTCGATTGAGCGCGGCTGGGCTGTGGACACGATGCGAGATACGCCATCGAGGGAGACATACAGTTTTTATCATAGCTCACTAGAGTGTACTACGTGTTTCCACTGGGTCATCTCGCTGTTGGGTATCTCTGTTACGTTGGCTATTGTCGATACGGTGGACGGCCGACGACACTACCTGCACTCAAGATACTGTTCATTCTGGCCGTCGCAACACAGCTTCCGGATCTCGTCGATAAACCGCTTGCTCACGTCGGAATACTTGCGAGTGGGCGCTCGCTTGGCCATTCGCTGCTGTTCCTTCTGCCCCTCTCAGCAACCGTTTGGTGGTTCTCAGTAAGCCGCGAGATGCAGCACATCAGTGTCGTCGGCACGCTTGGAGTCCTCTCACACCTTGGTGCCGATTCGTACCGAGCCATCCTGAGCGGTGACTGGGCGGCATTGCGCTATCTGTTGTACCCCCTGATCTCGCCAGTGACGTATCCAAACGACGGTGTCTCACCAGCACTCCGCATCTATCGTCATTACACCACTCCCCAGCTCACTGTCGAGACGGCGGTCATTCTTCTTGGGCTCGGCATCGCAGTTTGGCAGTTCGCAGCCACTCCTGAACCAGCGGCATGACCTTGCCGCCGTGCGTCGGTGACTGACCGACAGTCTGGGGGAAAACTATTCGCCTCGGTTGTACTAAATAGATGGCCACTGGGCGAGTAGCCGCGCTCGGAATTCGCTGCGGTCGGTGGAAACGGAGACCGTTGACGGTTCGGACGGCGGCCGACGAGGAGCGACGAAACGACTATACGTGCCCGCTTTGCATCATTCCCTATGGTCGCTGACGGGATTCGGACTGCGACAGCAGTGTTGCTGGTGGTATTATTAGTGGTCGGAAGCGTCTCCGCATCGACGGGCGGTGCTGTCGCGGACGACGCGACCCCTGGCCATGCCGCTATCTCCGGTGACAACTTTCTAGATGTCTCTAACAACGTCGAGATGTGGGACGGTGCGGCGCTCCCGCTTCGAGTGGATCCCCAGAAGGGGCAGACGGTCGTCGACAACGCTGAGACGTTCATCAGCGTGGAGGAAGACGGTGCAGACGGCCCACGAAACCGTCAGAAGCGGGCCGTCTATGGTACGTCGACGCCGCTCACCCTGAATTTCGATGACACGGCTGTCGCCCCAACCGACCAGTTCAATGGGAACGAGACGTCGCTACTCGTTGCCCGCCTCGACAAGGACAGCCCCAGAGTACGCCAGATTCTCAACGACAACGCGGCTCTCACCGTCAGCCAGGCGCTCCAACTCATTACCGGACAGAACGCGAACGGGAACGCCACGTTTGCACAACGGCCGGCGGGGACGATCAGGGGAGGCTCCCTCAGTACGGATTACGATGCCAGCACAGGGACCGCGAGCGGACCGGGTGTCTACCTCTTCTTTCTCGTCCAAGACTACAACGAAACCAGTGGAGGATGGGACGGGAACATCCCCAACAGCGGGGTCGAAGTAGACGCCAGCGGGAATTTGACCGTTCGAAGTCCGGTTCGACTGCTGGGTGTAGACGGCGCTCTCGTTCAGAAGACGGTGGCCTCGGCTGCGCCAACACGAGAGACGGTCGTCGGTGGCGCCGACATCGAATTTGAGGTGGACTCGACGCTCCCAGCGGAGCAAGTAAACCACACCGTCGTCGTCTACGACAAAGAGACCTACACGAGTTCGATCAAGCGGACGACGGTCAGGAATCTCACCGCCGACCTCACGTCGGAGGACGTCACTATCGAGCGGCAAATCGCCGATGTCAACGGCGTCGCGGACGTCGGCGCGCAGAGTTCGCTGGCGGGGATCGAACTCGACAATGGCAAGGTGTCCGGTCCGGTCGGCGGGATCAATATTATCGACTTCGTCGCCGAGCAACTCGCTGCCGATGAGCCGGTCGATGGAGTGGCTCAGTCGGTCGACCCAGTGACCATGGACGCATCAGTAACGTCGATCCGAGCGACCGATCCAGGGACGCTGACCGTCGAGACGTTCGGTAACTGGTCGCCCGGAACGTATCGGTACGTGTACATGGCAACGGGAAACGACACGGCGACTGTCGCGACGAAGACCGGAACGATCGAAATCCAGCGAGCAATCGCCAGCAAGGACGAGACACTCTCGAACGAGAAGAGTATCAATATTTCACTCGAAGATCGGGCGGCCACGCGTAACGTCTCGGAGGTCACGCTAGAGTTCGACTCGAACGTCTCCGGGACGATCCGGGTTTCCGAACTCTCACAACCACCGAGTGGCACCCCCGAAGTCCAAGGAACGAACGTCGCAAGTCCGGCCGTCGCGACGTATCTGGACATTACCGTCCCGAGCGGCGAAGAGGAGACGTCGGCGACGATACGGACGACGGTCAACAAGACCCGGCTCGACGAAGAAGGACTCGCTCCGAACCAGGTGTCGATCTGGCGGTACGACGACGCGAACGGGGAGTGGGTCGAACTCGAGACGACTGTCGTCGCCGAAACCGACACGGACGTCACGTTGTCCGGGACGACAAGTGGTTTCTCGACGTTCGCTGTCGCCGAAGCCGACACGTCCGCTTTGACCGGTGGTGACGGTGGTGACGGTGGTGGCGGTGGTGGACTCATCCCTGACCGGACGGCGACGCCGACACCAACGCCGACGCCCACGGCGACGCCGACACCAACGCCGACGCCCACGGCGACGCCGACCCCGACCGCCGAACCGACCGGCACGGCAACCCCAACGGTCACACCTGCGCCGACGGCAACGCCGACGGAGGCGCCAACGACACCGAGCGAGCCGAGCGGCGGCGATCCCGTTCTGTTGGTCGGCCTCGTGGTCGCCTTGATCCTGCTGGCAGTAGCGGCGTTCATCCGGCGACAGACACGTTGACATCCACACACTAGGCGGTGAGGATTTTCGAGCGTGGAGATGTTGTGATTCGCAACCCACTGTTCGCTCGGTGTGAAACGCCCCGAGATTCGATCGAACAGGTAGGCTGCTGGCCGTGCCAACCGACCGTTACCCATCGGGTGATTCCCCCTTGTCAGCGGCGTCCAACTATCGTCGGGGGGCAGGCTGATGCCGAGGGCGGGTTCTCGACCGTAGCTGCCGAAAAACGAGATCATACGTACTGGCTAACGCGTAACGTTAGCTGGATTTGATATACGCCCGTCATACGGGCGTCACACAAATCATTATTATTGCTGGAGAAGATGTAGAACTGCGGTAGTTCGGCGAAAGCAGGCCGCCTGAGAACCTCAACGCCGGCGGCGGCACGGACCATCCAGCGGCTCCAGGAGTCCCAATGAACCAACAGCGCAGCCGTACCATGTTAGGTGGATCGAAGCGTCTCACTGCACGGCGAACGGCCATCGGGATCACAGTCGTCTGTCTGATACTCTCCGCCGCGGCCCCCGTCGCTGCAAGTGCCGGTTCAGTTGCGACGTCGTCTGAACCCCAGGCAGTGAGCGAGCATGCGAGAGGACAGGTCGACACTGCCACTGCCTCGACACCGTTCCAGGCAACAGTAGACACCGACGGCGACGGTCTCACCGACGAGGAGGAACGGGCACTCGGGACCGATCCGAACAGCGTCGATACCGACGGCGACGGCCTCGGTGACAACACGGAAACGAACGGCGGAACGGCAGTTGATACCGACGACGATGGAAAAATCGATGCTCTAGACCTCGATAGCGACGGCGACGGGATTCTGGACACCGAGGAAGGAACGAGCGAAGATGATAGTGCCTCCGGCGATCAAGACTCTGTCGTCACGGATCCAGTGGACACCGACGGCGATGGCACGCCCGATTTCAGAGATTTAGATTCGGACGGCGACGGCATCTCGGACGCCAACGAGACCGGCGGGAATGCCGACGGTGACGACCTTCCGAACTACCGTGATCTAGACTCCGACGGTGATGGCATCTCCGACACCGACGAGGGAACCGGCGATCCCGACGGCGACGACACGCCGAACTTCTTAGACACTGACTCCGACGGTGACGGGATTAGCGATCGCACGGAGACGAACTCGACTGGGAAGCTCGTCGACACAGATGCTGATAACGTCTCGGACTTTCTCGACTCCGACTCGGACGACGACGGAATCCCCGACGCCGTCGAGGGCACGACCGATACGGACGGTGACGGTACACCGAACTTCCGTGATACGGACTCCGACGGCGACACGAAACCCGACGCGAAGGAAGGAACCGGTGACGTCGACGGTGACGGCATCGCGAACTATCTCGACGCTTCGGATACGACGGGGCCCAACGGGGACCGCGACGCGGACGGGCTCACGAACCGACAGGAGAGTATACTCGGCCTCAATGCGTCCGCGGCGGACTCCGATGGCGACGGTATTACAGACGACATCGAAACGAGGGGTGGCCAACGGATAGACACCGACGGTGACGGCACCATCGATGCCCTCGACTTGGACAGCGACGGCGACGGGCTTCTGGACAGAACTGAGGGTGCTGGTGACGCCGACGGAGACGGGCTCAGAAACTTCCGCGACCGAGATTCCGACGGAGACGGGTGTAGCGATGCGACCGAGACGACCACCGACCAAGATGGCAACGGGATTCCGTCTTTCCTCGATCCCAACGAGTTTGCGAGCGCGTGCGACGCCGCTGGTGACGATCCGGGTGGGGGGTCAGACCCCGGCGATGGCGACGACGGCGGCGACGGCAGCGACAGCGACGACGACGATTCGGACGATGGAGGAGTTCCCGACGACGGCGACGCCGAGCAGCGAGACTCCGATGCAGATACCGACGGCCAACCACCCACAGACGACCGGGCGCCACAATCGACCCAGACAGCGGCCCCAGTTGACGGAGACGCGACGACGGGGACTGCCGAGCGGGCAACTGCAGGGCCGCCGACTGACGGTTCACCTTCCGGAGACGGGAGAGAAAGTGAACTGTCGCCCGACGAGTCACCGGATGATCAAGAAGAGAGCCCAACGGCGCTGCCACCAAGTGACGAAATAGACCTGGCGACGACACCCGAGGCGCCTGGGTTCCCGTTGGTGGGCGCTGGTGACTCGCAGATCAGGTTGTACCCCGTTTCGTTCACCATCCCGTGGTACGCTCTACTTTTGCTTCTCGCGCTCCTCGGAACGGACGTGATCTATCGCCTCGAGACGCGATATCAGCTACGTCTCCCGCAACTCGATTCGGACGTAATTCAACACTTGAGCAGAGGGATACCGTGGTTCGTCTGGATTCCATGCTGGGCCGTGCTTTCGACATCTTCCGGAAACAGAGTGCTCCGCTCGTACTACCGGCTTCGGCGGACGGTAGCCGACCGATACGGGTCCAAGACCCGTCTGAGGGGATCATTACAGCGAGCGGATATTCCGCTTTCCAAAGCAGAGCAGCGGGCCGTCCGGCGGCGATTTTGGTGGCTGAGCGTGCTGTACTTCGTTCTCGCCCTCCCGGTTGCAGTCGCCGCGGTTGCGATCACCTCGTACGTCGGTGTCGACGGACTCCTGAGACTCGCGCTGCCAACCGTCGTGCTCATCGCCACGGTGGTGATTATTTATGTTGCCCCGGTCGTCGCCTCTCGACTCGGTGTTCGTTGAGAAGCGCCGGCCGTCGTCTTGCAACTGTCGGGAAGAACCTGCACCGGGTGGCTGCTCCCGAACCGTCCTCGCTGACATGTCACGGGCGGAAGATTCCTGAGCGTACGTCGTGAATCGTCTCGGGTCAAGCCCCGGGCATTCGCTCGGCCGCGTGTAAACGACTACGGGTCGGGTGACCAGTGGAACTCTCGCTGTTCTCTTCGGAGACGGCACAGCCGGACTATCGCCGCGCTACAGCCCTGCCGGCCGTTCCCGCGTGGCTCCCCTGGCCTCGATACGCTCGCCTGAGTCTCACATCGGACGGTCCAGCGTAGTCGTTGATCCCTGCTTCAGCGCGTGTGAGGCGTCGGCGTACGACCCAGCGCGGCTACTGCTCGGCGCAGGGGTGATGCCAGTATCGTATCGGCGGACCGCCCGGCCCCGTTTGGGAATCTCGACGAGGTGTGATGCCCGTAACAGTGTTTACTCAGTAGACGTGGTACACAGCGAGCGGCCTCCTGCCCGACAAGATGCTCCGCCGGCCACGGCTGCGAGGCGTTCACTGTGCGCGTACTTCGTACGGTACGGGGCGCGGTCAAGAGCAACGTAGTGCTCCGGACAGCTATTATAAACGGTATAATATCCGAGTTCGGTTGCCGCATGTGCAATGTTTGAAGAGAAGCTCAGTCGGCGGAGAGTGTTACAGGTATCAGGTGGCGCATTGGGGACTGGACTGCTGTCTGCGATGGCGGCCGGGCGAACTCCTGACGAAGCGCTCGCGGCCACGGCGATTGATAGCTTCGATGGCGGCGCCGCGCCGATGCTCGAACCCATCGGGCGGTACGAATCCGGTCTCTTCGACGAAGGGGGTGCGGAGATCGTCGATTATCACCCGCCGACGCAACGACTGTTCGTCATCAACGCGGACCTCGGCGGCGTCGACGTACTGGACATTGCAGATCCGACGGATCCGGCGAAGATCGGTGAACTCGATGTCGCCGGTGAACTCGCCGGCGTGAGCAAGGCCAATAGCGTATCCGTTGCCACCGAAGTTATTGCGGCTGCGCTCGAGGCAGACACTCCGCAGGATCCCGGTGAGGTCGGGTTCTATGACCCCGAAACGCTCGCGTTCTTGGGCTCGGTCACGGTCGGTGCCTTGCCCGATAAGGTGACTATCACTCCCGACGAGCGGTATGCACTCGTTGCGAACGAGGGCGAACCGAACGAGGAGTATTCCGTCGATCCCAAGGGCTCGGTCAGCGTCATCGACATTGCCGATGGCGTGGGCTCAGCTAGCGTCGAAACCGCCGGCTTCGACAAATACGATGGAATGGAAGACGAGCTACGTGGCCAGGGAATCCGCATTTTCGGCCCGGACGCGAGTGCATCCCAGGACTTCGAGCCGGAGTACATCACAGTGACCAGTGACTCGAAGACTGCGTGGGTTTCGTTGCAGGAGAACAACGCACTCGCAGCCGTCGATATCGAGCGCGCGGAGGTCACGGATCTCCTCCCACTCGGGTATAAAGACTACAGCCTCGCGGGCAACGAACTCGACGCCAGCAACGAGGACGGTGGGGTCAACATCCGGAACTGGCCCATCAACGGCATCCTTCAGCCGGACTCGATCGGCGTGTACAGCGTCGGCGGAGAGACGTACATCGTCACGGCGAACGAGGGCGACAGCCGCGACTACGACGGCTTCAGCGAGGAGGCGGAGGTCGGTGACCTCACGCTCGATCCGGAGGGATTCGACTTCGACGCCATCGAGGGTATCGACAGCGTCGACGAGCTTCAACAGCCCGAAAACCTGGGACCGAAAGGCGTGACGACGACACTCGGCGACACGGACGGCGACGGGGTGTACGAAGAGATCTACGTCTTCGGCGGCCGTTCGTTCAGCATTTTCAGCGCCGACGGCGAGCAAGTGTTCGACAGCGGGAGTGATTTCGAGCGGATCACGGCCGAGCGATTCCCCGAGAACTTCAATAACGACAACAACGAGAGCGACCCCGACGGACGCAGCGACAACAAGGGTCCTGAACCCGAAGGACTCGCCCTTGGCACGGTCGGCGACCGACACTTCGCGTTCATTGGTCTAGAACGAATCGGCGGCATCATGATGTACGAGATCACCGACCCTACCGCTCCCGTCTTCATCCAGTACATTAACGAACGGGACTTCTCCGTCGATATCGAGACGGAGATTGAAGACGGTGACGCACCCGCGAGTGCTGCGGGCGACCTCGGCCCGGAAGGGCTGACTTTCGTGACTGCCGAGGAGAGCCCGATCGATGACCCGCTCGTCGTCGTGGGACACGAGATTAGCGGCACAACGACAGTCTTCCGGGTAGCGACCACCGTCGTTGACCTTCCGTCTGTTGCGATCGGACACGAAAAGGCCGCGACCGTCGATCTGACCCTCCAGAGCGCAGTAGACGGCCTCGCAGGCAGCCGGCTGACCGTTTCGGTTGATCATCCCGACGTCGTACGGATTAGCGGAGCTAGCTACCCCGAAGAGTTCAGCCTTACCCGCACCCCGAATGTCAGCAAGGATGGAAGCTCGGTTGAGCTGGTGTTGGCCGATATCGAGGAGAGCGTTCAGCCCGGCGCAGTGGACGTCCCACTCGCGACGATCGACCTCGTGGGAACGGGCACCGGAACGACCGATCTGACAGTCGAGGTTGAGGCGTTCGACGACGAGTCGGGCAGCCCGGTCGACGTACTCGCCCACGACGGGGTGGTGGTCACCGGACCGCCGTTGACTCCGGGCAGCGAGGGCTTACCCACCGATCCCGACGGCGACGGGCTCTACGAAGACATCAACGGGAACGGACGACTTGACTACGACGACATTGCTCTCTTGTTCAGGGAGTTCGACTCGGATGCCATCCGCCTGAACAAGGAGGCTTACGACTTCAACGAGAACGGCAAACTCGACTACGACGACATCGTCGAACTCTATCAGGACGTCCAGTAACTGGAGCAGGTAGCCGGACGGACCCGGTCCGTGTGAGGCCTCCTGACGACCCACACCCGGACCAGGTTCTGTGACGACGGGGGCTGCCCTCGGTAGTTACCTACAGCTGCATTATTCAGCCTCACGTATCACTTGCCCCAATAGTTAGGACTCATGGTAAGTTTTATTTACAACCCCTTGCAACAGGGGAATGCATCATGGCACAACCCGATTCGTCCAGCCTCGCGGAGGTATTGGACCGCGTCCTTGACAAAGGTATCGTCGTCGACACGTTCGCACGAATCTCGCTTGTCGGGATTGAGATCCTGACGGTGGAGGCACGTGTCGTCGTCGCCTCCGTCGACACGTTCCTCCACTACGCAGAGGAAATCGCGAAAATCGAACAGGCGGAACTGTCTGCGGGCGTCGAAGCGGCGCCCGAGGCCTGACGGTCGGTTGCTGACCGGATAGCCGGCCGTATAGCCTTTCGATCACCTCCCCCTGCTTTCTGAATCCAACAACACCACCCATGAGCGTACGAGACAAGCTTGAGGATATGGCTGAAACCCGCGAGACGTTCGAGGACGCACGAGATGAGTTCCATCGGTACACGCGTTCGTTCGCCGCCGACGTAGAGCGGAAACGCGACGTGAGCGAGTTAGAAGCTGCCGCCGCCGACTTCCGTACGGACATCGGACAGACGCAAGCGTCGTTCGAAACCTACGGTCGGGCGTTCCAAGCCGATGTCGACGCCCGCCGCGACGAGATTGGACAGGTACGGGACGCATTCTCGGCCTTCGGAGACGAATTCGCGGCGGACGTGGCGGCAATCAGAGACGTGAGCGCGTTGCACGCTGCCATCAGTGAACTGCGTTCGGAGATGAACGCGACTGGAGAGGCTTTCGGGGCGTACGCGACGGAGTTCGCCGCTGACGTCGACGCGATCCGCGACGTTACCGCGCTCCTCGACGCAATCGAAGAACAACGGGCCGCATTCGCCGCCGAAGCGGAGTCTTTCACTGCATACGCCGACGCGTTCGAGTCGGACGTTGTCGATCGCGAGGCCGGCATCGACGCGGTTGCCGACGCGTTCGACGCATACACCGCGGAGTTCCACTCCGAGGACGTCCAAGACCTGCTCGACGCCATCTCTGCGCTGTGCAGTGACATCGAAACGCTACAGTCGGAATTCGACGCGACGGAGGCGACTTTCGCCGCGTACGTCAGTACGTTCTACGGGGCGGCCGAAACGTCGACGGCTGAAGCTCCGGCCGGCAAGCAGGTGAGTGACGACGACACGGCCGCACCTGACGGGCCAATCGACATCCCGGTCGAGACAAACGACCCAGAGTCGGCCCCGGCGAGCGATGATGAGACCGGAACCAGTATCGCCAACGAAACCGACGACAATAGTTCACCGTCGACTCGAGCGGCGACGAGTACCGAGAGCGACGGCGACGGAAGCCACTCGGTTGGCGATGACGAGGTCGAGCCCGAAGACGGCGTAGAATGCTTGGAATGTGGCGAGTACTATCAGGCAATCACCGACTCGCACCTGCGAACGCACGATATGACGCTCGATGAGTACCGTGACGAGTACGGCGATGACGTGCCACTCCGGCCGGAGGATAGCCAATGACGGATGGATCTCGCGACCGGAAGGTCAGAGGTGCGCAGATCCGATCGTCACGGGAAGACAAGCGGAAACGGCGCTCAACGACGCGCCACGACAAGGAACTCGATCGGTTGACCAAGCCGACTACGGCGACGACTGAGCCGGAACCTGACTCGCATCTGGAGGAGACCTTCATCCCGGACGAACAGCCGTTCGTCGAGACGGAGTCGGTCAGGCGGATCAAAACCCGAACGCAGCGGTGGTTGGCGGCTGATCGGCCAGTCCACCTCGTCGGGCCGACAGGCTGTGGGAAAACCTCGCTTGCGATGCACATCGCCCGACAGCGCGACCGGCCGGTCGTCTGGATCAACGGGGATGCCGACCTCACGACTAGCGACCTAATCGGGGAGTACGCCGAAACTGAACGCGTCTCGGAACGCGATAAGTACATCCACAATGTGATGAAAAGTAAGGACATCGTCCGGGATCGATGGGTGGATAACCCGCTCACGCTCGCCGTCAGGGAGGGAGCGACACTCGTCTACAATGAGTTCTCGCGAACCAAGCCCGCCGCGAACAACGTCTTGTTGTCGGTGTTTGAGGAAGGCGTCCTCGAGTTGCCCGGGCGACGCGGTGAGGATCGCTACGTCGATGTCCACCCCGAATTTAGAGCGGTGCTCACCTCCAACTCCGTCGAGTACGCCGGTGTGCACGAGCCCCAAGACGCACTGCTCGATCGGCTCGTAGGCATCTACATGGATTTCTACGACCGGGAGACTGAGCGTGAGATCGTGCGCTCGCACGTGAGCGACGTTGCGAACGACGACATCGCGTACGTCGTCGAACTGGTCGGTCAGTTGCGTGACCGACTGGATATCGACGTTGGGACGCGAGCGGCGATCATGGCGGCGGAAGGTGTGGCCGTCACCGATGCCCCCGACGACGAGGCGCTCGTTGAGGTTCTCGTCGACGTTCTCGCCTCGAAGCTTCCAGACTACGAGGCGGTCAAAGACCTGCGAAGTCAGGTAGCCAACGTCGTAAGCGATACCGAAGGCGACCTTTCTTAACGCCTCGCAACAGTTCCGTGTTTATATGACCGAGCAACCGAGCGACGCTGGTAATCCGACCGATGCGAAAGGCGACCAGCCGGCAGAACGAGTCGGAGAAGCCAGAGATGGCGACGAGGCGCCGGAATCGACGCCACCAACAGGACACGACGACACCGCCGCCGATACGCCGTCGACGTTCGGCATCAGTGACGCACAACAGAGAGCTCGGGAAGCCGCCGCCGAGCTCTTAGAACACGAATTCGAGGGAATCATCAAGGTTGAGCCCGACGACAACCGCTGGCGAACGGTAGTCGAAGTCGTCGAGCGCCGCGCCGTCCCCGACACTCAGGACATCATCGGGCGGTATCAAATTTCGCTCGACAACGACGGGGGCGTCACTGGCTACGAACTGCTTGCCCGGTACAAACGGAGTGACATGAAAGAAGAGTTCTAGGTGTCCCGTTCTCGCAACGGGTGACATCCTCCCCGGCGTAAACGCCGGGGCTTCCCGTACCGCAGGTGGGATATTTGACGGTCTACGACACAACCTGTTCTCGCGGGGCGAAAACCCCACTGTCTGGGTCGAACAGGTGTACCGATGGCTGTGCCACGCAGCCGTTACTCCTATCCTCGCCGTGAGGACTCGGAGTTATCTTTTGCCGCATGTTCTCCGCTCCGTTGCAATCCGCGTTTCCGACCAACCCGCACGACGAGCAGACGCACAATCCACGGTGCTTCCGGTTAGACTTCGTGTCGTCACCACACGCAGAGCAGGTCTTTGAGGTGCTCCACTCGTTCTCTTTCAGCACCTCAACTCCACGTATCTCGCCTTTGTATGCGAGGTACTGGCAGATGCGGTCGAACGCCCACGAGTGCAACTTCTTGTTCCCAGTTGTGCCCCAGTCAGACTTTCGCACATCTTCGGGCCAACTCACCGCGAGTGTCCCCACGTTCCGTTCGACACACTCGGTGATAATGGCGTCCGTGAGCGTGTGGTAGAAGTGTGTCTCACGCTCTGTGAGTTTTCGACGTGCCCACATCGACTTCTCGGACGGGCCGTTCTCGCCTTCGGTGTCGTACTCAGCACGCTTGAAGTAGTGCTTGTCCTGTTTAACCGAGTTGCCGGGGTACAGGACGTATTCGTCGGGGAAGGCAACAGTAGCGACGTTCTTGATGCCAAGGTCGATTCCCGCTACTTCGTCACCTGCCGGGTCGTTTGTTTCGAGACTGACTTTGCAGACGAAGTGCAGTTCCCATTCGTCTCCGTTCCAGACGGCACGAACGTTCTGCACCGATTTGACTTTTGAAAGGTCAACGTCAGGTCGAGTCTGATACTCACAGAGCAGGAAGTCCGACCAATACTCCTTGAGGTTCGAGCCTTTGCTGAGTCGGACGCGGTTATTCTTTGGGTCGTGTTTGAATCCGTCTTCTTTGAACGTGACCGTACTACGTGGTCGGTTGTCACCGTGTTTTCGGTAGCCGGGTGGATTCGCCTCATCAAATTTGTGTCGCAGGTCGAACCATGACTGGAAAGCGTCGGAAAGTTCTTCGATGACTTTCTGACTGGATTGCGCGTTCAAGTCTTTCCAGCACGCTTGGTTCTTCATATACGATTTCAGCACACCCTCGTCGGGGATTTCACTGATTGCGTCCCAAACTCGGTCTGTTGTCCATCGTGCGACGTTCCAGATTTTGGAGGCTGAGTATCCGAGCGAGTCGAGGCCATCGCAGACCTGCTGGTGGTTCTGGATGGAACCAACGTAAGTCCGAGTGGCCTCAATCGCCATACATAGACTATGTAGGTTAATTTACTTAATGATTCGGATTAGCGTGGAATATCCATCCAGCTATAGTCGGTGGACTGTGTGAGAAGTGTCGGATTCACGCCCGCCGTGAACGGCGGGATTCTCTCCTCGAAGAAAGATAGTCCTGCTTCCGCCGACAGCGAACCCCGGGGCGGGCCTCCCGCGCGCCGACTGTAGGCCGGCGTACCGGAGGCGGCGGCGACGAGGTCCGACCGTTACGTGACAGTGCCGACGCGACTTCCTCTCTCGACGTGTCTGTCCCCGTCCTACGGTCGACCACGGGCGCCGATGACTGGGAAACGTGGAAGATGTCAGGAGTGTGGGTGCCGGGCCGCCCGTCCCATCGCGAACGAACAACAGAAGATACATATCATACGCTGATGTAGTTGTGTTCGCAGGGCGGGCAAAAAGTAGCTAACTGGACACCGACCCCGGCCTCAGGTCGGGTGCGAGGATCCACGTTGTGGTTCCCAGCAGCCAAACGCAGCGGAAAGCACGAACATGGCCCAACATCTGTACACATACGGCGTGATCGAGCAAGACGACCTCGAGTTGGAGGTCGACGGGGTGGATGGCGCCGACCGGATATACACGGTCGATTACCGAACGCTCTCGGCCGTGGTTTCGGACATCGATACCACCGACCCCGACCGGACCGATCAGAACGTGCAGGCACACAACGCCGTGTTACAGGAAGTGCTCCAGTACGACGGCGGTCGGTCAGTCGTACCGATGAGTTTCGGCATGGCGTTCAAAAACGCACGAACACTGAAAGGGGTGATGCGAGGCGCCAGACGTGCCCTGCGTAGCGGGCTGCAGGACATCGATGGCACGGTTGAGCTCGGGGTCAAAGTCATCGGCCCAGAAGAGCACCCAGTCCCAGAGGAAGTGCAGGTGAGCATCGCGGACCGCCTCTCTGCGGTAAGCATCGGCGAGACGGACAACGACCTCTTCAGCGACCGACTGGTACTCAACAAGTCCTATCTCGTCGAACGAGAGCAACGAGCCGCCTTCGACGAGGCGATCGACGCGATCGAAGAGGCCCATGGCGAGACGCTCCGCGTACAGTACACGGGACCGTGGGCACCGTACAATTTCGTCGACATACACATCGGTGCCGGCCAGCAAAGCGAGCGGTGACACCATGCTCATACTCGACGACCTCCTGATCAGACCGTTCGTCTCTCTGCTGGACATCCTCCACACTATGGCCCTCGATCGGACGTACGATACGAGCGCGATCCGGGACGAGCTTAAGGAGAATCAGCTGCTGTACGAGATCGGTGAGCGTCCGGAGGCGGAGTATCGGCGGCGGAAACAGGAACTCGAACGGAAGCTCTCGATGGCAGAAGAAATACAGGAACAGATGCGAGATCGGATCCAAGTGAAACGATAATGCCTTCCAACGACGCCCGAGATAGTGACCACGGAAAAGCGGGCCCATCTGCCTCGGGGTCCTTGTTGCAAAAGTTGCGTACACTGCTTGGCGAACTCGCCAGTCTGGAACGGAGTCGATCGTCTCGACAACGTGGCACTGGCGAGGCAACGTACAGCGGCGTGAACGTCGACTACCAGTACGATGTCTCGATCGGGTTACGCCGAGAAACGGAGGCAGACGCGTCGACACGATCGAGCGCCGCTCGCGACCGGCGACCGGTCGACCCGATCGACGCAGACGATCCCGGGGCAGTCCTCGAAGTACAGCGCACCGGAAACGGATACGCTCTCACCACGGACGTACCCGCAGACATCGACGAAGAGCCGACCGTGACGATCGTGCCGGGACGTGGACAGTCACGAGTAGTGCTCCATTACGGCGACGTGTGGAGCACCTCCGTGATGATCGACGAACCGGAACTCTCGGTCGAACGGACGCGGCTGAATAACGGCGTATTCGAGGCGCGAGTACGCACTGCAGACGACAGCAGCCCGGAGGAAACGAATGACCAGTAAGCAACAGCGGAAACACCAGCAGCGGGCGGACCGAGCTATTCGAAAGGCACAGATGAACCGCGACCGCGCTCGGGAAAAACTCCTCCAACAGCGGAAGCGGCTTGCACGCCGCAGGGAGCGGAACGTGGAGGCGACGGAGTCGACCGAAGAAGATGACTCGGCGTCGCTAGGGACGAACCCGACCGCCTACTCGACGGTGCCACGGCAACGGTCAAATGCCGAGAACTCCGCCCGACAGTCACACTCGACAGTCCCTCTGCGACCGAAGTACTCGACGGTACGCCCGCGCGCCAGACTGTACGGACTCCGGCTACAGGACGAAACAGTGTCGAGAGAGACCCCGAAGAGCGACGGGATGGCTGGGCAGTCACCTGAAGCGGACGCCACGGTGGGAGCCACGGATGAGTGATCCCAAGCCAACTCGGACGCAGGGCGACCTCGCCGAGATGCTGGAGTTGGTGCTGGATAAGGGCGTGGTAATCAATGCCGATATCGCAGTGAGCATCGGTGACACCGAACTCCTCGGCGTCGAACTGCGCGCAGCAATTGCGTCCTTCGAGACGGCCGCACAGTACGGTTTGGAGTTCCCGGGTGGCACGCAGACCGAGCGGATCGAAGCCGTCGCTGACGGAGATATGTCGGCGGGTGACGCGCCCCGGCGGGCGGAGAGCCAGCCAGCGTCGGAGTCGATCCTCCACCGAGAATCGGAATCCCCTGCGACCAACCGAACTGAGGGGGAGTAATGCCATGCAACTGGAGCTCGGAGACGAGACCGACCTCCACGGCGGGCTCACGGCCCTCGTCATAACGATCGTCGAGTTGCTAATCGAAGCGCTCGAACACGAGGCCGTGCGACGAATGGAGTCCAACGACCTTTCCGAGACTGAAATCGAGCGCCTCGGGCAGCGACTCGACGCTCTAGAAGACGAGCTCGACCGACTGAAAGAGCAAACCGAAATCGACGACGAGGTAACCGAACTCAAACAGCAACTCGACCACGTCGTCCACGGTGCACTCGATGAGGTCGCACACCGTCATCACTCCGTACAGCGCGCTGACCGACCACCAGGCAACGACCGATGACGAACTCCCCATCAGCGCCGGACGACGAGACACACCGCAGGTCCAGTACCGTGGAGACGGAGACTGAGCAACGGTATCTATACTGCCTCGTCGATACGTCGGCCACGAGCGAGACGGAGGTGCCGGCCAAGGGAGTCGATGACGTGTCGGTTCGCCTCGTCTCCCATAGAGAGGTCGGAGCCGTCGTACAGGACCGTGGGCATCCCCTCGAAACAGAACGCCTTGACCAACTCAAACAGTGGGTGATGATTCACCAACGCGTCGTCGATAAAGCCGGAGAGACGTTCGGGACGCCACTTCCAGTCAGGTTCAATACGGTCCTCGAAGGTGGAGACGACGCAGTCAGCGACTGGCTCGCGTCGCGGTATTCCCAGATACACGGCGAGCTTGCAACGCTGGCGGGCACGTGGGAATACCGGCTCCATCTCCTGTGGAATTCGACCCCGTTCGAAGAGACCGTGACTGAAGACGACGACGAACTGCGACAGTTGATCGAACGGAAGCAGCAGGCCGGCTCGGGGACGGCGTTCCTCCTCGAAAAAAAGTACGAAAAGCGCCTTCGGAGCCTGATGCAAGAGCGACGTGACGAACTACGGTCGAAGCTCTGGCGGACAGCCGAGTCGATCGCCGTCGAAGTGGCCGAGCAACCCGCGACGGCCACCTTAGAGCAACAGTCGTCCCCGGAGAGTGACAAGACAATTGGCTGCCTCGCCGTTCGCGTACCAGCCGACGCGGAGTCGACTCTCGGTCAGCGACTGGACGAGTTTGTAGATGAGACCGGCGCAGCCGTGCGATTTACTGGGCCGTGGCCACCGTACACGTTCGTCTCTGACCTGTAGGAAACAGTTTCATGGAACCAACAAAAACCGAGACGCACGCCCTCGTCGAGTTTATCGATGTCTTGTTGCGCGACGGCGCCGTCGTCCAAGCCGACATCGTCGTGACCGTCGCCGACGTTCCGCTCATCGGAATCAGTTTGCGGGCGGCTATCGCCGGTATGGCGACGATGACCGAATACGGATTGTTCGAGAACTGGGATCGATCACGGCGACAGCGCGCGCAACCTCCCAGTAGCGAATCGAAAACTCTCGAAGACTGATAGTACTGGCTCCAATTCAGCCTATCTTTCTACAAGGAGAGAATCCCGTCGTTTACGACGGGCGTGAATCCGACAGCGCCGACACAAACCACGTTCAGCGGCAATACGGATATTTAAGTTAGATCGTATTGTAGTATGATATACACCGAGGCGGCCACACCGCCCATCCAAATGCACAATATCGGGACTCTGAGGCCCAGAACGTTCGAGACACCATCTCGAACCGCTGTGGTGTCTCAGTTCAAGATAACTCCGAGTCCCCTACCGGGATAGGAGTAACGGCGGTGTGGCCCCACCAGTAGCCCCGTCATGCCGACCGGACTACAAACCAGCAAATATCCCAACCCAGCGGTGCGGTGCCGTGGGAAGCCTCGCCGTTTACGACGAGGAGGAGGTCACACATTCGCCATCGTGGAGCGGCGACTACTGTACACTCCCGCGGCCGACAATGTGATCACGTACGTCCGTGTTCAGGTGCATCCGGCGCCTACGGTGGAGATGGGCTTCGTGCCGCGTCTCCGCCTGACTCGACGGATTCAAACCGCTTACATTCCAAGCATTGTCTACCTGGAGGTCACATTGGCCGGACTGCTCGTTGGGTGTGCCCGACCTCTGCCTAGTTGTCGTCGCACTCGTGTCCTCTGAGACGAGTCACACCGTTGAGGGCGTTAGTCACACGTATACGACTGCTCGGCGGTCAGCACAGGCACTAACTGACACACGTTGTGACTCGGTCTCGGAGCAGGCGACATGGACATACTAGGGTCTCCGTCGCCGTACCGAGTAGCTAGAGTGAAGATCCATACCTCGCCGCAGCAAACAGGTGTTGATGCGGTACTGTGTCAAGTACGCGGGAGCTTCAACTAACCACTCATCGGCGGTCCGTTCGGGAGGATTGGTGAGCCGTGAGCTCTGATCGAGGACAGAGCCACTCCAAGCTAGCTGTACTTATCACACGACTGGCTGGTGCCTGTCGCAGATGCGTTAATTTTTCATCCACAAAACGCGTATGGCTGCTTGCTGGACTACTCTCGACGCGACTTTTCGATGCGACAGTTACCTACTATGGATTACAGGTCGGGATGACCGAGCTTAATCCGGTCGCCGTGTCGGTGATGAACCGCTTTGGAGCGGCGTTTGGATTACTACTTCTTTCGATATTTGTACTCCTGCTCATTGGCATCATGGGTGAGTTCGTCGTCCCCAAATTCTTCCAGTCCGAGCCTACGCGGCAGCGCATGCTGACGTTCGTATACGGCGTCCCCACGATGCTCTGGCTCGGTGTCTGCATCTACAATCTCGTTCTGATCGGCTTCTTTTTGAATTGATTGTTCGTACGACTCAAACCGTGTACGTCACTTGCTGAGACGGCAGCCGAACGGGGCATCCGCAGGTTCCGTCCCACCGCTCGTCTGTAGGGACGACCACTGTCTTAGACTGAGTCATTGGAGCTCTCACAGTCGGCACAGACTCAATCCGTCCCTGCGGCTGACTGTACGGCTCACTCCTGCTCGGAGCGTGCGCCGAGTTACGGCACTGGTGGACGAGTTCACACCGAATGCCTAAAATATACGCAACGGTAAAACAACAACCCATATATGGGATAAGCAGGTAAAGAACTGTATGTCGAACACAAACTCAGGTGGTGCCGAGACAGGAAGCGTCCCCCACCGCGGAGGGCGTGGTCCGAAGGTCGAACGGGTCGCAAGGGAGTACGGCTTGGACGGCCTCGGTGACGAGCTCGTCCAACGGTGGACCGGAGAGGAGGGCGAACAGTGGAGCCTCAGAGAGTTGGCCGACCTGGTAAATCGGCGCATTGTACAAGCAGCACAATCGCAAGCGGGCGTTCACCTCCTTGATGGGGAAGCGGAGAACTTCTACCGATTGCTGACCGACGACGATGTCACTGCGGGTATGCGGACCGACGCCCGGCGTAGTCTTACGGAGAACGGCGTCGATGTCGACGCGCTGGAAGATGCGTTCATATCGTATCAGTCGGTCTATAACTACCTGACGAAGCATCGTGGCGTGAGCCGCGAGGCTCAACAGTCAGCCGAGCGGACGGTAGAACGCGAGATCGAGTCAGTGCGGAAGCTCCGGGCGCGTCTACAAAAAGTCACGACGGATGTCGTCGACCGATGGAAGCGAAATGACGCCGTCGATCTCGACGAGTACGACGTCGAAGTCGACGTACGCGTCACGTGTCCGGACTGCGACGTTCGGTTGACCCCGTTCGCGCTTGCCGAGGCAGCGGGGTGCGACTGTCAAGACCAAGGAGCTGGTTCGAATGAGTGAGACGATGGCACCGATACATAACACACTGGAGGGCACCTAATGTCTCAACGAACGTCCACTGCATCGGCAGCCGTCCACGTGGAGAACATCGGAGGGATTACCGAGGTCGATGTCGAACTCGCCCCCGGCACAACGCTTTTGACCGGGCATAACGCGACGAATCGGACATCGTTCCTCCGAGCAGTTATGGCGGTCTGTGGAAGCGACGATGTCGCAATAAAAAGCGACGCCGACGAAGGCTCGGTCAGCCTCGACCTCGACGGCGAGACGTATTTCCGGCGTCTCTCTCGGCAGGGGCGAGGCACAACGCTGGACGGCGAGCCGTACTTGGAGGATGCCACCGTCGCAGACCTCTTTGCGTTCTTGTTGGAGTCGAACGACGCCAGGCAGGCAGCCGTCAACCACGACAACCTCCGAGAGCTAATTATTCGGCCGATCGATACAGAGGCCATCGAGTCGCGGATTCGGGACCTACAGACGGAGCGAGATCGTCTCGACGATCGTCTCGATTCGCTGTCTGATCTCGAGGACGAGCGGCATCGTCTCGAACTTCGACGTGACGAGCTCGAGGACCGAATCGACGAACTCGAGACGCGTCGCGAGGAACTGGAGGTCAAAATAGAGGCGGCAGAATCCAGCGTCGATGCAGAACAGGAGAGTCAGCGCGAACTCGAGTCGGTGCTCGAGGATCTGCAGTCCGTCCAATCGGAGATAGAGCAGGTTCGGTTCAGGATCGAGACGGAGCGCGAGAGCATCGAATCACTCCGTGAGGAACAACAGGAGGTCAACGACACCCTCGACAGCCTCGAGCCGATCGAGACGGGTGACGATCCCTCGGTGCGCATCAGTCAACTTCGAAGTCACATCGAGGACCTCAACGAGACAATCACCGAACTCCAGACGATCGTTCAATTCAATTCGGAGGCGCTCGAAGGCTCGCGTATCGACGTAGTTGAGGAGGCGTTCGACACGGACGACGACGAGGCGCTAACTGACCAACTTGTTGATACTAACGAGGTGCGCTGCTGGACGTGTGGTTCGGAAGTGGACCGCACGCAGATCGAAGAGACGACCGCACAACTCCGTGAGTTGCGGAATACCAAGCGCGAGCGCCGAGAGGAGCTTCGCTCTGAACTCGAAGAGGCGATAGAAGCACGGAACGAGCGCAAACAGCGGGCCGAACGACGTTCCGAGCTCGAGAACCGGCAGGCGCGTATCGACGCCGAACTGGAACAGCGCACGTCGGATATCTCCGAACTCGAAGAGAAGCGCGACTCACTCATCGAGGACGCCAAGCGTCTCGAGGACCGTGCGGAATCGCTCCGCGACCAGACACAGGCGGACCTGCTCGACAGCCACACCGAGCTCAACCAATGTGAGTTCTCGCTCGAGCAGTGCTACGACGAGCGGGCGGAGATAGACGAGGAGTTGGCCGATATTGAGTCCGAACTCTCACAGCGCGAAGACCTTCGCGAGCAGCGCGAGCAGGCGACCGAGGCGCTGCAGGACGCGCGGACACGGATCAAGGACATCGAGACAGCCGCTGTCGACTCGTTCAATCAGGAGATGGCCGACGTAATAGACCTGCTTGCATACGAGAATATCGAGCGCGTGTGGCTCGAACGCGTTGAACAGTCCGTCCGCAAGGGCCGCCAGACCGTCTCCGAAGGCCGTTTCGAGTTACACATCGTCCGAGAGTCTGCGGCGGGCGCCGCGTACGAGGACACCATCGACCATCTGTCCGAAAGTGAACGCGAAGTAATTGGGCTGGTGTTTGCCCTCGCCGGGTACCTCGTCCACGAGGTGTACAAGACGATCCCGTTCATGTTATTAGACTCCGTCGAAGCGCTCGATGCCCCCCGAATCGGCCGACTCATCGACCACTTCGAGCAGTACCCGACCTTCCTGATCGTTGCCCTCCTCTCGGAGGACGCGCAAGCGCTGGAAGCCTCCTACGACCGCGTAACGTGGGACTGACCACGGTCAAGGAGACATCGGTATTTTATCACATTAGTACACAAAGCGACTTGAACGTGTCCGACTACCGTCAGAGGTAGTAGCCTGACCGGATTTGATCCTTCGACGGGTGGGACTTATACGGTTTATTGTAAGTCATTACCGGTGGATCGCCCGTCCGTCTCGGCGATCCACCGGTAAACAGTTACAATAATCCGTATTAGCCGACCGACAGAGACATAAGCTTATGAGCGGTATACAGTGCTGCAGGCCGAATTAAATTCACGTATGACCGTCGAGCGCTCCCCAGTCAACGCTGATTCGAGGACGTACAGTAGCGAAATTTACTGGCACGACCCGGAAGGTAGTTACTCCGTTACCGAGAGCATCGTCAGTGCCGTGGAAGATTACACGACCTGGTCACGGAACGACATCGGCGAATTAGCCCGGTCGCTGCCGACGAATCCACTCAACAGGCTACTCGGCGGCCACGGTACCAGCCTCCCCAGTCTTGACGGGAAGTTTAGATTCAGATACCGTAACCTACTGGTTACCGTCGACCCCACCGGTCGGATTACACTCGTCAAACGGAAAGTGACCGACTGTGGCTGACCATCAGTTACTAACAGGAGAGTCACAGACATCTGACCACCTCATATATTCGGTTAAGAGAAGTAATCAGAATATATCCGTATAAAAAGTCTAAAGCCACCACGAGTACATACGATTATGCACCACCGTGTGGAGTACGATGATTCCAAGTACAGCGAGCCGGTAGACTTCTTGATCATCGAGGCGGCAGACTTTTTATCCGAAGACCCAGCCGACCTCCCGCCGCTCATCGAGTATATTGACCCCGACGCGCTCAACACGTTATTGACTCATAATACACCGGAGGGGGCAGATGTCGTCGACTGGGCTGTGGAGTTCCGGTGGGGCGAGATATTGGTATCGGTCACGTCGACTGGCAAAGTGGAGTTTATCCACTCAGAGTCGGAGGATCCCGAGTTGTCGCAGTTCCTCGAACAGTCGGCTGGCCTCCAGTCACTCTCCGATTGAGCGGCCGTTGTACTTGTATTCCGCCTCTTAGCGGTGAGAATTGCCCGAGTTAAGCAGTCCGCGATGCTTCCGCGGAGGGAACAATCCGAGGGCCTCTAATGACACGCCCTCAATGGTATTGTGCGCCCCGGATGCGTGGACAATATGCCCAATCCGATACCAAACAGGCGATTGACCTCCTTCCGCGCCTGAAGACGCGGGAATCCCACCACGGGATTTCAGGCCGAGCGTGGCCCTATGGTTTCAAGACGCATACGTCCCAAGCGTCTCCTGCGTGATAGCATCGGCTTGGGTGTCTTGTGGGGCGGTCAAACGCCCCCCCATCCTCAGCCGAGTCATTGCCATCCGTGTGTTCTCTTGAATGGCTCTCTCCGCTGAGGTAGCGGTCTGCGATGTTTATCGCGCCGTTCATGTCCGCTTGGTACTCGCCCATCCAGCAAGCGTCGTTCGTACACTTGAACGTCGCCTGTCGCGGGCGATACCCCATTTCACCGCACGCGTGGCACTCCTTCGACGTGTTGCGCGGGTTCACCGTCTCGACGGGGATACCCTTCTCGACGGCCTTGTAGCGTATCTGCGCGTGGAGTTTGGCGAATCCCCATCCGTGGAGACGCCGATTCATGAAGTCGCCGTAGTCCATCGACTCCCGTATGTACGTCAGGTCTTCCAGAACGAGAACCGGGTTCTCGACGGACTCGGCGTACTCCACGACCTCGCGGGTGACGGTGTGGAACACGTCGTCTATCTGATCACATATATAGTCCCCGAAGGACTCCGCGATACGCTCGCTCCCGCGCGTCTGGAGTCGGCGCTTGGCGGTGAAGTAGGTCTTGCGGAGCCGACGGACGGTCTTGCCTTCGTCGGCACACAGTTCGGGCGCGGTCGGAGAACCGTGGCCGTCGCGGTGACACACCGTGACGAGTGACGCTTCCCCGATGTCCACTCCGATGGGCGTCCGCTCTTCGGCGGACACATCGGAGCGTTCCTCTATGTCGCGGGTGGCGGTAACGTGGAGATACCACGTTCCATCCCGCTCGAACAGCCGACTCTCGCCCATCGTGGCGTCTCCCGCGTTCAACGCTTCCAACCAGTCCCGCTGTTCGGGATTCGGTTGAGCGGGCATCCAGAGGTGGTAGTCCTCGTGGTGCGGGATTTTGACGTACCACTCGATAGCGTTCTCGGGCTTGTGGTCGAGTCGTAGCCCTTCGTTCGTGAAGCGGACAGGGTGGTCGTCGTGAAGTTCGCCCGCGTTGTAGGTTGTCGTGAGTTGCGGGACGTACTTCTTGAGCGCGTTCTTTGCGTACCCGCTCAGGTCGTAGTTGACCACCACGTCGTTCGCTTCGGTCTGCGTGGTACATCCGGCGTCGAAGGCGTCTCGGAGGGCGTGTTGGTACGCCTCTCGCGTCTCTCGGAGTTTCCTCCGCTTGTGGACGTTCGGGTCTACAAGTTTGAGCTCGAGCGTCTTCGTGAGTTCGGTCACGAATCGCCCTGCTTGTGCTGTTGGATGTAGTTCTCGACCGTCTCACTCGAAACGTGCCCGGCAGTCCCTGCGTAGTACCCTCGCGCCCATCCGATTTTCTCGCCGTCGTGGTCGGCGTATCGGTGGTTGTACTTGCGCGAGGAGATGCCCTTGAACCAGTTGGCGAGTAGTGCCGGTCCGTTCTTGGGCGGGCTACTGACGAACAGGTGAACGTGGTCGGGCTGTACGGTAAGGTCGAGAATTTCGACGCCTTTGTCGTTGGCTATTTCGTGGAGGATGGACCGGGCACGAGTGGCAACCTCGTTGACGAGTACCGACTGGCGGTACTGAGCGGAGCACGGCTCCGCGATGTCCGCAGAACCATCGGTTCTGCGAGACTTCGGCAACCACACTATGTGGTAGTTGAGGTTGTAGGTCGCGTGCCGTGTGGTCTTCATCCGTATTGCACACTATGATCTGTCGGAGTTTTAATACTACCGATAGGACGGTGGGAAATCCAGCAGTAACGTTGTCGGTGGGTGTGTAGGCTATGGTCCGCTTGACCCCCGCCTAAAGATGAGGGTATGCGCTCGCAACTTTATCAGGGGCTTCAGCACGGTTCGACTCAGTGATCGGGGGTTTCGAACAATTGTGAGATGATCTTGCGCGCACCGCTGCGTAAGTGCTGGTGGACCGTCGATGCCGACAGGTCGAACTGCTCGGCTAGCTCCTCCCCAGTCGTCGATTTCGGTTGTTCGTAGTAACCGAGCTGATACGCTGCCGATATAATCTCGACTTGCCGCTCGGTCAGTTCACTCAGCAGGGCCCGTCGAGATGCACTCTCAGCAGCTTGGCCGGTGGGTCGCTTGGTTCGAAGCGCGCACGTCCCGACGGTATCCTCAAGCCCCTCGAGCAGGTCGGTTACCGATTGAGTGGGAACCTGCACTGTGACCGTCTCCGCTTCCGCGTCGGTCGATACCGCCCGTAGCGTCGCATTGCAGCGGTCCAGTTGCTGCTTGAACTCGACCACGGGTGTCGTCGGTCCATCGACGATTTTAATCCCGAATAAATAGTCCTCACCTTTCGGTGTCACGTCGATGTCAGCGACGCCAGGTCGATCAGCGAGATACGATCGAAGTGCGTCCTCGTCGGCTGCCTCGGCCTTCCCGTCAAGGAGTATCTTATCGCCGACGAAGTGCACTTCCTCGGAGTCGATCCGCATCTCAGTGTCTGCGTGCTCGAAAAAGAACTGCTCCTCCGGAAAGTCGATGTCGATGATAGACATACTCGAAGAGGACCGCTGAGACAACTGTTCGAGGAGGAGGCCCGCACAGTTGCACAGCGTCACGGCGTAGTCGACGACTTCGTCGGGAATGCCTCCACTGTCGGCGCTGACGATTTCGAGGGCCGCGCAGGGGAGGCCGTTCCGGCTGATCGGGAGTGCGACCGAGGACTGGTATCCGAACCGCAGCAGTCGCTGTGACCACGCCTCGTAGTCAGTTTGCGTGCGCACATCGGAAATTTTCGTCGGCGTACCCTGCCTGACGGCTGTGAACAGGGGCGACGCGTCAGGCGCGTCAGCGACGGTGTCGCCGTGTTCGGTCGCTGGCCCTCCATCGACCGCTTCAGTGATCGGCGTGAGCCGCTTCCGACGCGCATCCCACGCACCAACCCACGCGTTGGTCCCCTGACTCGCGCCGAATTCAACCAGTATGTCGAACACCGTGTCCGGTGACGACGCGGTGATCAGCCGCTCGTGCGCTTGGCGAAATTCCTCCGCAATCGAGGTCTTTTTTTCGAGTCGGTCGTTCTGCTCGCAGAGTCTATCGTTGAGCTGTTCCAACCGCTTCTCGTCGGCGGTCCGATCCAACGTTGCAGTGAGATTCCTCGCTACCGTGTGGATGAACGTACTGTCGCTTTCGACGTCGGTCGGTAGGTATATTACGAGCACACCGTGAGCCGGCAGGCGAGTCACGACCCGTGTGAGCCCGTCGCAGTCTTCGCTATCTATCTCAGGGTCGACATCGCTATCACGGGATGCCGCTTCGTGCTGACTGAATGCTTGCCACGCGAAATGCTCGCCCGGAGAAATCGTATCACGGTCCGTGGCCGCATCGGGGAGTTCACCAGCACTGGCTGCCCGTTCGAGTTGCGCCGACTCGGGGTCGAACAGGTACATCTGTGCAGCGACGGCGTCGAGTGCCTCAACGATAGCTTCGGTACCTGTCCGGGCCATCTCTTGAGCAGACACGCTACGAGTGTATAATTCTCCAACCCGACTCAGCGAGTTCAATTGTTGCTCGCGGCGTAAGGCGAGTTCAGTCTGCTTGTGCTCTGTGATATCTGTCGCGACGCCGAGCACTGCCCGGTCGGCATCGTCGTCAGCTGGCTCGAATGGAGACTTCAACGTATCGAGCACTCGCTCGGTCCCCTCAGCGTCAGTCAGTCGCTCTTCAGATCGATGGAGCGACTTGTTCTCGGAAAGCACTGTCTGATCGTCAGCGCGGAAGGCTTCGACTTCTTCTTTGCTCGCTGCGAAGTCGGCATCTGTCCTCCCTTCAAGATCATCGACGGTCGTCCCGTACGCTTCCGCCGTCGCCTCGTTCGCTAACACGAATCGTCCATCAGGATCTTTTACGAAGATCAGGTGGGGTACCTGGTCGATGATGTCACGTAGCTGTCTTCGTTCTGTATCGATTTGGGCTTGGGATTCCTCCAACGCTTGGCGGTTGGCGAGCAGTTGCAGCGCCGTCTCTGTGTGCATCGCCAGAATTCCGAGGAAGTCACGCTCTGTAGCCGAGAAATCGTCCGCGACGGATGACCCGACCAACAACACTCCATGTGATCCTACAGGGACAATTACCTCCGATTGCAGCGCAGGTTCGGGGGCGTGCGTGTCCGTCTCGTTGGCAAGGTTGGGGTAGTACCGCATCTCGCCAGCTTGGAAGGCCTGCCACGCGAGGCTTGAGTCATCGGGACCGAACGTCGGCGAGGGCAGCGAAAGCTCGTCCGCCGCGTCAGAAACACACGCCTGAACGAGTTGGTTCGCCTCCGCGTCGTGTTTCCAGTAGCCTGCGATAGGCTGGTCGACGATGTCCTTGACCGCCCGGAGCAGTTCATCGATCACCACCTCCGTATCAGCAGCAGTAACGAACGTTTCGACTCGCTCCCGAATCGCCCGTAAGCGGCTCTCTCGCTGGTGTTCGTCACTTCGATCCCGGTTGACACAGATGAGACCGCCATCGGAGAGCTCTGTCAAATGTACGTGCTGTGGAATGGCTGAACCATCCGGTTGCTGGCCTACGAGATCGCCCTCCCAGACGTCTCGGTCGCGAAGTTCAGGGAACACCTGCTGCTCGATGTATTTGATCCGCTCCTCGTCGTATATTGATCGCCATGTCTTACCTAAGAGGTCCCCAGGATCGTCATATCCAAGGATTGCCGCGTGGGCTTCGTTCATGTAGATGTACACGCCCTCGGGATCAAGGATCGAGATCCCCGTCAACGATGCATCCATCGCCTTTGCCTGCCGTTCGATCGTCCGCAGTCGTTCGACCCGCTCCGTCGCGTCGCGGAACACGCCAACGATGTACGTCCGTCCATCGAGAGTAATCGTCTTCCCGGTGATATCGACCGGTACGCGTTCACCACCGGGGCGCTCGATCCAGATCTCATCACCAGGTTTGGAATGAACGGTATCGTACCCTTCCTGTACGGCTGCTGAGAAGGCTTTCCGGTACTCGTCGCGCTCCTCGAACGGATGCAGCTCCCACTGTTCAGAGCCAATCAGCGAGCCACGCGACCGACAAAAGAGCTCGGTCGCCGCTTCGTTCGCCTCGACGATGATACTGGTCTCCGCGTCGGCGATAACGAGCGGTTCCCCTGCGTGCATCATCACCTGTTCGCGGAACGTAGTCCGGGAGATGTCCTCGAGTTCGTCGCTGGGAGAGCGGCGAGGATCACGCGTGTCGAACACCCCGGACGACTCACTGCCCGAAGTCGACCCCCCCAGCAATCCCTCAAGCCCGCCCTGGACGGTAGTCAGGTCTACGGTATCGGTGGTCGACAGCGAATGCGGATCCCGAAATTGAATCACCTCAGACGCAACGTCGACCGCGACAAGCGGGACTTCCGCAGGGAGTTCCTCCTCAACGTACGACTGCTGTGCTGTCTTTGCAGTGCAAAGAACGGCGTCGACCTCGCTCCACTGTTCGATCTCTTCGAACGGTTTCCGGTCGATACGTTCTCTTTCGATGGCCACATGATCTACTAATGTCTCCCAACCCTGCGCCGCATCGTCTCCCAACAGGGCAACGAGTCCACCCTCAATTGTCAATGTCATTCCTATTTTCCACCCTGATGTTAGATATTAAACATTTACGAGTCCCGAGACAGATGGCACGTTTGTGCCACAGCGTCTCTCAGTGGAGGATTCATATGTTGATGGTATCGTCATTTCTCTTCTGAGTCATAATAAATCTGTATCATAGGACCCCATATTTCGGGTGGCTGCGTCAGCAACGAAGTTGTGGCCCTGACGGACACGACACCCCGCGAACTACCCCGCCCTACTCAGCCGCTGGCGCGGCTTCCTTGAGGGCAGGGCTTCCTGCTTCTACGACGCGACTTGCATCCACGATGATAGACGAGAAATCGCCACCATCAGTAGACACAGCAGTCGCAGTTTCCACAGGCGTTAACGAATCGCTCTGCGATTCGTTCGCACACCAGAAATCTTCGATTTCTGGGGACGTTGCTTCGGAGTGAACCACTCCTAGTTTCTTGAGTCCTCGTGAGAAGACGTTCAACGACGCGTTCCAATCCCTGTCGAGTTCGAACCCGCACGCCGGGCACGAGTGTTCTCGAATCCACAACGGCTTGTCCATCGAAACGCCGCACGACGCGCACTCTTTGGTCGTTCCACGTGGATTGACCTGCACAACGTGACACGCGTTTTTCTCCCCGTGATGTTCGAGGATGGTGATGAAGTCACGCCACCCGACTTCGGCCTTGTTCCGCGCGTTCTCTGGGGATTCGAGCATCCCTTTCACGTTGAGGTCTTCGACGAACACGGCGTCGTACTCGGTGGTGTAGAAGTGCGCGGGCTTGTGCTTGAAGTCGTGCTTCTTGTTCGACATTCGCGAGTAAACCGCAGCGACTCGTCGTCGTTGTTTCTGCCAGTTGTTAGACTCGTATGTTTTGCGGGAGAGCGAGCGTTGCTCACTTTTGAGTCGCTCTCGCTCGTCAGACAAGTCGAGTCTCCCGACGGAACGTCCATCCGAGTCGTGGATGAAGTTGAGAACGCCGAAGTCGAGCCCCACCGTATCCTCGGAGTCGATGTCTTCGACGACGGGTTTCTTCGGCGTCTCGGTTTCGATGCAGAACGAGACGTACCACGCTCCCGTAGTTCTAGGAGTTCGCCACACGCTTCACAGAACTCACGGCGCGAAATCAACTCGTTGTCATAGAGGATGTAGAACAGAACCGGTGGTGCCACCACATGGATATCTTCGTCCTTGTCGTCGACGGCCCGACGAATCGAACGGCGGCCGGCCGCGTCCATCAAGATGACGTAGTCGACAGTCTCCGGATTCTGTATCACTTCCTGTCGGAGTGATTCCTCACCGGCGTCTGCTCCGTGGGGTCGGGGTATGCTCGTCACCTGCGTAAGCGGCGTCCCATCGTCCTCGAGGGCATCGAGCGCGGCACGGCTTCCGTCATGAAGCCGGTACGGCCGGCTTCCCTCGGGCGCTGTCTCGCGCGTGTTCTTGACGTGCCGCTCGAGTTCTTGTTTACAGACGTTTGTCGCCGTGAGACCAACATGTTCGATGATTTGGGGCCACAAGGAACTGTTCGCGACGGCGATCAGCGCGTCGGTATCGATCAAAAGTGGATACCGTGTGGTGCCGCTGGCCATTTAGACGAGGTAGTCGCTGGTGTCGTCCTCGGCAGCCTCACGGAACGCGTCGATATCTTCCTGGAGCAGATCGAACTCGTCACCGATGAGTACGCGAGCGGCATCCCCCGAGAGGTCACCCGCCGAATAGCGTTCGTAAATCGCAATCTTATCTTCGTCCGTTATCGTTCGTCGAAGCATCTGCGTGAGCCCTTCGCGTGCGAGTTCACTAATGTTGATGCCGCCCAGATGGACGGAATCGAGTTCGGTAGCTGCCTCTTTGAGCGGGCCAGCGCGGAATTTGATCGTATCGTCGAGCGATTCCTGACTCATACCCAAAATACACAGGCCTGCTTGATAACTTGTTCCCCTTTGTGTGAACACATGGGAACAGTCGAGCGATGATGGCCCCATACGCCCGTATTCAGGATTACGGCTCTTCTTGTTCGGTCTCCGACTCGATGGGGTCGACCGCGGTCTCCATCCACGCCTCGACGTCGCCGTCGGAGAACCTGCCGTCGATGTCGTCGGCCGTGGCAGCGCCGTGAAGCCCTGCCGACGCGACCGCGTGCTCGGCGTCGGCGATCGTCCAGAATCGGTCGCGGTGTTCGACGAGGCCGTGTCCTTCGAGGCGCTTCAGCGTGGGGCCGACGCTCCCTTCGGGCACGTCGACAGTGTCGACGATCTCCCGCTGGCGAAACGCCTGGTCGGCGTGCTCGAGGAGGAAGCGATAGACCGCACCCTGCGTGGTGTCCGGCGCGAGATCGGGAAGCGGGGGCCCGTCCTCGTCGATAGAGCGGAACTCGTCTTTCGAGATGGGCATCTTGAGTATTGGTTTGTATTAGAAGCTATTAGGTCTTATCGACAAAGCTCTTCACACGGACTGTAGGATGGCGGTGTTTGCCGGCTTTTCCCCGGGTTCGAGGTCTTCTTCGTGCGGTTCCACGTTTCGTGCTTCACCGACGGCGGCGGGTCACTTCAAAGTGGTCGTGATTACTTGCCTAATCACGACCAACAGAAATAGAAGTCTCATATCCATTATTTCTATGATAGAGAGGTTCTACCCTCCGAAATACGGATCTAGTTAACGTCATAAATCATATGACGCTATACCAAAACCGCGGCCGTGGAAGTTGAGACTACAGTGGGTTTAGCGGGGCTGTGATGCGTGGTTTCGGGCGAATTTTCGAGGCGAAGCTGCTTCGGATCTACTCTCGATAGTCTTCTGCTGGCGTACTACCAACTAAACCGGTGAATTTCCAAGATCTCCGACAGTGTTGCCACTCAGGAACCCGGATTGCCCCGGACAGAGTATCTCTCTATCCGATTCCAGTTTCCTTCTTCAGCAGCGTCAGCGTATTGTCGGCTGTTACGATCGGCGAATGTTCATACTCACCCGTCAGCTCGACTTGGACGAGCAAATCGACCGCTCGCCAGATCGAGTACAAGAGACACGCGAACGCGAAATAGAAGAAGCGAAGCCCGAAATCCTTCGACGTCGTCGCCGCCATGAACCGCTTTATTGATCGGTAGCCGCTCTCGATCTCCCACCGATAGCCATACTCAGTGAGGTGGCCACTCCCCCGATTCGTCATGAACACCGAGTACTGCCGGTGATCCTCGTGCTCAGTGTTCTCTTTCCGGCGGTAGATCAGCGTCGTCTCGTGCCATTCGTTCTTCCCGAGGTGGAGCTTCCGGTCGGTCTCGTATCGATCCCGATCTCGTTGGAGCAACCGGTTGGCCTGCGCTTTCTCGCTGGTCTGCATCCGCTTGGGAACGACGTACGACAGGCCACGCTGGCTGAGCATCTCTAAGACGTGCTGGCTATCGAACTCCCGGTCCATCAGTACGTTATCGACGTGAACGGCCGCTTCAGCAGAGTCCAAGAGATCCTCAACGATCTCCTTCCGTGACTCACCCCGCCGCACAGGTCGCACATCGAGTACAATCGGGACAGCATTCCCGACTAACTGAACCGTCGCCCACTGGTACGCGTATTCGTTGGTCTTCTCTTTCGTGCCGATAATCTCGTTTTTGTGGCCCGTCCTATCGCCAGTAAACGGGTCAGCTTCGGTGATGTCTATGGCGACGATACCCGCCCGAAAGAACTCCTTAGTCTCCGCAGCCTCGTCGAGTAGCCGGTCAACTGCTCGTCGGTACATCTCGCGAATCTCCGGGATAGACAGATTTCGCAAGTGTTCCCGATGGGCGTGACCCAGCGGTGTCCTGTCCCGCGTCGACTCGTAGACGAAGCTGCGAGCGCCCTCGTTAGCAGCCAAATTTTCGCGAAGCCCCAGATACGTTTGGAGGCCCCAGTACGCGTTCTCGGAAATCTCACAGCCCTCACCTCGATCCAGCGAGAACGCCGGAAAGACGACACGGCTGACGTGGTCGGTGATTCGACCCGCCTGTTCCAAGACAGTCCGATCATCGGGGAAATCCTGCTTTCCGCGATTGTTCTGCTGCTGGGTGTGTCTCTCAGGCTCGCGCGGGACTGAAACACCCTCGTTATCCGCCTTGATGAGGATCGTCCGAGCGCCCGTCAAGACTGTCTCGCGTAACTCTGCAGTAAACCGGTCGTGCCAGCTTCGCCACAGTGTCGATTGATCCGGAATCGCCTCGAGTCCAAGTTGGTCAACGAGATCGGGTCGACATTCGAGGTACTCGACTAGCGTAGTCTCGTGATCGAAGCCGTGGATTTCCTTGAGCAAGAAGACGCGAGATAGGGCCTCCATCTCGTATCGCGGAGTCCCTGAGTAGGTGTCGTGTACTTCAAACCCGGAATATACCAGGGGGAGAGAAGCGACGACGCTCTTTTGTAGCGTAGCGGAACCAGACCACGAAGATTAGTGCATCCCACCGAGGGAGGAACGAGCATGTGCACTGACCGCCCCGCTCTCGGTGAGATGCTAGAGTATCTCGTCACGCTCGGTGCAATAGAGTTTCGCCCGGAGCCGCTCGACGCCATCGTCGAGCGGCGTCTCAAGGCGATCTGGGCAGCTCGCTCCTGTCCGAACTGTGGTGAGGACACGCTCCAGGCGCTTGATGGCTCCGACCGCATCTGGTGTGGTCGCTGTGACTGGAAAACCACGTACACGCGGGGAACCCCGTTCTACGATTCGGAACTCGCCCCCGGCGAGTTCCTCATCGCCTTCATCCTCTACGCCGATACGCTGCTCAGCATCAACCAGATCGCCTTCCTGCTGTCCCCGTCGTACAAGACGCTCTACGACCGGATCAAGGAGACAGAAACCGCGTTCGTGCGAGGGTTTCCGACCGTCTGGGAGCGGATCTCCCAGACGGTCGGTGGCCCGACCCAGGTCGACGAAACCCAGCAGGTGTGCTCGGGGTTCAAAGGGAAAGAGCCGCCACGGGAGGGCCTCAACCGCGGCGGCTCGCCGGAGGGAGGGCGGACACGCTGGACGGGAGAGCAGGGCGACGAGGTGACGCTCGTCGCGGCGTGCCGCGACGTGCTTCGCGTGGTTTCCGCAGCGGAGGGCACGGACTACGAGGACGATTTAGCGCCGGTGATCGAGCAGGCGGCTGACCTCTCCCAGCCGCTGGGAGAGGTCTGGACTGACGGCTTGCCGGCCTACCAAGGCATGGAACACGATCACCGGTACGTCGTCCACGACGATGGATACGTCTCTGACCAGGGCGTCCACACGAACCAGGCAGAGTGTCTTTGGTCGCTGTTGCAGCCGTGGTTGGCGAAGTTCCGCGGCCTGTCCAAGCAGGGCTTGGAACAGGCCGCTCGAACCTACGGGTTCCTCCGGTCGCTGAATCTTACTAGAGCACCGGTCCACGCTCTCATCGATTGCGTCGTCGTCAACGCATTCCGCTAGACTACAGAAGAGCGAGCGACGAACTCCTCGACAGAGTGGTGGGCGTCGTGTCCGAACCACGTCTCTGCAACGGTACGGATGTCTGATTCCAGACCAGCGAGCGTGGATTGATCCCAGACCGGATCTTCTGCGTATGATGCCCAATCACGGTACTGTCGGCGCGCGATTTGTCGAAATACCGTCCGACGACTGTCGCGTGTCGAAGCCACACCGGAGCCTTGCACAGGCGAAGCCAAGAATTCGTCTTTCTGTATCGCGTTTCTACCCCCCTGTCCAGTAGAATTTTACGAGGGAGAGACACAGTATCTACGACTAGATGGGACGCGATCCGAGAGAGTACTACTGATCCCAACTAAGACTGGCGATTGTGGGGAATTGCTCTTTCGCAGTCGCAGGCGGATGGTAGTATCGTGATACAACCTCGTGGTAGCCGAACTCCGGCGGGATGATTGCACAGGCTTTCGCCAGCAGTTCGTCGGCGGTATGGGTGATGACGCGAATCCGCTTGTTCCGCTCGAAGAGGTGGACTCCGAGAGCTACTATCGTTCCATCTCGCCGGTTGTTCGTCGTGGGATACTTGCTATGCTGGTTGAGGAAGTGGTTGGCCTCCTGCCACGCCTCCATAGTGGGACCGGACTCGGCGTCAGCCGAGTCACTCTCTGGATCTGGTAGCGATACGACACGAATCCACCCGTCGTCGATTCCGTGATCCAGATACGGGTTCGTCGTGCCATCTGTGCCGTGGTCTGCCAGTTCCTCGTAGATGAGTTCTGGAACCCAAATCTCAGTTTGTGCTTGCTTGACGGCACCTTTGAGCCTGTCGAGATGTGAGTTCGGGTGTTTCCCGAGACTCCGAAAGACGACTGTATCGACGATGTTGGCCGTGTAAACCCGGCCGTGTTCGCCCGCGCTCATTCCTCAGTCTCGTCGCCGTTGTGCTGCTTACTGTCGACGGTGGATGGAGTGTACGTCTCTGGGCTGGACGCACTCTCACCGAAGTCCCGAATCGCGTAGATGGCGTCGACGAGGTCGTAAGTCATCCCGGAGGAGAGGCCTGTGAGGTCCCCAATCTGGCGTATGGTGACTTCTCCTTCGTGATGATCCATCACGAGATCGTGTGCGAGAGCAAACGTCAACAGGCCGTGTTCTTCGAGGACGCGGTCGATGACAGGATATTCGTCTTGATGGCTCAGTACCGCCACCAGCGACGGTGTAATCGACACTGCCACGTCTCGTACCGTCAGGGTCAGTTCGAAGTCCTCGGCGGCGTAGGTTGTCGCGCTGTTCTCTTCGCCGATGTCGGTAATAAGTCCTGCACTGGCGAGTGTACTGAGATAGTCGTAGACCGTTTTCTTCGAGACTGCCGCCTCGTCGACGAGTTCAGGACCGGTCGCAGTCCCTTTGCTGCGGATATTCGTATAGAGGGCGGCAAGGGCGACGTTATCTACGAGGTCCGTGAACGTATGGATACCCGTGATTCGCTCAGGAGTTCCACCCGCATTCTGGACGTGGTTCGTGTCGTAGGACATTCTTGTATAGAGTTACGAAACTTGAAACAGTAAATGTTGGGGTCTGTAGGCTACCTCCTATCGCAGGGAAACTACGACAACTCACCGAGCAAGATAGATGATTACGGCCGATCAAGCCATATGCATTGAGACAACCAGCCTCAACTACTGCGCGGCCGCCGTTCGGGCCCAGTTCTGAGAATAATCGCGAGACTGCAAGCAGATGGCTTGCTACACAATCTACATAATGTACAATGCGCACAAAATCTGAATGGTGAGGGGAAATCGGCCAAATCCAATATTAGTCGTTCGTAGCTTGCTCGCTCAGCATCTCCACAACTTCCTGTACACGTTCCTCATCAGCTTCGATACCACGCTCCCGGAGGATCTGGAGGGCGACCTCATCACCGTGGTCCGCAATCACCTGGAGACACGCATCTTGAAACTCTCTTCCCTCAAATTCGGGAACATCAAACATAGAGCACGCCGCAGTTACCGAGGATCGCATCCGGGTAACGCCATTCCACGTCTCCTCCCGGACATAGAAGCCGTGCATATCAGTCTCGTCAAAGGAGAAGGCCGGTCCACCGGTAGATTCGTCCACATCCTCCCTATCCTCATCCTGCTCAGCAGTGAACTCAGTCTCCGACTCTGTGTCCTCAGTAGCTATCTCCGCATCCGGTTGCGGTTCATCCTGGGTGTCAGTACGCCCGTCGTCGTCCGATTCTACTCCTTCCTCCGTTTGTTTGAGCTGTTCAGCGACGTCCCCGAAACGGTCGTCCTCATTAGGCATGGCTGTGTTCCTCCACGAGGTCCGCTAAGTGGTCGAAATTCGGGATCTGGTCGCAATCTTCGTCGAACTCCGAGACGGGCATTCCTTGCTTGAAGGCGCGGGAAATTGCGGTCCGTTCGCGAATCCCTGGCTTCGGGATACTATCGATGGTGCGTCCCGAATCATCGAGAGCATCGAAGATCTCCGGATCCACACGAGCGTACTCAGGGACGAACGAACCGAACTCTCGGTTGAGATTTTCAACGAGGATCCGATGCTCGTTGTGTTGCCCCATCGTTTCGCGAATCATATTCGGAGTGACTGCGAGGATATCTAACCCGATATTCTCCCGGATTGGGGAGATCTGGCGTTCAATCATCTTATTGAGGCCGTTGATCGAGCCAGCACGCGGAATCAGCGGGATAATGACGCGCTGAACGGCGATGAGGGCGTTATCGGAGAGTTTCCCACGGCCGCCGGCGGCATCAATTATCACGAAGTCGTATCCGTTTTGGATGAGTGGATCGACGACATTCCGCCGAAGCTTCACGTCTGCAAACCGCTCGTCCTTCAGCCTCGTCTCGACGTTCTCGAGTTCGTTACTCGACGGGAGGAGGTGAACGCCGAAGTCCGTCTCGATAAGTAGGTTCTCGGGGTCTTCACCATCGATAAGGGCGTCACCGAGGTTCGCATCGCGGTCGTACGCATCGTCGTACCCAAGCTGGGTGGTCATGTGTCCGTCCTTATCCAGATCCAGTAGTACCGTCTCGTGGCCGCGGTCAGCGAGTCGATCAGCGATGTTGAGCGCGATTGTGGATTTTCCCACACCCCCCTTGAGCAACGAGACAGCTGCTCCAGGAAGTCCTTCAAACTCGTCAGCACTCATGGATCAGCCCCCCGCGATAGGTGGATTTTGTACATTTCGTAGGCAATCTACATTGTGTAGGTTTTGGAGGTTGTGCACGTTCCGTTAATAATGTGAGTTTTGCCTTGCTCATACGCGGCTAATGAAGTTCACCCATCTTAATTCTGCGTCAGACAAATTGGGTGCGCTATCTACACAATCTGCATTTTGTACATTATTCTAATTATGAGCACAATCCCAATTTGCCCTGATCTCCACCAATCAAACGTAATCTACACAATTTGCATTATCTACATTTCGCACACGTCCATCACGATTATCGCTACACCTCAAACGCCAATGACACAATGTACGGAACCTACATTATCCACATTATTTACATTATGCTAATGATGTGCGATATCGACATTGTCCAGCCACTCTGATATGAGAAACCGGGGTGGTGAACTGCCTCGGATTTCGCCAGACGAAGGCACGGTGGCTGTTCACCTATCTACACGACCCCAGACAGGAACAGGAGGTGGCCGGTGGGACAGTGACGACGACCGCCTGAGTAATCGATGGATCAGTACTCGTGATAGTGAAGCTCCAGGGCAGCCACGAGACGGATTGCAGAGACGTTCTGATGGTTGTGGAAGTGATCAATCCGATTCAGCAAACCGTGTTTGTTGGTTGGCGATATGATGTGCTGAAACCCGGCAAAAGTTCCGATGGACATTGGGAACGACACAGGCAGAGAACCCTACGAGAGCTTACGAATAGGCGTCGTTGAACTCCCGTTCACGGCGCATCAGCTCCTCGACACCGTGCTCAAGAATACCCCGCCCCATTGCCGTCGGCCGATAGTACGTATAGAAGCCTTGGCTGTCGGCGGTCCGTCGCTGGCGCTTGTCGACAAGCCCGACGTCGACCAGTTCGTCGAGGTGGTAGTGGAAATTGTGGGATTCGACATCGACCGCGGCCTTGAGATCGGCAGCACTCAGTTCCTCGTTGGCGACGAGCGTGCGAAGGATCCGAAACCGCGTCGGGTGGCCGATCGCCTGTTGCATCGCGAGGTACTCCTCGAGCGTCAGCCCGCTCTCTTCGGGAAGCGGCGGATCCGGCTGACGAACCTCCTCTGTTGGCTGGCGATCGGTTTCGGACATTTGGGGATGCCTCGGGTCCTACGTTGGGACGCCACGTACTTAGTTGTTCTCGACTAGAATATTACTGAAAAAACCGAGATTTATATACTACCGTTCCGAATCGACGAGTCGAATGCGGCAACGGATTATCGACAATCTCCCCCGTGTCGCCGGTGATTCAGATGCGCTCGCTCCAGTCCGGCGGGAACAGTTTCTCGTCTATCTGATGGGCCCATATCGGACATTCGACGTCGACGCGCTGCTGCCGGCGGACGCCGATGTCGAAACCGATGCCCCATCGTTTGCGACGTGGGACGATACAAGCGGCGAGTACGCCGAAGACGAGGTGTTGCGGCTCCTGCAGGAGACGCGGGACTGCCTCCGCGCCCGCGGGTTTAATGCCTTTCTCGCAATCGACGTCGGGATTCCGCTCGACGAGATGGATGCCGCCACACAGAGTATCGCCTTTGCGCAAGCGAGTAATGCAACCATCTTCGTCGCTCCACAGGTCGGCGACAACCTCGGTGTCGGGATCGAGATCGGGAGCGTCCTCGAGGATATTCTGTCGACAGCTGGAATGCAGGGGCCGGCGGCCGATGCAACGCCACCTAGGCGTGCGCGACGGGTTATGGTCGCGACCGAACCATCGGTTCGAAGTGCGATGCTTGGCGCCGTCCACGCGCGCTGGGACGCCAGTGTCCGGACGTTCACCGACGCCGCGGACTGCTGTCGGCTCTGCGCACAGTTCTGTACCCACATTCAGAACGGGGAGCTCTATGGCTCGCTCGACCGTCTGGACTGATCGGACTCGCGGTCAGCCCGGGAAGACCTCTTCCCGGAGCTGCTGCGAGAGTCACCAGAGAGCGATACTCATTGTACCTCGGAACCTGTCCGAAAGCTCGTGAGTTCGTCGATGCGGTCTTCCAAGTCTTCGATCTCGCTGCGGAGGACATCTGCCTCCTCGCTTTCAGTGGCCGCGAGTCGGTCCTTCAATCCCTGCAATCGCGTCTCTTTCACGTCCTCGTTGACGTCGGCTTTCCTGACGTACGCCCGCTCGTCGATTTCGTAGACGTCCTGCTCGTGGAGGTCAGTCACGTCAAGTGCGTCATCGACCTTGTCCGGGTCGACGCCGAGGACACGATCCCGATCGATACCGGCGTCCTCCAACGCAGCGATGACCTCTGTGTCGTCCTTCAGTGACTTCGACCGGCGCGAAGTTCGTTGGACGGAACCGTACTGGGCATGAACTGGCTGGTCGTGATGGACTCGATCAAGGAGGGTATCGGCGATGTCTTTCCGAAGGTCGTTCGCGCCACGTTGCACGTCCGAGAGTAGCGTGTAAAGATCGATGAGTGTCTCCGTATCTAGGGTGTCCATGCTGGTCGGATCGTGGCGTTCTAATTCATCGATCAACAGGAGTGCATCAGCATAGACGCCGACATCCGGCTCAGTTCTATCATCAGTCTCGGTAGAGCCCTCACCAATCACCTGGGTGGCAGCCGGGGCGTCCGTTTCAACGAGGGTCCCAGCGTCTTCGTCAATCTCGAATTGCGGATGAAGCGTTAGCACGGCAGCATGACATCCTCCGCGGCGTAAACGGCGCGGTTTCCTCCGTGGGAGTCTCAAACTGCCTGAGAGTCCCCGGAGGCAACATTCCCGTCACGGTCGACGGTACTCGGGTCTGTGCGCTGTTCTTTGGGACTTTCCCTCGTGGGAAAGCGTGGTGGCTCTGACCATTCGTGGTCGTCCCACTCGAACCGCACGGGCCGTGCCATCGGCCTGACCGCCTGCTCTGTGTGCCGTCTCAAGAACGTTTCTGACGCGGTAAGGTCAGCGTGGCCTTCGAACCCACACTGACAGGTGAGCGTGTCTTGATGCCGTGTTGTTCTGCCTGTCGAACCGCACTGAGGGCACTCTTGACTGGTCCATGCTTCCGATCGAACCTTGACCGAGATACCGTATTCCTCGGCGGTACACGCCAATCGTCCGGTGAATCGCTTGAATGCCCAGAAATTGTGGGTCTTAGCGTTGGTTTCGACCGACCAGTGCGTTTCGAGTACGTCGGTCAACCCGCCGATATACACTGTATCTACGCCCTCGGCGTACAGCTGTTCAAGCAGGTCACGACACAGTGCTTCTTGTGCATGGTCGCGGCGATGAGTTCGCTTCCGGTACAGTCGTCGGATGCGCTCGCTACTGTATCGGCCTTCCGGTAGCTTGGACTGTAACCTGGCGATTTCCCGTGCCGTGTCACGGAACCGCTGGAACAACTCGCGGCCTTCGTACAGGTATTGCTCGTCGGTCGTCGTGGTACAGGCAACGAGATTGTTTGCACCAATGTCCAGAGCGGCCTTCTCATCGGCCAGTGGAGTCTCCCGTGCATCTGTAACAGTCACGGGTTGCGAAGCTCGGAAGGTGCTGTCTGTCTCGTCATACCATAATTCTAACCGGCTCTGGTCTTCGTAGTCAGGCCAGTTCGGGGCGCCAACGATTTCCAGCCGGAGACGGCTTTTCGGACTGTTGTGAGTATCTCTCAGCTCTTCACCGACAACCATCTCAAGCCGGGACCGCTCGCCCCAGTCGGCAGTGTATGCGTCCTTTCGGACGACGCCTTTGAGGACACGTCCGTCGTCTTGGTTGCCACGGAATCCCGGCGGGTCCGGGTGTTGCGTAACCGACGTGTTCGAGTCGTCGTGATACGCATTTTTGTTCTCGAAGAACCCGCGCCACGCTTCGGTGTTTGCTCGCCGGACGGTTTGGGCGGTGGACGCGCCGAGAACATCTTTATATTTGCCTTCGAGGCGGCCTGTATCGACGTCCCACACGTCGCCCTCAAAGCCGTCTTCGTCGTTGTACCGCATGAGGCGCTGGTAGTTGATCTCGTTCCAGAGAGCGGCGGAAGCGTCCAACAGGTCCCGTAGCACCTGCTCACCATCGTTAGAGAGTGGTCGCACGGCGAACGTGTTGGTACGCTTCATCAGCCATTTCAGTACACGTTCGCTCAGTACTTGAATTCCAGTCAACTACAGTGAAAGTAGAACTCAACCAGCCACGTTGGAGACTCGAAGCCAGTAGTAACACGGCGGTTTCTCATCGGAGTTTACGCGATTCACGCCCGCCGTGAACGGCGCGATTCTCTCGCTGTCAAAGATAGGGTTCGGCATCCGGGGGAAGCCGGTCAAGCTCAAAGCCGCCGCCCGCATCTTGGACTCGGCGATAGAGCGTTTCGAACTGGTCGCGCTGGAGCGGCTGAGAATCATCCGAGTCCAGAATTTCGATGATAACGCGGTATTCCTGTGTATCGGTAATACGAAACTGGGTGTGTGAAAGCGGTGTAATGAGAGTGGCCTCCGGCGAACGCTCCTCGGCCGCTTCAAGGAGCGTGTGCCAGTTCTCACTGAACGACATATCTATACTCTCGCTGCTGAGAGCGTGAACTACCCCTGCCTACTCGCCTGCTTCGCAGGTTCCTTGAGGCAGCGGCTTCCCGCTTCTACGACGCGCTTTGCAGGAACCGAATCGGTTCCCACAGGGAGCGCAGTCTCCACAGGCGTTCCTTCGGAGTGAACCACTCCTAGGTCCTCCAGCCCGCGAGAAAACACGTTCAACGCCGCGTTTCGATCCCGATCGGCCTCGAATCCGCACGACGGACAGTCGTGCGTCCGGACCCACAACGGCTTCGCTGTTTCGACACCGCACCGGGCGCACTCCTTGGTCGTCCCCACCGGTTCCACCTCGACGACGTGACAGCCGTTCTTTTTGCCGTGGTGTGTGAGGACGGTTATGAAGTCGCGCCATCCGACTTCGGCCTTGGTTCGCGCATTTCCATCAGCCTCGAGCATCCCACGCACGTCAAGATCCTCGACAAACACGGCATCATACTCCAGAGTGTAGAAGTGCGCGAGCTTGTGCTTGAAGTCGTCCTTGCGGTCGGTCATCCGTTGATGCACCTCGGCAACTCGACGGCGTTGCCGCTCCCAGTTCTTGGAACCGTGTTGCTTGCGGGAGAGCGACCGTTGCTCACGTTCCAACCGCTCGCGATCGTCGGAAAGGTCGAGGCGGTCAACCGCTCTGCCGTCGGAGTCGTGGACGAACGACCGGATGCCGAGGTCGATACCAACGCAGTCCTCGGGTTCAATGTCTTCGACGGCGGGTTTTTCCGGGTAGTCGGGATTGTAGTCAACGACGATGCTGACCGTCCACGCCCCGGTCTTTTGTTTCTTCAGGTGGATTTGCTTGATGGTGCCGTCCTCGGGCAGCGGGCGGTGGTAGGTGAGATGGAAGCGACCGATTTTCGAGAAATCCACAACGGCGTGGTCAAGCCGGCCCGTGTTACTATCCACGTCGAAGCCAGACTGGTTGTACGTGATGCTGCGGTACTCCCGAGGGTTCTTCCACTTCAACCGCCCGACATCGTAACCTTTTGCTTTGAGTTCCTTGAGGACGGTTTCGCCGTGTGTGATGCGGCGGACGGCCATTTGCAGGCACTTCGAGTATACCTCACCCCACTGCTCCCAGTCTCGTTTCCAGTCGGGGAGTTTGTTCTGCATCGCGGTGTAGGATGGCTTGTCACCGTCGGGTGCGGGGTGATACTCTTGGGTGAGCGCGTGATTGTAGACCTCGCGGCAGGTCTGGATGTCGCTCCACGCACGCCGGGCTACTTCTTCCGAGGCGGGTTCGGCGTGGTACTGGAACGACACTTCGACCATACGGGTAAATGAGGATGTTGATGGTACTTAGTGGATTGTGTCCGCTACATACGGCTGTCTCCCCGTCCTCCTGCGCTACTCGCTCCCACTGGTCGCTGTGTTGCTACTTGAGGGCGGGGATTTAGCCTGCAAAAGTTAAAATCCCCAGTTCGTCCAGATTGCAGGGTAGACAGAGCTGTCGACAGAAGCTCGTCATACTGGCGTATATCCCGATAGTGTTCCACTCTCTCCGAACAACTCATCAATACTGTCGGTACGCATACCCGCATCAACAGCGAAGCGGACGAGCTGTCGCCGAAGCCACGCGCATACTTGTACGAACGGGTAGTAAAATCGGCTATGACGGATGAGAATGAGCCGGTCCAGCATTGCACGGTGGGTGAGCCGGTGAATCTTCCGACAGCACTCGAGACAGCCGCAATCGAGTATCTCGACGTCGACGACCAGCGGACGATCGTGATCTATCAGCAGGCGATTCTGATGGTTATCGCCAGTAAGGGACAGGCAACGGCAGCGCGAGAATTTGCAGTCGAACTCTGGGAAGAGCCACCGGACGGCCTTCCTTGCGACCCCGATGATCTCATCACAGCATTCCTCGATGAACTACTGGCACCAACCGATGCAGTTCGCACTGGGTTCGAATGACAACAGGATTCCGAAGACCATGACTGAGACAGCCACCACAGACCGTTTCGTCATTGAGGTGAGCCGTGTCGGGACCGTCGATCATATCGTCGATCTGGAAGCCGACCCAGCAAGCGGGCCGTCGTATTCATTTCGACGGGAGTTACCGGGCGAGAAGCTGTGTAATCGAAGCACGCGCTCACCCGCAAGCGAGCACATCGACCTACAGGACTACGCCGACTGGAAAGCGTTCGATAAAACTGCCTTTGAGGGTGATGCACCCGACGAGGTGTGTTCGTATTGCTGGAACGAGGTAGTAGAGAGAATCGAGAGAGTAGAACAACACGCGAGCGGGGACATAGGTGAACGCCTCGGAACAGTCGGGTATCGCTTGCGATGGAAGCAGAAGGGCCGGGCCCGCGAAGAGTGGTACGACACCGTCGTCCGACCCAAGACGACGATGGCAGAACTCGACGCACTTGTCTGCCGGTTCACGACGCTCGATGATCTCCATCTTCGCATGTACGGACTCGAAGACGAGTACCTCGACTCAACACTCAACGTTATCCCAGACCTCCAGTTCGCTGAAGTCGACGATCCCTCATACAGGAAGGCAAGCGAGATGACGATTGCCGATATCGCCGAACGCGCAGCACTCTGGAAGGGGGACCGGCTCAGCATGGTCTACGATTTTGGAACCCCCTCACACTACTACTGCATCGTCAAGGAGGTGTACGATCCACGGCAGATCGAGAAACTCCTCGAAGAACGTGACCCGACCGTAGCGACCGAGACAGCCGCGATTATCGACGAGAAACGACCCTTGTAATGGCCACGATCGAACAGTTGCCCCGCTCTTTTTCACCGGACTCCTCGAACACTCGACCAATGGCCGACTGCCCGTACTGCGAGCAATCCTTCGCGGACGAATCCGAGATCCGCAAGCATCTCTATGAAGCCCACGAGTACGACGAACTGGGTCGGATCGACACCAAGCGGGTTGACCAGTACATCGACGATCACGACCTCGAAGAAAGCGACGACGATACCACCGGTGCGCAGCAAGACACAGACGAAGCGGTACATATGTCCCTGGGGTCCGACCGCAATGCGGGTGAGCGGTGGGAGTTACATGACGTACAAGCACTATCGACGGAGGAAATTCGGGACAAGCTTGCCGAGCACGGTATCGATACGACTGAGGAGTCGTTCCGTGACCGTGCGGCCGAGGTTGACTCCGCGATGGCACTCGCCGACCAGTGGGAAACCGACCACGACGTCGACGCGTCGGGGTACGATCGGGATTTCATCTGGATGGCAGCTGAAGTCCTCTGGAGCCGGTGGGCACCCGATCTCCCCTATCAGGAGCAGATCTACGACCTGGTACAGGAAGGTCGAGAACTCCGGGAGCAGGGGAACGACGCCGAAGCTTGCCAGCGGTGGCTGACTGCCTGGGAGACCATTATCGCCGTCACGCCCGACGACATCACGACACTCGAGGCCGCTGACGATCACCTCCCGAATGTGCTCTCGTTCGAACCATTCCTGCGGTCGGTCGACAACGACCTTGCCACCCTGGCAGCGGACGATCCGACCTATCACGAGCGACGTCTCGAATTCTGTCGGGAGGTCTGTACCCGGTTTCCGGATGCACCTGCCGAGCTACTCCTTGATTTCCGCCACTTCATCGCTGATTCGCTGACAGAGCTGGGACGACTGGACGAAAGCAGAAACGAGTTCGAGACGCTCATTCGAGACTATCCCGAAGATCCCTGGGCGTACAAGAAACTCGCAGATAGCTACTGGCAGGATGACGCTGACGAGCCAACAGTCGAAGAGTTGGAACGCGCTGCCAAACTGTACCAGCAGGCTCTAGACGCCGAAGGTACCCTCGAACAGCCATCAGCCGTCTCTGACCGGATCGACGAACTCGAACGCCGATTGGCTAACATGGACACGTCCGAGGCACAAGAAGAATAGAGGTCTCTATGGACTGATTCTGTTCCTCGCTGCTGGGCTGGAGTGGGCTGTTCTTGAGGAGGTCAAGGAATCGGCGATGAATGTGGATTCCTAACCGCTCTGGTTCGCCTGGTAGTAGTGGCAGGAATCGGTGAAGAAGCACTTGTCGCAGACCGGGACCTTCGGCTGGCAGACCATGGCGGCGAAATCCAGGATCGCGAGATTGTACCTGCGAGCATCGTCCGCTGGAAGGACGGCGGCAGCGAATGACCAAGTATCTTCACCACGGTAATCGAACTCCTTGTCGAAGATCCGATTGTACACGCGGACCACGTTCGCGTCGACGATCGGTCGGGGCTCGTGATAAGCGAAGCACAGGGTAGCGTTCGCCGCATACCGACCGACGTATGGAAGCTCCAAGAGGTCTTGGAAATCTTGGGGTACGCCAGAGTCCCGAAGTTCTTGGCCGATCTTGATCAGGGCGTTACTCCGCTGATTCTGGAATCCGAGCGAATAGATGATGTTCCCAAGACGGTCCCGGTCCGCTTCCGCGAGGTCGTTGAGAGAGGGATAGGTTGTGAGAAGTTCGATATAGATGGATTCAACCTTCTCAGCAGCTGTCTTCTGGAGAAGGATCTCTGCGACCAAGACCTCGTACGGGTCGGTCGTGTCCCGCCAAGGGAATGACCGCAGGTTGTCCTCCGCCCAGTTAAGCAGGTCTGCACGGAAGTGTTCGACCGTTTGTCTGTGCTTCACTGCTGTTTTATTGGTGGCTGGAGTAAATGAAAGTTCTCTATCAGGTGCCTCGGTACGTCAAATCCCGCATTCAATCGTTCAGATGTATTTCCGGAAGTAGGTATTTCCGAGAGGAGGAATTGAGGCCGTCCAGCAGGACTTCCTCAACCGACTTGATACCACGCGGTCCGCGGTACTTAGATGTCTCGAACGAGCAATCGAGGAACGGCAGTCGGGTACTGTTGCAGTGGAGCGACTCGTCGAACGGAATCGCGTCTCCAAGCCATTGGAAGGCTATACGCAGAATACGCTGAACGTGGCGGTATTGAAACGGGCTTGCGATCAAGACCTCGCTGTCCACCCCGGACAGGACATCAAGTACGTAGTGGTCGACGACGAGAAAACCTTGCGAGAACGGGTCGCGTTGACCCACGAAGAGATCAAGTCGTACGATCGCTCGTACTACGAGACACAACTGATCCGAACTGTCGAAAGCATACTCCCGCAATTTGTCTGGGATCGGAACGATATCCGACGAGAACTCAACGGAACACGTGTCGTCGGTATCATGGACTGGATCTGACGAACCCCCTCCCCCCTTTTTCGAGTTGTAAACTCGTGATGCCGGAGAGGGGGTGAACAGCAAGAGGGACTGCAAAACAGCCGATTATGGCAGATATACGCGATAGAGAGGCTGAGTGTTTCATCTTCTAACTTGTAACTAGAAATGCGAAAGTTTATATTGTACATTACCTTACCAAAACTGCACTAGAGATAAAGAAAACAAATCGTCTAGCTGGAGCTAGACGATTGAGATATCTGGAGCAGATGACCTCTTCATCTCGTCCGTGATTCTGATCCCGTGTAATATCACGTCTCATCGCCTCTACGCCAACTTCTGTTAACTCAACGCTCGTTATATGGCGTCTGGTGTGGCCTATTCCCATCGGCTTACAACTCGAAAAAGGGGGGAGAGGGTACAACATTCGAGATCACCAAATCAGCTTCATCAGCTACCATATCTGGAACCTGGTATTACTCTCATTCGTGAACGGGTCCTACGAGCGTCGTTCTTTCGCTACTATTCTGGTGCTTACTACTCGAAAACGGGGAGTGTGAGTAAGACCGTATCACCCAGAGCATCATTCACATAATTCAGATTATGTGGATTTTGCTTCGAGACTCACTTCGACTCGCTCCTCCTTACAACACGAAAATGGGGTAGGTGGGTGAGAGCATCGAATCAGGTGTGTTACGTGAGTGCGAGGAGAAAGCCCCGCCCTTCGGGGCGGGGATGAATCCGACACGCTCATGCCACTCGCTCTCGTACAGTGGCCTACCGGAGTTCCCTCGCCGGGACACACCGGCTTCGCCGGTACAGACGCTTTGCGTCCACGTCCCACGGGGTAACAAATCCGACACCAGTCCACGGCGTAACACCTCAGGTGACGCGAACCGTGGTACCCAGTCGGCTGAATACCCGATCGTGGAGGGGCGAACGGTATTCGCCCCGTCGAAGCGTCCGGCACGTCCGGGTGGGAAGGCCGCTTTGACACGGCTAAACGCACTGCAAAGCACGCCCTTGGTAATAACTGGGCGGCGACCCCCGACGTGGGACGCGAAAGCGTACTTCGCCACCGAGGAAACGTGCAACCTCGAACTCCCCTTCGGGGAATCCTCGCCCTTCAGGGCGGGGAGGATGTCAAGATGCGAACCAACTCCGTAGTATTCTCCACAACCGGCAGGACGCCTTCAAACCAGACTCACTTGCCGATGACGTCGTTCCGCTTGTTGCTGCGTTCGGATCCCAAACGCACGGGGATGCGCGGAAAGCGATTGACCTCCTCAGATGGGCTGGCGAATTAGCTGAGCGGCATGGAGCTGACACCGTCACCGAGTCTGATGTCCGTGAAGCTCAAGAGAAATACACCGAAAACCGCAAACTCCGCCATATCAGCGGTATTTCGACTCAAAAGAAACTCTCCATCTACGCCGTGGCGGCGACGGCCAACTACGCAAGAGAACATCCTGAGTGGATCCCTGCTGGACCTGCGTTCAAGACGTACCAATTTATTGCTGATACGATGGACGCAGACCAGTACAGTCGCGAGACGTTCGTAAATCACGTCACCGAGCAGAGTACATACGGTGTGTTGGACTTCGAGCGTCGAGGCAAGGGGCGAGGCAGAGGAGTACATATGTATTTCTCTCTCTCCGAGGATCCGGAAACGATCATGGAGACGATCCGTGAGGATTCCCGGTTCGAAGATCTAGCTCACGAAGAGGCGACTATCAGCGCGGTTGTCCGCGAACGGCTGAAGCAGTTCCGGAGTAAGAACTAATCTCGCCCGTATTCTCCCCGCACTTACTTCTCGAAAACGGGGGGTGTTCGTATCCCGCGCGATGCGTTACAACTCGAAAATGGGGGTGTCAGTCGTCGGGATTTCTCGTTACTACTCGAAAACGGGGGGTGGGTGAGCCAAGTGATTCGACGTGCCGGGCTATCTGCTGTCCTATCTCCTTTCCCTCTCCCATTTACAACTCGAAAACGGGGGGGTTCCTACGAGTTCTTTGCCGTCGATATCATCGATCATGGGGAGACCGTGGGGGAAACGACGGTAACACGGGGAGGGGGGCTGAGTGGGGTTTACTCGTCCGGACTGACCGGTCCTTTGTACTTTGACGTCACTTTATCCCCCTCCCTCCACTGCCAGTAGTAGTAGCGGTTGTCGTTGATCTCCTTGATCGTGATCGTTGCCTTCGACGGGACGTCGTCCGGGAGGTCGTCGGGCCGCTCGTCGATCTCGTCGTCCTCCGACTCCTCCTCGAGGCGGGCCTCGCGAGCTTTGTGCTCGGCCAGTTCCTCGGCGTAGCGGGCAACGTGCTGGAGCTGGTCTGGGGAGTATCCGTTGAGCGTATCGACAATGTCTGTCGGGAGTTCCGCCGGCGGCGTCGGTAGCTCGTAGGACATCAGCGGTCGCCTCGTGTTAACCAACAAAGTGCGTATCGGCATAGATTTGTTGGTTAATCAGGTATCGGCTCGTCACGGGCTGAAGAGTATGAATAGCAAACTATTCGGGAATAGAACGTTCCATTAGATGTGGTTGGGACGAAGCGCATTCTCGTATTTGACCATCTTCTCGGGTTTATCGCCGATGGTGTCGTAGATCTGCTGGAGCGACTCTTCAGCGGCGAGCAGGTTGTGGTCGTTGAGGAACTCCCGACCCTCTTCGGTGAGACCGTAGAACTTCCAGGGGTAGCCCTGTCGGCGCTGGTCGTCGTCTAGGGCGACCTCCTTCACGATGCCCTCGTCGATCAGCTTCTGGATGTGCTTGTAGACAGTGGCGTCACTCACGCTGGGGTTGAGCTCCTCGAGTTCGTACATCGAGGGGAGCTGCTCGGGGTGCTGGAGGATGTTGTTGATCAGCGCGAACCGCGTTTGCTGAGTGACGAAATGGATGAGTTCCCGTGGTGCCGTGTTCTCACCGTTCCCAAGGCTATCGTCCATATCCGGGTGTTCAACCGAGCACGTCAAAGTAGTTTACTCCAGAGTAAACTACTGTGCAGAAGCGACTGAGGAGCAAGATAGGACCTACGCCTGTGGTGGAAGCTGACCATCTGGACGTGGAACCTGCCCCTGTTTGATTTCGTGGTCGACGCGACGCATATGTTTACAGCCACCGTCTGGAGCGCGCTGCTGCCAATCGGGACAGGTACAGGATTGCCCGATGATATCGACTTCGTATCGATTTCCGGACGCCGCTTCGACTTCGTATCGACCACCCTTGGCGAGTAGGGAGACGGTCATCGCTTCCTCGACAGCGCGTTTCGTTCGTGGCTCGAGATCCTCAGCCGAGGTGGAGCCGTCCGATACGAGCATTCGGTCGCGAACGTCTCCCGCCTGTCCGCCGTCTGGAGCGACAGCGCCGCCCGTCTCCTGAATCCGGCTTTCCAAGAGTGCTTCCGCAAGGTTCCCCTCCGGCCAGAGAAAGTGGACTTCTCGTCGCTCTCGATGATCGTAGGAGCCACAGGCAGCGGCACTCCCTTCCCAGACTCGCCAGGCCCCCAGCGCGGCCATCACGGTGAGGATGACCCGGGGAACTGTTGTCCGTTCCTCAGGGTAGAACACTCGAAACCGCGTACAGTCGTCCTGTGGCGGTACTGTGTCCCACCACTCGACGTCGGACCCCCAGCTGTCGTACATCGCTTGATCCTGGCCGTATCCGACCGTCACGCTATCGACCTGCGGGACCTCCTCGGGGATCGAGTTGGCATCGCCTTCGAGGAGTCGGAGTACCGCGTACCGGAGATACTCGTGTGCAGGGGAGTTCGTGGTTTGGGCGACCTGGTCGTACTGCTCTGCGACTCGCTCCGCTTCCGTTAGAACGGCTCTGAGATGTCGCTCTGTCATGATTCGGTGAGGCTGGAATGCGCCTCCGCCCCTCGGCGGGCGCTCAAAAACGTAACCAACGCACCAGCCAGAGATCCCGAATTGTTGGTTAATCACCAGAGCTCCAGATGCGACTCCCATCGGGTATCAACACCGACATCGGCCGTTGTCTACGACGAACCCTGTTGGGCGATCGCCGTATCCAATCGATTCCAGACCATTTCGAACGCCGGCGGATCACCGGTCAGGTCCGGCAGCGTGGTCTCCCACTGGTGGCGGATCGTCTCTTGTTGCTCGTCCGGGAGTCCGTCGTTCAGATCAACGGTGAGCCCATCGTGTTTGCACTTCGCGTCGAAGGCGGGCCCCACGTTGGCAAAGTTGATTGCGACCGAATCGGTCTCGAGCAGCTGATAGAGGTCGTAGTAGTCGCGAGCGGCCCCGCGCTGGTAGATCGCTCGGAGCTTTTCGGCGAAGATCTCCTCGACGCTGTACGCCTGGAGGTCGAATTCGGGCACGTCTTCGTACGCGTGCGTGTGCTGAACAGGGTCGAAGGCGACGTGCTCGTCGACCATCACGTCGATGCTGGTCGTGTTGGGGTGGTTGAGGACGGCGCGGTACTGAATGCTGACGTCGACGTAGTGGGTCGGGTAGTGGTCCTGCTGGGATTCGTGATGCTCTCGAATCTCGAATTCGATGCCAGAGCGGTCGGCAATCGTATCGAGGACCGTTCGGAGCTCCTGTTTGGACCCCTGGTACTCCCCTTCGACGCCAAAATCGAGGTCCTCCGAGAATCGCCACGATTGCGGGAAATACAGCTTGGACAGCGCGGTCCCGCCTTTGAACAGGAGGTTGTCGCCGTAGCCGCTCGTGAAGATGCCCCAGAGGAGCCACGAATTGACGTAGTTCTTCTCGGCGTACCCTTGCCGAACGCCCAGTTCGCGAGCGAGAATACGGAGCCGGTCCTGACTGATCATCGCGATCAGGACTCCGTTGGCTCCAGCGTGGCTGGCTCGACGTTGATCCGGAGGCGATACGTGCTGTCGGTCGATCCGGTGTCGGGCCGCGTCGGGTCTAGTGGGGAATAGCCACTCGTGAACGACGCGACGAGTTCCTCGCGGGCGGGGAGGTCGATGCCGAGCTGGTCGGCGAGGTAGACGATTCGCTTGGTCGCAGCGCCGTTGTCGAGGCGTTCGAGGTACTCGCCGACCGTGTCCCAGTCGCAACCCCGTTCGTCGGCAGTACGCATCGCGGTTGCGAGTTCCCGAAGGCCACCGCTGAACTCGGGGTGGTCCGCACAGTCGACCAGCGTCTTCTCCAGGTCGCTGACCTGCACGGTCGTGCCCTCGATCGATGTCGGCTCAACGCCGAAGAATTTCCGCTCGGTGACCGTCGTGACGCGGTACGGGACGCCGTGGATCTCTCGGCTTTGCGCTCGGGTCGGCGTGACGACGTACACCGTCCGGGGGACCTGTTCGGTCAGTCCGTGGTGGCTGAGAGCGCTGTAGTAGCCGATGTACATCGGCTCGGCGACGTGGGCGGCGATGAGGTACTCGTGGGTCGTGTACATGCCTTCCTCGCCGGCAGTGAGTGGAACGATGAGATACGTGCCCGGGAAGAGCCGGTCGAGCCAGCCCTTCTCGGTGAGCCGGGAGGCAATCTCGCGGGCGGTGTTTGGGGAAACCTCCAGCGTCGTCTCGATGTCGTCGACGGAGATGATCTGGTGACCCGCGCCAGCGAGTCGTGCAAGGAGTCGACTTTCTCGAGTCGAGAGCCCCTGGCGTATATTTTCCGTTTGTTCTATGGTACTCATGCCTGCGTTTCTTACATGGAGTATAAACACGGGCTTGCTTTAGCCTTGTGACTGCCGCGGGCGGCGGAGACGAGTAGACTTAACCAACAGAATCGGGGTGTGGAACCGTGCGTTGGTTAAGTATTCAGACGCCGTCTTCGAGCACGTCGATGAGCGCTTCTGCTGTGGAACTGATCCGGTCGAGACGGTCGCGAACGATCTCGGGATCGTCCGACTCCCACGCGGCCAAGTAGAACGCCGACCCGCTGGTATCTAACCCACAGTACCGCCCGACCACGTACGCGACCGCCTCGGCTTCGACTTCGCGTTTCGACCGCTCGGTGTCGTCGTCGACGTCGAAGTGAAGCAGGGCGTGAGCGTACTCGTGGATCAACGTCCGCGCAAGGTCGGCATCGTTCTCCCGATCACGCACCTCGACTCGCGGTTGCATATTGACGAGGCTTAGCTGCTCGCAGATGCCCTTTGCCTCGCCGTGGGTCCACTCCGCTTCCGGGACGATCCGAACCGTCACGCCAAGTTCGTTGGCGGCTCCAGTCAGCCGACCGACGAGGTCGCCGGCGTCGCCAGTGGCTTCCGTATCGAGATCAGGAAGTGGTTCGCCTTCGGTCTGAGAGACGTCGAACACCGGCGCAGGCTTGAACCCGACCAGCCCCTCGGACCACTCTTCGGGCGGTGTCTCGTCGTACTCACAGTCGGTGTCCTCGTGGTAGCTTGGCGAGTTTTCGCACTCTGGACATTGCTTGGTGATGATCGGCGCCCAGATCCAGATGGCCGACTCCCCCTCCTGGACGTGCCGGTCGAACTCCTCCTGCCACGTCCGGTAGCCGGCGACCGTTGTCGCGTCGGGGTACTGCCGCTTGATCAGCAGCGTGTTCCGGTAGGAGTAGTCGTGGAAGCGGCTCTGAACGTCCAGCCACTCCTGGAACTCGGCGCTGGCCTGTGCGTCGTCGACGCCGGCGACGAGGTCGTCGATCCACTGTTCGATGGTACTGTTCATCTCGTCGGATCGCGTGTCGGTCTGGTCGAAGGAGACCGACGAGTCTCTGGTCGTGGACATAGTGGTCACTGAATCGGTTGAACGCGATTTCGCCAGTTCAGAACGCGCCGCACCCCTCAGGGGGGATGAACAACCCTCGAGGAACGCTATCGAAGCTCGGCTGTATCGTCCGCGAAGCCGACTGTGACGAGATATTCGAGGAACTCGTCGAACCGATCCACGTCGCTGGGCGTGTCGGTTTCGAGGTGGCGGGCCCACTCGATCGCCCACTGAAACGCAGGATCAGCTCCGCCCTTCCCATGGATATACCACCAGCGCGCCGCTTTCAGCACGACGAGCGGGTTTGTCGGCGGCTCCGTACCTGCCAGCGCACGGGTCAGCGACTGGATCTCCTCGGGAACGTCGCTTGCGTGGACGTCGCCGGACTGCGTGTTCGCGATATCGACGGGAATCTCGTCGATCGAGACCTCTCTCGGTGACTGTTGTTGACTCACGGGAATCACCTGACTGCGAGGGCGTTCGCTGAAGCCCTCACCCTCTCAGGGGGCAGAAAAACAATCCACAGCCGGTCCGCCGGTGTCTCAGCGGCCGATGGTGCCCTGGCGCGTGACCGGCGCGTCGGGATTGATGCTGAACGCGACGATGGTGGCGTCCTCGGTTGCCGTGACCGCCACATCGTCGTCGCCGGTCACGAGTGCGCTCTCGGTGTACTCGACTGACTCATCACCGACTTCGACGGCCCCGTCGAACACGTACAGGTAGGTGTGGCGGCCCGGTCGCGACGGGAGCGTGGTCGTTGCTCCGGCTGCGAGTCGACAGTCGTAGAAGTCGACGTCGTTCCGCACGTACAACGGGGCGTCGGTGCCCTCGGGGCCGACCAGGTGACGCCACTCGCCGGCGACCGGGTTGGGGATCGGCTCGTGCTGAATACCAGGGTCGAGGTCGAGGCTGTGCGGGCGGACGAAGATCTGGAGCATTCGCAGCGGCGGGTCGTCGGCGAGCGTCTCCTCGGAGTGCCATAAGCCGCTGCCGGCGTTCATCACCATCAGATGGTCGGAATCGGTGACCAGTTGGTTGCCCTGGCGGTCGTCGTGGCGCATCACGCCCTTGGGCACCCACGAGATGATCTCCTCGTTTTTGTGCTGGTGCATCCGGATCAGGGTCCCGGGGTCCATGAACGACTCCACGACCGTCGCGAGCGGCCCGTAGCCGTGGTCGTCGTGATCGGGGACGGCACGGCCGGGGAAGTTGAAGTGGATCCGGAACTTGCCCTGGTTCTGCGAGACGTCCGTTCGTGGTGCCGTATAGATGCGAGAGTGGGTCTGTGCGGAAGGCGACTCGTCCATTACCTTGTGTAGTCGCTCACCCGCTAAATGGGTTCTGCGCTCCTTCGTGGCTTCACGCTGAGTAGATGGGTCGCTACCCTCATGCCGGCGGGAAGTAGACACTCTGATCGCTGGGAATACCTTTCTGACAGGTTGGTATTGTATTAAATTATTGATGGTTTCAGATGGATCTGTTGCATACAGGGACGGTATGTGGCAGGGCTATTCGAATAATACCGAAATGACTGAACCAACCGGTAGATGTTACTGGCACGTCCAGCACCAGAAGTCCGATCAGTTGCCGTCTAGTTCACCGAGTAGTTGTGGGAGAATGATCCTATCGAGGATTTCACGGCCTCTTTCGATTGCTTCGTCATCTCCGAGACATACTTTTCGCATTCGGGATGTGGAGATGACATCGTTGATGGCGGTCGCAAACGTATCTGCATCGACATCTTGGAACTCTCCCTCCTCAATCCCTCTTTCGATGATCGCGACGAGAATCCCTTTGAGATGGAAGTAATTCTCCAGTAGTAATTCTTGATGCCGGGGATAGTGTTGTGCCTGTGAGCGAAGTTCGATGAGTGCCGTGACGAACGCCCAATGGTCGAAGTTCTCGAGATCCGGTCCATAGAAAAATTGCTGAATGTAGCTGTCGAGTTGCTGTTCGGGGTCGACATCATCTCCGACCGCAATCCCACGCTCATATTCTTCAAGTAGATACTTGAGAACAGCCTCGATCAGATCGTCTTTGCCGTCGTAGTAGTGATTGATAAGTTGACGGCTTTTCCCGAAATACTCGTCAATGTCTCGTACCCGGAGGCGGCTGTACCCGTGTTCACACAGCGCACGAGCAGTCGCTTGCATCAGGTCTTCGTAGGTTTCTTCGGGAATCTCCGGTCGACTAGTCCTCGTCATATCCAATTACTACAGCCTGAGGAAGTTGCCCATGATAACGATGGGGGATAGTTTGGCCTGTCTCGGATAGATCTACACATCGGATGTCTACGCTTCACCAGCGATCTCGTCCCATAGCGGTGGGTACTTTTCGATTCGTTCCCAGCCTTCTGTCTCCCTTACATTCTCCTCAACCACTACGAGGTCGTCGAAATACTGGCCCAGAACTTCACGTTCCATTGCGAGCGGTGGCGTATAGTAATCCTCCTCGACCCAGACAGCCTCTCCCGTATCTGGGTCGAAACGTGCATTGTTTAGAGACTTTGTCATTGCACGTCCGAAGGGATTCATCTGCTCGATTTCACCAGTATCAAGTCGTTCACGCAGCTCGGGGAATTCGTCGGGTTTCGGACACCCACGCACGAGTCGATATGCCATGATACAAACTATGAGATTTGGGAATATAAGGCCATAGCTCGCCTTTTCAGGTCGATTCAAAGCAGACCAGCGATACCGGAGAGTGCCCTCGGGTCGAGGGTCGGTTTATTGCTACTCTGAAATCCACAGTTTGATTCTGCTACTTTATATTAGCTCAGATATATCCCTCTCAACACTGTAGAAATCGTCATACGACAGATTCTTGCCCGCCAACGGCAACAAATCGGACGATGTCTGAGTCTGAGTTTGCTGACCGTGTGGCACTAGTGACAGGAAGTAGCCGCGGAATCGGAGCTGAGACGGTGAAACTGCTCGCCGACCGTGGCGCGAAGGTCGTCATCAACTATCGCTCTAGCGAGACGGAAGCGCACGCGGTGGCTGAGGAGATCAGTGACGCCGGCGGCGAGGCACTCGTCGCGCAAGCCGACGTTCGAGACGAGGACGCGGTCGAGCGAATGGTTGAGGGCGTCCTCGACCAGTGGGGGCGGATCGATGTGCTCGTCAACAACGCGAACATGCCGTTTGCGGTCGAGCCATTCGAGTCGATGAGTTGGGATGAGTTCTCGTCGAAACTCGACGCCGAACTCAAGGCTGCCTTCACCGTCTCGAAAGCGGTGTTACCACACATGGTCGAGCAGGAGTACGGCCGCGTGGTGTACGTCTCGAGCGGTGCCGGCGAGAGTCCGACACCGGGATTCATCGCCCACGGCACGGCCAAGGGCGGCCTTGACACGTTCGCCAAATACATCGCCCAAGAGTACGGTCCCCACGGCATCACCGCGAACGTCGTGGCGCCGGGACTGGTCGAAACTGACGCCACGGCTGATCGCATCGACGAGGTACGCGAGCACGTCGCGTCACAGACTCCGATGGATCGGGTGGCTCAACCCGAGGATGTCGCCCACGCGATTGCCGCACTCTCCGGTAAGGACGCCCAGTTCGTGACCGGGACCTATACGCCCGTCAACGGCGGGAGCGAGATGGAATAGCGGCAGCCTCTGGCTGACGTCTTAACGCTCGAGAAGTATCGCATACTCACTAGTCTGCTGGGCCAGTAGTCTGTACGCTGGATTCTGCAGTCGGTTCTTCAACTTGAGTCGACACGAGAACGAATCCAATCACTGCGAGCGCACCACCGAAGGCAAATGGAGTGATAAATCCGTATCTGATGAGAAAGCCGGATATAACTTGACCAAAAGAGATTCCGAGTCCGAATGCAACCGTAAGAACGGAAAGCTGTGCACCGGATTGGCCCTTTTTTGCTAGGTCCCCGGCTAAGGCGAGTGCTGGTGCAAAGACCATCGCCCCGCTCACTCCCTGAAGAATCCGAGCCACGATCATCTGCCACGGCTCGACAACTATACCTTGGACGAGAGTAGTTGGGACGAGGAAGGCGAGTCCTGCAATGATGAACAGGCGGCGTCCTATCCGGTCACTGGCCGTTCCAACAATCGGTTGTGTCACCGCTAGTGCGCCGATAAACGCTGCAAACTGAATCGAGAAGAGAATCGCCCCCTGACCGAGCCGGTCATTTACTGTCGGCTGTATCGGCGCTAATAGCGCGATGCATGTCGACATGGCAAGGGTGGCCAGCCCCAACGTGAAAATCGGATCCAACAGGTGACGACCGGTTTGATCGCGAACGGCTAGAGCAACGTCGTCGCTTGTCGGCATCGTCTCTTCCGGATCAGAGACCAGTACTTGGACTAATAGAATACTCGCTAGCGCGGCGAATGCCGCAGTTGCAAACGCAGCATCAAATCCGCTCACCTGAATATTGGTTCCGAACGACAGTTGATACGGTCCGCCTTCGACGATGACACCTGCAGCGAGTGGTCCAGCACCAAATCCCGTCAGTCGAAAGGCGTTGTAGACACCCATGTTTCCACCACGACTCTTCGATGCACTCAGTTCGTTCACGAGCGCAATGCTGGCAGTGATCGTCAGGGCGGCGGCGATCCCCTGAATTACTCGGATGAGCATGAGACTTACGTAGCTCCCGGCAACCGAGAACGCAAGGTCGGTGAGCGCGAGTATGGCCAATCCGACGATGACGAACAGTTTTCGTTTTCCTGCCCTGTCCGATAGACGCCCAGCGATCGGCTGGACGACACTACTGACGAACCCAAAGAGAGCGAGGACGAGTCCTGAGACGAAGGCCTCGGTGAGGCCGAATGTCCCCCTGTAACCGCACCACTGGCCACGTAGAGTGGAAGAACGACGATAAGAAATGAATTCCCGACCGCGTCGGCCATTCGGGCAATTCCAAGCACGACGACGCGGCGATCCGTATCAACCATTCCCTTCGTCACCTCGGAAACCAATTCGCTCGATCATCGTGTAGTAACGCCTCTAAGAAGGAGTCGGATAAATATTTTCCACTTGGAAAACAATATTTCGGAAAGTAAGCAATGGGCGAGAGTTGACTTGCCCACGCGACTCGCTACAGCAATATTACGCAGGGAGTAACAGGCCAGTGTGACATCCTCGCCGGCCTAAAGGGCGACGCTTCCCGAGGTTCCGATGTTGCTCCGGTCACTTCCGATGGTTGGGAATCTAAGGTTTGTGACCGACGGCACTGGCAGTGCCACGCTACCGATACTCGTCCCCGGCGTGGGGTAGCGAGTTATCTGGTTGGTTTGTGTCGGTCGGCGCGGTCGGCTCACTGTTTTGATTTTGGCTCTCGCCGTGGCAAACACCGAGTCGACTGCCAGTTTTCCGCGCACATCCCCGAATATGACGCGATGGGATCTGAACCTTCGCCATGCACAGTGAAAGTAACCGAAGACGGGCGCTGTATCCCCGCGCTGAAGCGCGAGGTTTTAGCGCCCTTCACCGCAGTAGATAAAGAATCGGAGAGGCGTCCAGTGGTGATGCCAACCACGGTTGCCCCTCAATTGCGAAGTACTTCGACCGCCGGGGTTCGGGGGCCATGCATCCACTCCGAGGATGCAGTTTACCATATGGCAAACAGAGATATAAGTTCATCGCCGTTTGATGTCTCGAAAACCCGCTTTCGACCGTCACCAGGCGCAAGAGTGGCAGATCAGGGAATCGGCTTCCGCCTGAACGTGCAGAGGCTCTTAGTGCCGGCCACCTCTACGTCTCACCTCTCCTGCTAATCGTCCGAGATGGTCTCTCTGTCCACGTTTCGGCACCGGGTGTCCATAACAATTAAACAGTAAACATATATCGTCGAGTGTCGCTGCCTGTTATCGTCCGTCGTTCGACTTCGTGATAATGACTATCACTCTACCATTGTTCGAGGTGGGTGATGGCAAGTTCAGAAGACGATCCGTCCGAGCACCACAACGCGGAGATCCTGTCCATCGACGCTGGAGGGACGATGACGGATACGTTCCTCATGGACTCGAATGGCGAGTTCACCGTCGGGAAAGCCAAAACGACTCCCGACGACGAGTCCCGTGGATTTCTCAAATCATCGCAGGATGCTCTTGAAGACTGGAACCTCAGTGTTGCCGAGGGGTTCCCGAACCTCGTGTCCACGGTGTACTCCGGGACAGCGATGCTTAACCGACTCGTCGAACGGGAGAGCGAAGTCGATGTGGGGATCCTCATCACCGGCGGGATGGAGGACACGCTCCGAATGGGACGTGGCCGACAGTCGTACACCGGCTACTCCTACTCCGACCGGCTCCACGTCAACACGCACAAACACCCCGATCCCCTGATCCCGCGCAACCGAATCCGCGGCGTTCGGGAGCGTATCGACGTTAAGGGGAACACGCTGGTTCCGCTTTACGAGGACGACGTTCGAGAGGGTGTCAACGACCTCCTGGACCAAGGGGTTGACCACATCGTCGTCATGTACCTCCACTCGTACAAGAACGGGGAGCACGAACATCGAACCGAGGAGATTGCGATCGAGATCATCGAAGAACGAGGGGCGGAAACGTCGGTCATGCTCTCCAGCGAGTACTACCCGACGCTGAAGGAGTCGGAACGGCTGAACACGGTCACAGCGGAGGCGTTCGCTGCCGAACCGTCGCGTGACCAATTGTCGAACATTCAGGAGGCTGTCGACGATCAAGGAGGGGAAGTCGGCGTTCGCGTCATGGCGAGTCACGGCGGGACCATCGACATCAACGCCAACGAACTGGCTCGAACGCTGATCTCCGGGCCCATCGGTGGGATGATCGGTGCCAACTACTTCGGGCAGAAACTCGGATACGAGAATCTGGTCTGTACCGACATCGGTGGCACCAGTTTCGACATGGGCATCATCATCGATAACGACTGGCAGATCGACTACAGCCCAGAGATGGCGCGTCTGCTTCTGTCGCTGCCGATGGTGAACATGGAGAGCGTCGGGGCAGGGACGGGCAGTTACGTCCGAGTGAATCCCACGTTCGATAAAATCGAACTCGGCCCGGAGAGCGCGGGCGATCAGGTCGGCGTCAGCGCGGTCGAAACCGATGTCGAGACGGTGACGGTGACGGACTGCCATGTGGCGATGGGCTGGATCAACCCGGACAACTTCCTCGGCGGCGATATGCCCATCGACCGCGACGTGGCCGAACGCGAGATCAAAGAACAGATCGCCGACCCGCTCAACATGGGCATCTACGAGGCCGCACAGGGAGTCATCGACATCCTCGAGAGCAAACTCCGGAACGACCTCGAAGCCGTCGTGACCGGCGAGGGGTACGCCCCGTCGAATTTCAAGTGCCTCTCGTACGGCGGTGGCGGCCCGGTCCACACCGCCGGCTACACCAAGGATCTAGGATTCGACGAGGTACTCATCCCCGAGTGGGCGGCCGGCTTCTCGGCGTTCGGCTGTGGTGCTGCGGACTACGAGTACCGCTACGACCAGACCACAAGCATCGACATCGACGCCGACCTCACGATGGAGGAGGCCGCGGAAACCGCCGGCGCGAAGCTGACAGAAGTCTGGAAGAACCTCGAACAGAAGGTCGAAAACGAGTTCGAGAACAGCAACATCGGGCGGAGCGAAATCGAGTTCCAGTACAACATCCTCGGTCAGTACCAGGGCCAACTCAACAGCATCGACATCGAGTCGCCGGTGTCCCGCGCCGACTCGCCGCAGAAACTCGAACGACTTCTCGACACTTTCGAGGAGGGGTACCGCCGTCAGTACTCCGAGGAGGCTCGCTCGCCGGAACTCGGTCACACGATCACGCAGGCGTCCGTTCGCGGCGTCCGAGACGTGGTGAAACCGGAGATTCCGACGGAACGGCCGGTCGGATCCGAGCCGCCTGAAGAGGCGTACAAACACTCCCGAGAAGCCTACTGGGACGGCGAGTGGCTGGAGACCGATATCTACGACCTCCACGCGCTCCAGCCCGGCAACGAGTTGCAGGGTCCGGCGATCATGGAGGGGGCCGCCACGACGTACGCCCTCCCGCCGGACTGTGAAACCTGGCTCGACGAGCACCGCGTCCACCACCTGACCCGGACGGAGTGAGAGCGGGCGACCGCTCTCGTGCAGAGATGCATCTGTCCCGCTCGTCGTTCCCAGCGAGCGACTCGGGGGGCAGGTGCACTGTACGAGCCCGTATCTGGCTCAGAACAGATGCCAACGTAACCGACGCAACTAAGCACACAATGAGTTCGACACAACATGGGGAAGAGAACTTCCCCCGGATGCGACGCGAGAAAGAAAAGGTCCACGAGAAGCAGGCGAACGGCAAAGGGATCGGCTGGGGTGGCCAGTCGCTCCGCGAGCAGTTCGAGGACCTCGAAGAACGAACGGAGGAGACGGGCCACTACGCCGGCTTCGAGAAGCTCGAAATGAAACGCGAGCGGCCGATAGAGTACGAACAGATGTTCGCCCAGCTCCGGGGTGACCTCGTGACCGCGCGCGAGACGTCGAAGGAGGTGGCCGCGACGCCCATCGTCGAGCAGGAGGGTGAACTCTGTTACGGCCTGTTCACGCCGGAGGGCGATTCCATCGCCGTCTCGACGGGGATCATCGTGCACATCCACACGATGAGCGAGGCGATCAAGTACATGATCAACCACGACTACGAGGAGAGTCCCGGGATCGAACCCGGCGATGTCTTCGTCAACAACGATCCACACGTCGGCGACGTTCACCCGTGTGACATCATGACGATGATTCCCATCTTCCACGAGGGAGAGCTCGTCGCGTGGGCAGGTGGCGTCAACCACGTCATCGACACCGGGGCCATCGGTCCTGGGAGCATGAACGTCTCGCAGGCGTCCCGCTTCGGCGACGGCGCCCACTACACCGCCCGCAAAATCGGCGAGGATCTGGAGCTGTACAACTCGTGGAAGAAGGACTATCCCGACAAGACGCGGACGCCGGACTTCCTGAAACTCGACGAGCGGACTCGCATGACCGGCTGTCTGATGATTCGGAACGCAGTCAACGACATCATCGACGAGTACGGCGTCGAGACGTTCAAACAGCTCTCTCGCGAGGCCATTGAGGACGGCCGCCGTGGCTTCAGGAACCGCATCCGGAAGACGATGCTCCCCGGCACGTACCGGGGCGCGTCCTTCGTCGACGCCCTCTACGAGGGGCAGAGTAACCTGACACGCGCCTACGCGAACGAGAACCACCTGATGCACGCACCCTCGGAACTGCACGTCCGGGAGGACGGCTCGTTCCAAGTGTCGTTTGAGGGGGCGAACAAGTGGGGGTGGCATCCGTACAACTGCACGCCTGCGGCCATTCAGGGCGGTATCTGGGTGATGCTCACCCAGACCGTCATCCCGAACTCGAACGTCAACGACGGCGCGTACTACAGCTGTGACTTTCACCTCCCGGTGGGGTCGTGGGCGAATACCCAGAACACGGAGACGGCTCACGCCTACGCGTGGCACTTCCTCGTCTCGGCGTGGGCACCCTTGTGGCAACACCTGTCACGCGGCTACTTCGCACGCGGCTTCTGGGAGGAGATCAACGCCGGCAACGCCAACACCTCGAACTGGCTGCAGGGCGGCGGCATCGACCAGTTCGACAAACTCCACGCCGTCAACTCCTTCGAGTCGGCGTGTGAGGGTGTCGGCGCACGCTACGTCGAGGACGGCGAACCGCACGCCGCGGCCATCTGGAACCCGGAGGGTGACATGGGCGACGCCGAGGTCTGGGAGATGACCGAACCGCTCCCGTTCCTCGGTCGGTCGGTGAAGCCGAACACCGGCGGCGCGGGGCGGCGGGCCGGCGGGTCCGGCTTCGAGTCGATGCGGACGGTCAAGGACGTGAGCCGCTGGTTGCTCTACGAGATGGGCAACGGGTACATGACCAGCGACGGTGGCCTCTTCGGCGGCTATCCGGCCGCCTCGGGGTACATCCTCAATGCCCAGAACACGGATCTGCAGGAGCGCTTCGAGAATCAGGAGGACTACCCCCAGCACGACCTCGACCCGGAGAGCGGCGAGTTCGAGTCGAAAATCGACGGGGAGATCACCCGTCGACCGGAGGGCATCAGCACGCCCAAGGAGTTCGACGACTACGACCTGTACCTGAACTACCTGCGTGGTGGCTCGGGACTAGGTGACCCGCTCGAACGCGACCCCGAAGACGTAGTCGACGACATCCACGACGGGTACGTCCTGCCGCGGCACGCGAAAGACGCGTACGCGGTGGTCGTGGAGAGAGTCGACGACGAAGCCCGACACAACTCCGCGGTCCACGGCGAGTACGAACTCGACCGCGAGGCGACCGAGGAACTCCGGGCCGAACGGATGACCGAACGGGCCGAGAAGGCCCAGCCCGTCTCCGAGTGGTACGACGAGGAGCGCGAGCGAATTCGCGAGCAGGACCTCATCGACGACGTGAAAAAGACCTACGAGAGCAGTATGCGCATGAGCAAGCAGTTCACCGACTTCTACCACGAGTTCTGGGAACTGCCCGACGACTTCGAGTGGGACCTGAGCGAGAAAGCCCAGCGCTCCCTCGAGGGTCGATTCAAGAGCGGCACGAAGATGAAGTGGGACAACCCGACCCACGGTCACGAAACGTGGCTGGACATCGGCCGCGACGACGAGCCGCGAGTGCCGTACACATGGAACGCCGACCGGTCGATTCAGGAGCTCTCGAGCCCGACTGCATCGTTCGGTGGAGTCACCACCGGAACAGCGACTGACGACGACTGAGGTGAGAGACAATGCCAGAATCATACCCACGCGAACACATCGAGGATCTCGTCGACGACAATCTGGAGTGGAATCAGCTCCACGACATGATGAGCGATTTCAAGGACGCCGACCGGTTCCAGAAGGTCCGGGACGTCCTGCAGGAGCGGGTCGACTGGGATGACCCGATCATCATCCCGTACGCCGACCATCTGTACGTCGTCGCGAAGTCGGCGGACCGCTGGGTCATCAAGTGCGACTGCGGCCACGAGTTCTGCGAACACGACCAGAACTGGAAGGCGGACGCGCTGATCAACGTCCGGGACACGGAGGAACAGTACCTCGAAATCTACCCCGAGCAGATGCATCCGCATCCGGATTACATGGAACTGCGGGAGTTCTTTTGTCCCGGCTGTAACACGCTGCTCGAAGTGACGAACGTCATGCCGGGCTACCCGCTCATCCACGAGTTCGAGCCCGACATCGAGACGTTCTACGAGGAGTGGATCGGGGAACCGATTCCGACGCCCGAGTCGGCGTAACCGAGCCCCAGCCGCCTTTCCTCAGATGCCTCTCACCGACACCACCACCGGAGCCAACGATGTCTGAACACCGTCCCCCGACGCTGAAGGGCCTCTACGAGTCCACGCTCCGTCGGCACGCAACTGCGCCCGCCATCACGTTCGACGGCGAGACGCTGACCTACGCCGAACTCGACTCACGGTCGGCCCGCGCTGCTGCTGCACTCCGCGAATGCGGCCTCGAAACGCCGGATCGCGTGGGCGTTCTCATGTCGAACCGGCTGGAGTACCCCATCACTGATATCGGACTTACACGCGCCGGCCTCGTGAAAGTCCCGCTGAACGACATGCTCTCGGCAGGCGACATCGAGTATATGCTGGCAAACAGCGACGCGAGCGCCGTCGTCGTCGGTCCGAACTTCGTCGAGACCATCGCGACAGTCGCGCCGAACGTACCGACGCTGGAACACGTGATCACCGTCGACGCCTACGCTCCGGCCTCGATTGCGGAGCAGTATCGGACCGTTCGATTCGACCGGCTTCTCGACGAGGTAACTCCCGAACCACCGGCGGTGTCGGTCGGTCGGGAGACGCTCGCGGGCATCTTCCACACCGGCGGCACGACCGGCGATCCGAAGGGGGTGAAACACACACAGGAGAACCTCGCGTTGAACGCGTTCGCCCACGCCGTCGAACTCGACATCTGCCCGCGCGAGACGCTGTTGTTGATGACGCCCCTGCCGCACTCGGCCGGACTCATCATGGCCGGTGGACTCACGCAGGGGTGTCGCCACGTTGTCACGCAAGGGTTCGACGCCCGGCGTGCGCTCGAAACCATCGAGCACGAGGGGGTGTCGTGGACGTTCATGGTGCCGACGATGATCTATCGCGTCCTCGACCTGCTCGGCGAGGAGTCGTACGACACCACGACGCTGGAGACGCTCGCCTACGGCGCCGCCCCGATGAAGCCGGCTCGACTGCGGGAGGGACTCGACCGACTGGGGCGCGTCTTCGTCCAGTTCTACGGCCAGTACGAAACGCCGGACCTTATCACGGTGCTGCCGAAACACGCCCACGACCCGGACGACGAGAAACGGCTCTCGTCCTGTGGTCTCCCCACGTCGATGTGTGAGGTGACCGTCGTTGACGACGACGGTGATCCGGTTCCGACCGGGGAGCCGGGTGAAATCCTCGCCCGTGGCGCCTACTCTATGGCGGGGTACTACGAGATGCCCGAGCGAACCGAGGAGACGATAGTCGACGGCTGGATCCACACCGGCGATATCGGCCGGATGGACGAGGACGGCTACGTCTACATCCTCGACCGCGACTCCGACGTCATCATCACCGGCGGGATGAACGTGTACTCGGTTACCGTCGAAGACGTGATCCAGCAACACGAACAGGTCGCGAACGTCGCCGTCATCGGCGTACCGGACGACGACTGGGGTGAGGCGGTCAAGGCCGTCGTCGTCCCGGAGGACGACACCGTGGACCGAGCGGCACTCCTCGCGTTCTGTGCCGACCGGCTGGCCGACTACGAGACGCCGAAGTCCGTCGACATCGTCGAGTCGCTCCCGACGACGCCGTACGGAAAACTCGACAAGAAGCGGCTCCGCGAACCCTACTGGGCCGCCGAGGAGCGCGAAATCACCTGACTGCGATGATCACCAAAATCGACCACTTGGGGGTGCTCGTTTCGGATATCGACGCCAACGAGGCGCTGTTCGAACTGCTTGGGCTCGATGTCGGCGCCGTCGAACACGTCCCGGCTTTCGGCGTCGATATCGCGTTCATCCGGGTCGGCGAGAGTCTCGTCGAACTGGTCGAACCGGTCGACCACGATAGCGACATTGCGGCCGACCTCCGCGCGGCGGACGACGACGCGCTTCTCCACCACGTCGCCTACCGCGTCGAGGATATCGAGGCCGAGTTGGAGACGTTGCGCGCGGCGGGCGTCCCACTCGCCGACGAGACGCCCAGACGCGGGGCGGGCGATGCGCGGGTCGCCTTCCTCGATCCGGCGGCTGCGAACGGCGTCCGTGTCGAACTCGTGGAGCGACCGTCCGACGTGGCGCTCGACTGAGCGGGGTCGCCGTCGCCGTCTCCAGGTGTGCCGGCGTCCGCCGACTGCACCCCGGTGGCGACTGTCACCCTCTCGTCGTGGCTCGCGTCGCGATTCGCTGTGAGCGACCGAAGGCAGTATCTGTTGATAAGATGAATACATATATCGTGTCGATTCGTGGTAACCATTAGGTCTACTGGTCGGGGTAAAACATACGCCTCGACTATCAGGGTTGCGCACCGGGAAGACGATGTGGTTGTCCCCCGTGTTTCACCGCACTGTACCGCATCGTCCCGCATCGAATGGGCCCACAATGAGAGACCGGACATGATGAGCCGACACCTCGATCACACGGTAGTCGCCTGACACCATGCTTAGATTCGAATTTCAGATTCGTCTGGCCGGAATCCTTTCGCACATCCTCGATGTCTCCGAACAGGTCGAGAGTATCGAGATCGACAATGCGCTTCCGGTCACCGACGGCGGTGTCTTCCTTTTTCTGACGGTCAAGTTCGACGAGACCGTCTCGGAGACGGACATCGCGGGCCAGTTGCCCGACATGGACATCGTCAACATGAGTCAGGCGACGGTCAACTCGCAGATGTACTATCTCTGTGTCGTGACCGAGCTCGCGAACGTCTCCGTGCTGTCGCTACTGACTGAACAGCAGGCGATTCCGCACCGTATCGTCGGCGAGAACTCCCAGCTGTCGGTCGTGGCGTCGGTTCGCGACTGGAATCATCTGAAGAAAGTTGCCAACACCATCGAAGACGAGCACGGGTCGCTCGAACTCATCGGGACAACCCAGACCGAGAGCGTCGGCTTCCCACTCGGGGGCGACAAAATAAAGCAGAGTATGTCGGGGAAGCTCTCCGACGCCCAGCTTGAGGTACTGGAGATGGCCTACCAGATGGGGTATTTCAAAGTTCCACAGGAGGTGACGGCCGAAGAGATCGCCAACGAGCTGGACATCAGCAGGTCGACGCTGAGCGAACGGCTCCGTCGCGTTGAACACAACTTCTGTGCACTCCTTTTCGGCCCCCGCCAATGACCACCATCATCATCATCAAGTCGGTCGACCAGGAACCGGCCGTCAGGGAGGTCCTCGAATCTGTCGTAGATGGGGACGACACCGTCTGTTTCCTTCGACTGCCAACCGTGCGGTGTCTCGGAGCCCTCATACAGGCCGTCAACCCCATGATCAACTACGGCATCGACTACAGTATCAACTGCCTTCCAGAGGGCTATGACACTGCTGATCTCGTTGAGTTCGCAATCGATGTCGACGCAAATCGGATCTGTATCGGTATTTCCGAAAAGACGCTGACCGGCAAGGCACGAATTGACGACCTGACACAGTCGATACTCCTCCACGATGACATCTCGGGCGATGTCATCGTCGGGGATAACGCCATCATTTTGGAGGAACTCGACTATGACGGGTAGTCCCGCTCGGCTCCCAAACGGGGACGCCGAAACCACCGCGATCTCACCCCACAGCCACTACTCATGAGTTCGACTGATCAGACCAAGACGGAAGAACGACGTGCGGACGCACGACGCGAACTGACCAAAGTTCGAGAGAAACGCCAACGAGGCGAGGGAATCGGCTGGAACGGCAAGACGCTCCGCGAGCAACTCGCCAAACTTGAGGATAAGACCGAGGCGACGGATCACTACAATGGGCTGTCGACGCTCACGCTGAAGCAGGACGACCCGATTCGGTACGAGCAGCTGTACGCCCGACTCCGGGGTGATCTGGTGACCGCGCGCGAGATATCGAAAGAAGTCTCGGCGACGCCCATCGTCGAGCAGGAAGGCGAGCTGTGCTATGGCCTATTCACGCCGGAGGGTGACTCGATCGCCGTCTCGACGGGGATCATCGTGCACATCCACACGATGAGCGAGGCGATCAAATTCATTATCAACCACGATTACGAGGAAAATCCGAAGATCGAGCCAGGTGATATCTTCGTCAACAACGACCCCCACGTCGGAGACGTCCATCCTTGTGATCTAATGACACTCATCCCCATCTTCCACGAGGGAGAACTCGTCGCGTGGGCAGGCGGCGTCAACCACGTCATCGACACCGGAGCCATCGGCCCCGGAAGCATGAACGTCTCGCAGGCGTCCCGTTTCGGCGACGGCGCCTACTACACGGCCCGTAAAGTCGGTGAGGAGTTCGAACTGTACAATTCGTGGAAGAAAGAGTATCCCGCCAAAACACGGACACCGGACTTCCTGAAACTCGACGAGCGGACTCGCATGACCGGCTGTCTGATGATTCGGGATGCGGTCAAAGAGCTGATCGGCTCCATCGGGGTCGATACCTTCAAACAACTGTCTCGTGAGGCAGTTGAGGACGGTCGCAGAGGCTTCCGAAAGCGGATCAAGAAGACGATGTTACCCGGCACCTACCGGGGCGCGTCCTTCGTCGACGCCCTCTACGAGGGACAGGCGAATGTGACTCGCGAATACGCGAACGAGAATCACCTGATGCATGCGCCCTCGGAACTGCACATCCGAGAGGATGGTTCGTTCCAAGTGTCGTTTGAGGGGGCGAACAAGTGGGGGTGGCATCCGTACAACTGCACGCCAGCAGCTATTCAAGGCGGCGTCTGGGTGATGCTCACCCAGACCGTCATCCCCAACGAGCGGGTCAATGACGGCGCGTACTACGCCTGTGATTTTCATTTGCCGGTGGGTTCGTGGGCGAACACGCAGAACACGGAGACGGCCCACGCCTACGCGTGGCACTTCCTCGTCTCGGCGTGGGCACCCTTGTGGCAACACCTCTCGCGAGGATACTACGCTCGGGGCTTCTGGGAGGAGATCAACGCGGGCAACGCCAACACGTCGAACTGGTTGCAGGGCGGCGGCATCGACCAGTTCGACAAACTCCACGCCGTCAACTCCTTCGAGGCTGCATGTGAAGGTGTCGGCGCGCGCTACGTCGAGGACGGTGAACCCCACGCGTCGGCCGTCTGGAACCCCGAGGGCGACATGGGCGACGCGGAAGCGTGGGAACGGGTCGAGCCACTACCGTTCCTTGGGCGGGCAGTGAAGCCAAATACGGGCGGCGCGGGTCGTCGGGCCGGTGGCTCGGGCTTCGAGTCGATGCGGACGGTCAAAGACGTGAGCCGCTGGCTGCTCTACGAGATGGGCAACGGGTACATGACCAGCGACGGCGGCCTGTTCGGCGGCTACCCGGCCGCCTCGGGCTACATCCTCAACGCCACAGATACCGACCTGCAAGAGCGCTTCGAGAATCAGGACGACTACCCCCAGCACGACCTCGACCCGGAGAGCGGCGAGTTCGAATCCAAGGTTGACGGGGAGATCACCCGTCGACCGGAGGGCATCAGCACGCCCAAGGAGTTCGACGACTACGACCTGTACCTGAACTACCTGCGTGGTGGCTCGGGACTGGGTGATCCGCTCGAACGCGACCCCGAAAACGTAGTCGACGACATCCACGACGGGTACGTCCTCCCACGACACGCGAAGGACGCGTACGCGGTGGTCGTGGAGAAAGTTGACGACGAAGCCCGACACAACTCCGCGGTTCACGGCGAGTATGAACTCGACCGCGAGGCGACCGAAAAGCTGCGGGCAGAACGGCTCGCAGAGCGGGCGGAGAAGGCCAAGCCCGTCTCGGAGTGGTACGAAGAGGAGCGCGAACGGATCCGTGAACAGAATCTCATCGATGACGTGAAAAAGACCTACGAGAGCAGTATGCGAATGAGTACCCCATTCGCGGACTTCTACCGCGAGTTCTGGGAGTTGTCCGAGGACTTCGAGTGGGATCTGAGCGAGAAGGCCCAGCGCTCTCTCGACAACCGGTTCGACACTGGCCTCCGCCCCATGTGGGACAATTACACACGACGACACAAAATTTGGCTCAACGTCGACGATGAACCGTACGTTCCATACACATGGCACGCGGACCGGTCGATCCAAGACCTCTCGGACATCGAATCGACATTCGGCGACGACGGTCGGTGACCAATTCGCCGCTCTGGGACTCAACGACCGCTCCTGCGACTTTGGACACCTCTCCCGTCATACCGATTGTTGTAAGCTAGTACTGGCTGTCGCTACCTCCGTAGTTGGTGACTTTCGGTAAACAGTAACGACAGTTCATATCAGCCACTCCCGAGCGACAACGAGATTACATCTCCACCCACAACGCCTCGAATACGTTTCCGCTGGCTGTCGGCAGTCATGTAGTAACCACAGTTGGCGCACTCGCATGTGTATGGCAGGGTGATGTCCATTATCACAGGGGCCTCGACGATTGTATACCTGTATCTTAACAGTCATGTTGGTGGTCGTCTATTGGTTATCCCCAGTAGCCAACGGTATCTTCCGGATTTAGCTCGTGACGACAAATTCGCCAAAATAAATTACAGAAAATCTTCATATCCCTCTCCTTGCTTGATACTATTAGTCATACGAATGACTGGCTACGAACTGCCGCCGCTATCGCAGCATCCGATATCCAGCGAGAGAGATCATGCCCGATTAGTGCTCACTGCGATTGCGGGGACCACAAGTTCGCGGCGAACGCCCGAACGAGCCACGGAACAACGGAGATCCACTAAGCAGTAATAGAGAATCCCGAGGGGACAGTTAATGCCAACCTGTAAAAACTGTGGCAACCACGTCTCGAAATGCTTCGCGCGGGTATTCGGTGATGAAGCCGGTCGTGTGTATGCCTGTCCCAATTGCTCCGCAACTGCTGGGATTGGGGAGGTCACACGAGAACGACGGCCGCGCTAGGGAAACCAGTCGGAAGCCGGACAAGCTGTCGACGGCGTAGATCAATATTGGAGATGCAGAGAGGATGTCTTTTGGCTGCAAACTTATGATAGCACAATTACCATAATGGGCTACAGAAAATGCTCATATTCCTCTCGTTCGTAGAGAACACCGGCGATACGAATGACTGACTACGAACTTGACCCCCTGCCGTATGACTACGACGCGCTCGAACCGCACATCAGCGAGCAGGTACTGACCTGGCATCACGACACCCACCATCAGGGGTACGTGAACGGCTGGAACAGCGCCGAGGAGACGCTCGAAGCGAACCGTGACGACGGCGACTTCGGCTCCTCGGCGGGTGCGATTCGGAACGTCACGCACAACGGCTCCGGGCACATCCTCCACGACCTCTTCTGGAACTGCATGTCTCCGGAGGGTGGCGACGAGCCAAGCGGTGACCTCGCCGATCGCATCGAGGAGGACTTCGGCTCCTACGAGGCCTGGAAGGGTGAATTCGAGGCCGCTGCCGGCGCCGCCGGTGGCTGGGCACTCCTGGTGTACGACAGCTTCTCGAACCAGCTTCGCAACGTCGTGGTCGACAAGCACGACCAGGGCGCGCTCTGGGGCTCGCACCCCATCCTCGCGCTGGACGTCTGGGAGCACTCGTACTACCACGACTACGGTCCCGCCCGTGGCGACTTCATCGACAACTTCTTCGAGGTCGTCGACTGGGACGAACCGAGCGCCCGCTACGACGAAGCGGTTCAGCTGTTCGAATAGTCGGGGTACCGACGAATCGCTCTCCCAAGCTCCATTCGCGCGAATTTCTTGTCCATGGAGTCCAACACGTGCAGAGATAACAACCACCGAAGTGTTAAGTAAAGAACTCCAACGCAATGATAGAAAATATCCTCGTCGCGACTGATGGAAGTGATGCAGCGAAGCAGGCAACGAAGCACGCAGTGCGCATCGCAGCTGTCTCCGAAGCGACGATCCACGCTTTGCACGTCGTGTCGCCGCGGCTGCTCAGATTCCTCGAAGACAGCGCCGACCAAACGATCGAAACCGAGTCGTTCGGGGGAGAAGCCGTTCGGACAGCAGAGCAGATTGCCGACGAGGCGGGCGTGGGGATCCGGGCCTCTGTCGAACGCGGTAATCCGGCTGAGACGATTCTGTCATATGCGGAGTCGAACGACATTGATCTCATCACGATGGGGACACACGGACGGGCGGGCTTACCGCGATACGTCTTCGGAAGCGTCGCCGAGACCGTGCTTCGAACCGCGACCTGTCCTGTGTTGGCGGCACATGCTAGCGAGCAGTTGATGTCCTACGACGATATCCTCGTTCCGATCGCCGGTGAAAGGGAGGGCCGGAATGTTCCACAAATGGCAATCGACTTTGCAGAGCAGTTCGACGCTACGCTACATTTGGTACACGTCGTCGACCGTCGGCTGCTTGCGTCGTCATACGACCTATGTCCCGCGCGGCCCGATGTCGAGTCAGAGCTGAGTGAACGCGGTGAAGCGCTCCTCAGATCGGCGAAGGCACCGCTGGAGGCTGCGGGTATCGATTTCGGGACGCACTTGAAGAGTGGACTCCCCATCTCGCAGCTCCGCGAGTTCGTGACGACCGCTAATATCGACCTGGTGGTTATGTGGTCACACCGCCGACGCGGTCCTGATCGAGTCCTACAGGGCAGCGTTGCCGAGAGTCTACTGCGATCGGTGACGACGCCGATGCTGATGGTCAGCGACGAGACCCAGACCGATTGAATTCGGCCGTCAGAAGTAGGGCGGGGAGTCATACGCTTTCGCGGAAGGCAGTCAACGGTCGCCATCCGGTTACTGTGGTCCGCTCGTGTTCGTAGAGTGAATCCGCTCGTTTTCGTTGCCTTCGAAGTATTCGTGGCCGAACTCACGTAAACATCGCTCTTGCCACCGAACACACCTGCCTCGGCAATACTCCTGATAAGGAGATCGAAGCCGTCTGGATACGATCCAGTAATTGCCGCTTCAATGGTGAGTGACCCCGATCAGAAGCCGATATGGGAGGCAGAACTCGGACCATCATCCTCCTCGACACGGCGGCAGAGCGACTTCCCTCGCTTCGACGGCGGTCACGTGACGATGACGCGTCGGCGGGGTAGTCGTATTTGGATTGCTGAGTCGGTGAGGCGGCATGAAACCATAGCAGTTTCACCGGTCCCCGAAAAAACGGGATACTCTCAATGTTAACCAACACCAGGTGTTGGCTAACTCCGATTGTTGGTTAATATCGATCGCTACTTCTCGTCCTCACGCAACTCTTCAGCCTTCCACTGGAGCCGACGCAGAATCTGCGTCCGATTCTGGTGTGCGTTCTCGTAGGCAACACACTCCTGGAGTGTCTCCATATCGGGGATCGTTGCGATCCCGGCCTTGATCAGTCGATGATTGGGCGCTTCGAGGCGTTTCTCAGGCGGGAACTCGTCGTTGGTATCCGTAGACTGAGCCATCTCTGTTGGCCTCCACCCCACGAGGGCGAGAGAAACAGACCGCCGACTACAGCATCGTCGCGACGTCAGCTCATCGCGTCCTGGAACCGCTCACGAAGCGCATCCTCCCGCTCCTCGAACTGATCGACCTTCTCCTGTAGATCGTCGCTGACACGCTCGATACTCGCGAGTGCCCGCTCACCGGCGAGCGATGCCTGCGACCCGTCGTCGCCGTCCGCCTCCAGCTGCTCCTCGTAGGCTCGCTCGACGCGTTCGATGGTACCTTCTGGGTTGAACAGGATGTCGTTGGCCGTGCGGACGTAGCCGTCCAACGACGCACCCTCCTTGCCCTGGAAGAAGTGAGTGAGCGCGTACGTCGCCCCGGAATGCAGCGTCCACATATCGATCTCGAACGGCGACACAGCGTTCGCCTCGGCATCCTCGGCAGCACGCTCTGCGAGATAGTCCGGGAAGCCCAGCAGGCCGTAAAACTCGGTGATGGTGAACGGGAGCTCGGAGAACTCGAGATCGATGTCCTGGGCGTCACGGATGAACTCGAAGAGGTCGTCGGCGACGAGTTCGACCTGGGCGAGGATCTCCTCCCACCAGGTCCGGAAGTCTCGAACGTCCCCGACGTGCTTGATGACCTCCTTGTCGGTGAGCGAGCGCATCGAATTCGAGCAGTACCCGTCCTGAGCGAAACCCTCCACGTAGACGGCGTGCTCACCGAAGAAGTCGTAGCCGGAGGTCACGCCTATCGTGATCGGGTCCGACCGCCTAGGAAGGCGCACCTCGAGGCCGTCGAACATGATGTCCATGTGAACCTCGCCGCCGCCCCGGTAGCGCCGAACCTCGCCGAACATCACGTTCCCGAGCGGCGACCCGTCGATGGTCTCCTCGCGAAGGACCTCCTCCAGTGGCCTGTACACGTCGACCGGATTGATGATCGCGTAACTGTCCGTAGGGACGTGAAATAGTGGGTCTGCGTCGGGCTCGCCGTCTGTCGCGTGGTCGCGCGCTCTTGTCGGCTCGACTAAGGCGTTGAAGCGATCCGTTTCGACCCACTCGTCGGAGTAGGGATTCCGGTATGCGACTGTCGTCTCGACGGCCTGCGGGAGGTCACGAATCGTCTCGGCGAAGGACTTCGGTTCGTCGACCGTTTTCTTCCGGCGGTACCAGTCGGGTAGTTCTGTATCGGTTCGTCCGTCGACGCCAGCGAACACGGTTCTGGATTCTGGGTCTTTCATTTTGTCTCCTCGAAATTGAATTCGTCACCCGCGACGGCGCTCTCATCACGCGCCCTGCGCCCCTCTCACGGGCGCAAAAACAACCACTCTTAACCAACATCCCGCCCAAGAATCCAGTACTGTTGGTTAATCATCTGGACGGTCCCGACACCTGGCTTCGGCTCTTCAATTCACTCGTCGGCGTGGCGTCGACGGCGCACCTGTTCAGGATTCGGCACCCACGGATGTGCGTCCCAGCAGTGCAGGGCGTGCCCTCGTGGCGTATCGAACAGCGCCTCACACGACCCACACTCGTAGGCGGTGTCGGACCACGGTTCCGTGACGAACATCGCCGTCACCGTCGACCTGACTGGATCTGGTGCGGCCGACCGCTGAACGTAATCATAGCCGATCTCTGTTCGTCGACGAAGCGCCGACTGTGCCAGCCGTTCGGGCCGGTCTGCTGGGAGATACACCCAGCGGACGAACGCTGCTTCTGAGTCCTTCGCCGAGGGTTGAAGGATGAACCACCGGTCGTGATCGTCGCGGAACAGATACCGCTCAGTGCCCCGGTTCTGGAGATAGAGCGGATCCTCGCGACCGGGAATCACCCGCAGACCGATGGACGGGGAGATCGGGGTGAGGAGTCGCTCTTCCAGTGTGAGCGAGCTGGACTCTCCTGATGATGTCTCGCCCTTGAAGTCGTCAAGCGTCGCTTCGCCAGTCATGATTCGCCGGGATTCGTCTCGTCGGTGTCTTCCCCGCCTGTTCGCTCATGCCGGTCGTTGTATCGCTCGAGTTCTCGGCCGATGCACTCCAGCGCCGTGACGGCGCGTTCGATGAGCTGGTACGTGGCCCGCGAGAGTCGGATGTTCTCAATCAGATGTCCTCCTCTGGCTCGACGAGGTCGTTACTCTCAGCGACGAGTGCCTGAACGGCTGAAGCAGGATCGTTCTCGACCGGAAGTGTTCGATGGTCAAGCGGGGCGGGATACGCCCGGTCCCCCTGCGCACAAAGTATGATCAACCACTCTTCGCTCCCTTCGGCGAGGACGACGTAGTGGTCGATATCCCGACGTTGGAAGACTGTCCGATCTGTCCGGCTCACCGCACTCCAGTTCGCCGGCAGTGACGATGACGGCGTCCCACCATCTGGCGTGAGTGCTCGGTACTCTTCGAATTCAGCGAGTGCCGCCTCGATATCCTCCCCGGTGAGGTGCCAGCAGTCGGCCGGCCCATCACACACCAACTGACTGACCACATCGTCGCGGAACTGGATATAGTGTTTCTCGGCGACGGTTTCGTCGTCGGTGTAATCGAGGAGGAGTGCACAGGCGAGTTGTGCCGGTCCGCTTCCCGTATAGCCCCAGTCGAATCCCGCCGGGCTATGCCGCACGAGACCGAAACTTCGATCAGGGGAGAGGCGTTCGTGTGTGATAAGGTTCAGTACTACCGGCGTTCCGTCGACACGCATCCCGACGTACTCAACGCGGTCTGTACTCGCCTGCCATCGCTCACTCGCATCCTGTACGACTGTTCGTGGGTCGGTAGTCGAATTAGTCTCCATCTGTTGCATGCGGGCGTTCGGATTCCCCGCACCCCTGCTGGGGGTCGAAAAACTACTACCGGCTATTAGCCCCTCAGCGTCGCTTCAAAGTTAGAATTCAGACTATTATAATTCAGACTATAACAATTCATCAGACAACCAACTGATAGAGGCAAGCCTATTCTTCGAAGAGACAGCGAGCGGCTGCATCGTCGCCAGCGAGGGTCTGCTGATCCCCGTCCGTATCAGCGAAGAGTGTTGACTGATCTCCCTCGGATGTTTGCTCAACTTCGGGTCGATCGTCGACGCCGAACTCACTCGCCTCGGGCTGATCAAGACGCGAATCCCGGTCGCGATGATCCACGTCAGCGCCGAAGTCTTCGAGTGAGGTCTCGACGCTTGTTTCGGTTACTTCGAGTTGGCCATCGTCACCGAACGCGGTCTGTCGTTGAATATCGATCTCTGGTCGATCGCTCATCTCATTCAAGCCTCCACCCACCGAGGCTCCGACAGACAGCCCCGAGTGCTGCGTCAATCGTCTTCTGCGCGAATTTCGCTGGCCCGCTGTTCAAGCCGGCGGAGGATCTGGACCCGTTGCTGATTCGCGTTCTCGTAGGCGACGCAGGCTCGCAGCGTCTCCATATCGTTGATCGTCACGATACCGGCGTTGATCAGTCGCGTATTCGGGGGTTCGAGCCGTTGTTCTGGTGAAAGCTCGCTCACGTCCGTCGATTGACCGTCAGGATTGCTCACTGATGATCGCCTCCGTCACTGCTGAGGCGACAAAAAACAGCCCTCGCTGTTACCCGTCTTCTTCCCCAGGTTGGATCTGGCGGGCGTCCTCAGCGAGATCATGGATGTACTCCCGAAGAATCTCCATGTCCTCGCGAGCGTCTTCGAGGGTCTTGCCTTTCGCTTTGGCCACGATTTTGTCCTGATCGCGGGTGCCAGTCCCGCGAGTAAGCTTCACGGTGAGGGAGACGCCGACGTCACTACGTTCGACGTATTCCGTTCGTGTCGCCTGTTCACTGGTTTCGGCCGATTCGCCATCCGCACGAGATGGTTGGGTCTGTTCTGACATGGATTTCTTTCGGTGATTGGTATTTAGATGGACGGTGCGGCCGGCTCGCCGGGTGTTTCGTGAAGGACTGCGTCGATCTCGGGCCCGGTGAGTCGTCAGCTTCCAGCAGACCCAGCACAGTCCAGCTGGCTCACGACCTCGGTTTTGAACGCCTGGTAGTGGTCGAGGGCGAACGCTTCGTCACCTGTGTAGTCGAGGAGGAGTGCGAGCGCGAGTTGTGCCGGACCACTACCACCATATCCCCATTCGAATCCCGAGGGACTGTGGTTCACCAGCGCGAGACTCCGCTCTGGCGTGAGCCGTTCTTGGCCGGGACGTTTCTCAACGATAGCCTGCCCGCTCTGCCGATACCCGACGTAGGCGATGTCGCAGTCGTTTGGTGGGCGTGACTGTTCGATCGAATCTGTGTCGCTAGGTCTACTCATCGGTCTGTTCGGGAGCGACTCGTTCGAGCACCCCCGCACCCCTCAGGGGGTGAAAAACAGTCACAGGGACTGCTTGCCCTACGCGAGATGGGAGATATCGGCTGGTTCGTCGACCTCATCGAATTCACCACGCTCGACCGGCTGCCAGTCATCGCCGGGTGCCGGACTCCACCAGTCGACCTCGTAGGCACCCGGTGCGCCGAGGATCTTCACCCGCGCCGACCCATCGGGTAGGTCGCGACGGAGCTTCTCGTCGACGTGGAGGTTCCACGTCGAGTGGGTGTCAAAGCAGGCGAGGACGGCCTCCTCGTATCCGCGCGTCTCTCGGGATTCCTGGAGTTCGACCTGCGTGTTGCAGTTCTTGCAGAACACTCCTTCGAAGGGAATGTGACTGAATACCTCGTGCCC